>NZ_BAAGTH010000002.1:0-469862 GCF_054782015.1 Salinifilum aidingensis | reverse complement strand
CAAGGTCTGACGAGTCGGCGCGCTGGCGCTTCATCTGGGGAGCTTCGTCCTGGCTGGTCACGTCAATCGAAACACCCGAACCAACCGGGCCATTCCCAACGAGCAGCTCTTATCTCGAGCATCGATCGGTCTACGAGATGCTGTTGAGGGTGGTTTCGGGCGGAGGCAGGATGCGGCAGCCCCAGGGCATGGTCGGCAGCTCGGCGAAGGCCGGATGGGTGGCAGCCAGCGGGCGCCCGTCGACGAGCGGCATGTCGAGGTAGAGGCCGGCGACGGTGTAGACGATGCCCTCACCGTCGGCGGTGTCGAGGTCGCGGGTCGGCCAGGCCGGATCGCGACGCAGCGTGCGGGCCGCTGGGGCGGTGGCCGGGTCGGTGAGCAGCAGCGCCCAGAACTCGTCGTCGGTCATGGCCACGATCTCACCGCGCCGCGCCGGGGAAGCATCGGCGAGCAGGACGGTGGCGAGGTGGCGCACCACGCCGCTGGGCACGGCGTTGACCGTCGAACACAACCAGCGAGCCTCGCCGGCGACGAGCTCGGCGAGGTACTGACCGGTGTCGACATCGGTGCTCACCGCCCCATCGACCACCGCAAGCCGCGCCAGGGTCTCCGGCGGTGCCTGCCGCGTGCGCCCGTGGGCGCGGCCGCTGCGCACCAGCGACTCGAGGTGGTCCAGCTTGAGCGCACCCGAGCCCCGCGCAGCACCGAGGCGCGCCTGCCGGCCTCGACAGCGATCACCTCCTCGGGATCGAGACCGTGTGCGGCCAACACCCCGGCGAGCTCACCGATGCGCTGCGCACCCAGCTGATGGTGCTCCAGCCCGACCACCCCTTCGAAGGTGTGGCTCAGCGGCAGATGTCCCACGTCGTGCAGCAGCGCCGCGGCCCGGGCGGGAGCATCGTCCGGGGCGAAATGCGCGGTCAACGCCAGCAGCCCCAACGAATGCTCCAGCCGCGTATAGGACTGGGTCGTGGCGATCGATGCCGCACCAGCGTGGGAGACGAACCCGAGCCGGCGCACCCACCACGACCGCAGCAGCTCCTGCTCCAGGTCGCTGAGCTGCACCGTCACCCGCCACAGCGGATCCCGATACACCCCACCGGTGCCCAACACGTCGGCCACCGCCGGCGCGACATCACCAGATGCAGAAACCACGAGCCCGACCGTAACCCGACCTTCGAACGACACCGCGCGTACAGAACACGCGGCCACACGCATCGCCACAGGACCACGTCCGCAAGGGATCCGTCAGGTCACACCGCGAGGCTGGAACACTCTGACCACGCGCTGGCGTGGTGTTGGTGTCCCGCCCCTGGCATGGGCTACCTTGTGAGCAGAGGCCGCCGGTCTGCGGATACGGCGGAAGGGGCCCCGGATGCGCCCGCGTCGTCGTGGGACTCCGGGGCCGCGTGCTATCGGGGCCGGTGCACGACGTCGACGACGTGCGCCTCGGTGAGGATCTTCCACGGCTTCGGCTGATCGTGATGCTGCGCGGCGAGGTAGCTGCCAATGAGGAGGTTCCGGCAGCCACACCAACGGGTCCCCACCCTTCTTGGCCTGGTGCTCCCGAGACTGACCTGAGCCGCAAGGGAGCGGATTTTCGCAGTTCACCGAGCTGCCGCACAGACGATCGCGACCATGGTCGTGGGGTCAGCAGCTGTCGACATCAGCGTCTTCATCAGCACTGACGCCGTACTTGGCACTCGGGGACACGTTCAGGAGAACCGGGCCTACTGGCCGCAGTCCGAGTTGCGGAGCTGGGTCTCACTCCGCGTTCTCGGGCATGACGGTTTCGACGATGTGGGCCCACGTGAAGACCAATCGGTGCAGCTCCGCGGCCAAGATCGGCCAGGAGGCCTCGTCGACGAGGCTGCCGTCCCAGCGTGCGACGAACTGTTCGTGCATGTCGACGCTGTCACGGGCGTGCTCGACCAGCCGGGCAATGCCCGGGTCGGTGCTTTCCTGCCAGGTGGCGATGGTGGCGCGCATCTTGCCGGCCATCTCGGCGGCCTGTGCCACAGCCCCGGGCAGCAGTGCCTGCCGGGTGGCGTGATCCGGCGCTGAGAACATCGCGCTGATCGGGTCGATCTCGGAGTCGTCACAGGGCGGGTCGGAGTCGCGCATGCGTGGACAGTAGCGTGGCCCGTTCCGACGTATCCGGTTCCCACCTCCGAAGGGGTGTCGATTCGGACCCTGGCGACGGCGCGGGGTTCTCCCCCGCGCGGGTGCCACGGGGCTCGTGATCAGCAACTGGTCCGGGTCCATGTAGCAAGAACTGGTCCTTCTCGGCGCATCCGGCCGATGAGATCATCACGCTGTTCGCGGCCCTTCCGGCGTGATTCCTTCCTTTCGACGGTGTAGCGACTCCTTCCCCCTTTTGCTGCCAAGAGAAATGAGGACTGCTGTATGCACCAGGGCAGAGAGGACAACGCGGTCTCCACAGAATTCGGCAAGCCCGGTGCGCGGAAGGTTTCGAGGCGCCAGGCGCTTGCGTCGACAGCGGCGCTGGCCGGAGCGTCAACGGTCGGTCCCTCGATGTTCGGCACGGCAGCGTCGAGTGCGCCGGCAGCGCAGAAACCTGGGCCGGTGCGCGGAGACCGGGGGAGCAACTGGACCGAGCAAACCCGTTCCGAACTGGTGGCGCGGCACGGCGTGGTCGCCACCAGCCAGTGGAGCGCCGCCCAGGCCGGAGTGCAGATCCTGCGTGATGGCGGCACCGCGGCCGACGCCGCCGTGGCCGCGGCAGCGATGCTCGCGGTCGTCGAACCCGAGAGCCACGGCCTCGGCGGTGACACGTTCGTGCTGTACTACTCGGCGGAACAGCAGAAACTGTTCGGACTCAACGCCAGCGGTTGGGCGCCGTCAGCGTGGACACCGGACTACTTCGCGCGTCTCGGCCACGATGCGCGGACCGGAATGCCGACCGCAGGGGTCAACACCGTCACCGTGCCCGGCGCGGTCGATGGCTGGCATCGGCTGCTGGGCCGCTTCGGGCAGTTGAGCTTCCGCGAGACTCTCGAGCCAGCCGCCCGCGCTGCCGAGGAGGGCTTCGGGATCACCGAACGCATCCACAGCCAGTGGGTCGACGCGGTCGATCGGGTACGCGCCGATCCCGACGCTTCGGCGGCTTACCTGGTCGACGGGCGTGCGCCCGAGCTCTACAGCATTTTCCGCAACCCGGACATGGCAACAGCGCTGCGGACGCTGCAGCGGCGGGGGCGCGACGCCTTCTACCGGGGTGAGATCGCCGAGGCGATGGTGGACAAGATCCGCCGGGGCGGAGGGCGGATGAGCGCCGCCGACCTCGCCGAGTTCGAGTCCGAATGGGTCGATCCCATCTCGGTGCACTACCGGGGTTACGAGATCCACCAGATGACCCCGAACACGCAGGGGTTCGCCACGCTCGAGATGCTGGCCATCCTGCAGGCGTGCGGTTCCGAGCACGGGTTCGATCCGGCCGCGCTCGGTTCGCGGTCCCCGGACTTCTGGCATTTCCTGATCGAGGCGAAGAAGCTGGCCTACAGCGATCTGCACGCCTACACCGGCGACCCGCGGTTCGTCGACGTTCCTCTGGACCGATTGCTGTCCAAGGAGCACGCGCGCGAGTTGGCCCGCCGCATCGATCCCCACCGGGCCGCTGAACCGGTCGTGCGCGCCACGCCCGACGGCGGCACGATCTACCTCGCCGCCGACCGTTGGGGCAACATGGTCTCGTTCATCTCCAGCGTCTACGAGCATTTCGGCTCTGGCATCGGGGTGCCCGACTACGGATTCACGCTGCAGAACCGGGGTGCGTTGTTCTCCTTGGACGGCGATCACCCCAACGTGGTCGCGCCCCGGAAGCGGCCGTTCCACACCATCATTCCGGCGTTTGTGACACGGGACGGTGCCCCCGTATTGGCGTTCGGCAACATGGGCGGGGCGATGCAGCCGCAAGGCCAGGTCCAGGAACTGGTGAACCTGTTCGACCTCGGGATGAACGTGCAAGCTGCCGGAGACGCGGCACGGTTCCGCCACGACCAGGACGAGAACACGGTCAAGCTGGAGTCGAACCTCGCGGACGTGGTCGGCGGTGGGCTCACGGACAAGGGCCACCACGTCGAGTCCAGCAGCGGTGAGCCCATGGGCGGCTACCAGGCGGTGCTGTTCGAACCTCACCCCGACGAGGCGAGTAGTCCTCGGCTTGGCATCGCCGACGAGCAACCGGTGGCGGGCGTGTACCGCGCGGGATCGGACCACCGCAAGGACGGAGGTGCGGCCGGCTGGTAGGTCTTGCGCTCCTGGCCATGGCCAGGAGCGCAAGACCTGGAAGTAGTTCCGGACGACTCTGGCCGCGGCGAGTGCGTCGAGCTGGCGGTCGTAGGTCTGCGAGTCCCCCACGCGGCCCGAGTTTCAGAACGGTGGTTCTGAGACGACCCGTTCCGCGCCATAGTCGCGATTGGCGCGAAGTGGGGCCACCCGCCGTGCTGGGGTGCGTGCACGCGGGGCAGTCCGACATGACCGCGGACACGCCGTGCTATGCGGCCATCACAGTGCGCCGCAGCCGAGGGCTCGCTGGCCCCGCACGCTGGCTCTGCCTCGGAGCGGGACTCGCTGCGCTGCGGCGGGCCTGTCGGGTGGGTGGGTTTGTTTGACCGGGCCCTTGAGGTGCATGGAGGCTGGAAGTCCCGGCCCCGTCCGGCACAGGAGGCACGGATGCAGCCCGATGCGGTGCTGGCGTGTGTGGGCCAGCTGCAGCAGGCCGGCTGGCAGGTCAGCCCGGTCGCCAGCCCCTGGCAGACCGTCACGGAGATGCATGCCCACCGCTGGTGGAGCGGCCAACTCGTCGATGCTGCGCACCTTTCGCTGACCACCGGCCAGGGCATGCTGCAGCGCATCCAGGTCACCGCCACCGCCACCGGCCCAGCCCACATCATCCTCGCCGACAGTGGACTCGTTGCCCTGGAGCAACTTCCCGCCATCGCCGCGAGCTGGCCTGCCCCACCGGCCGAGGACCTCGCCCCCAGCACGCCACCCGGTTCGACTGAGCCACCCTCACCCGAGCAGGAGCCAAACCCGGCCTCCCGCGAACCGTCTGAGTAGGCTGGTTGCTCCCGAAGACCTACCGAGAGTCCCTTGAGCCGCCACGTAGCGAGGTGCGGACATGGGTGGGAGCGCTACTCGCGCGCGGGCGCCGCTCCTGCGGGGCAGATCGTCCGCGCCGGAGATGGTCGCTCGGGACGGGGTCAGGGGATGTTGGCCTGCTGGTGACCGCGGCGGTGTTGCACGCTGGCCGCCTCGCCGCGAGAGTGATCATGGACGTGGTGTCGATGCGGGCAGGGACCATGCTGTGGTCAGGGTCGCGACGTGGAACCTGGAGAACCTGTTCCGTCCGGACAGCGAGGCGGGCCCGGACACTGACGAGCAGTACCAGGCTAAGCTCGCCTCGCTGGCGGGCACGATCACGACGATGAACCCGCAGGTGTTGGCCGTCCAGGAGGTCGGTGAGCCTGAGGACCTCGAGGATACCGAAGTGATCATGTTCTCGGCGCTACTCCGGGGCGAACTGCTCCGGGCCCTGCGTCGAATCGAGGCCGATGAAGCCGTAAGTGATCAGGCTGAACAGCTCCTCGGCGGGCTGCACCTCGCCACCGCGCTCGGTGCCTCGCCCGCGCCGACGTTCGGCACCTACGACTCCCGGCTGGCCGCCGTCACCGAACAGGCCGGGCTCGCCACGGCCGCACCCGGAGGTCCCTGATGAACAGCAGTACGGCGGACTCGATCAGGCTCAAACGCTGGGCCAGTGCCGCGCACGAGGTGCTGGATGACTGGCGGCCGAGCACCACGCGGAGCCTGAGTCTGGTGAGTTCTCGTAATCGAGCGACCTGTATAGCCAGGCCCGGGCTCCGGGCGCTGTCACTGATCGTGGTCACCAGGGGGCGTAGCGGCACGACGCACCGGCGCTTCCCGCGGTAGTCCGGCCGAGATCGAGGCGCTGAGTGGCGCTGTCAGCGCCTCGCGCGAGCATCCGCGGAATGTCCCGAGGACCGAAAGGCGCCACAATGCCGCCTGATGTCGCCACCTGCGTAAATGCGCAGGTCACACGACTATGCGTTGCGGTGTTCCCATCGGCTTGCCCCCTATTCAGTCCCTTCCTGCACCCCGAGCGCGGTGAGCAGATCCACCACGGCGTCTTGGCGCGTGCGTGCCACACGACCGCTGCCGACGTGCCGGACGGGACGTACCGGTGGTGGTGTAGGCCTGCCAACCGCGCGGGCGCACGCTCCGGCGGATATAGCCGAGGACGCCGCCACCGATCCACACGTCGTAGCGCACCGTCACTCCGGTGACCTTGTCACCGACCGGGCGCAGCTCGTAGGGGTCCAGCTTGGCATCGGTGTAGCGGCGCGGCATGAGGCAACGGTAGCGCGGCGCGCCGACGCCAGCGGTGGTTTCCGAGCTCGGCCCGCTCGCGAGACGACTCGGGGCGGGGTCCTTGGAGAAGAGTCGGGAAGATTGAACGTTACCGCTGACCAGTTGGCTGGATCAGCCCAGCTTCGGGTATCGGGCAAGTGCTCTTCCTCAGATCTCGAGCACTGCTGTTTCGACCAGGCCGAAGTACAGGGCAGGGAGCGCACCCACCAGCAGCCACGGGGTGAGCATCTTGTAGTGGAGTACTCGTCGGGCGCTGGCAATGCCCAGCGCGCCGACGAGTACCGAAAGCGGTAACGCGAATGGGGATTCGAGGAGGCGGTGTGGGCCTCGTGGGCTGAAGCTCCATCCCAGCAAGCTGGCAATGAAGATCGACCAGTACATGAAGAACACGACCAGGACGAGGGCTACAGCCCAGCGCACTGCGGTGTTGATCATGGATCGGTCCACCCGAGGTCACCTCACAGAACAGCTCCGCCTGCTGCGATCATCTCACCGGACGTACTGGTACCGCCAGGATCCACAACCGGGCCAGGGCTGCACCAGGCAGTTGGGGTCGGAGAGTTCGTGGTTGAACACGAGGTCGCGTCGTTCCGTGATGGGACTATCGGGATCGTTGGGGTTCTGCTGGACGAAATCCACGCGGTAGAGCTGGTGATTGGGCATCTTGTCGTGCTGCCCGTAGATCCAGTGCCCGCCGTCCTGGTAGATGTCCTGCTGGCTGTCGTAGCTGATGGTGGCGAGCGGGTTGCAGAAGGGGTTGCCCGCTTCGTGTTCGATCACATTGCGAGTGTAGTTGCCGTCGTTGCTCAACGCCCGCACGTCGATGCCGTCGCTGTCGGCCTGGCGGGTGGAATCGTAGACCAGCCGGCCGTTGTCGAGGCGTTCGTAGCGGTTGGTGGGATGGACGTCTTTGCTGGTCTGCGTCGCGCCGGGTTGCCACGGCATGTTGGCCACCGTGCGAGTGCGGTATTTGCCGGTGTTGTAGCCGACATCGCGGTTGTCGCCGGTGTACCACCAGTCGGTACCAGCCAAGTCTCCTTCGCATGTCAGCCCCAGTGGATCTTCCGGAGAATCGATGTACTTGTTGGGAATGTAGGTTTCGTACGAGTTCTCGGTAGTGATGATCTCCGGAGACGCCGGGACTGCATCGCCGGCCTGGGCCGTGGCCGGCAGACTGCCGATATCCGTGTCCGGTGGCGTGATTTCCACGCCGTAGCGATAGGTCACCGCACCGGGGCGCTGGTTCGCCTCTTGAGGTTGGGGCTGCTGGATGGGGTTGCTGATGATCTCGAACCGACCTTCTTCGCCGAGCGTGGTCGGTAGGTGCGTTGTGGTCTCGGAGATGTCGGTCAGCGGGCGGGCCGAGCGTGCCTTCCCTTCCAGCACCTTGTATGAGGTAGCGCCGGCAATCGCGCCCCAGTCCACCGTCGTGTTCTCGCTCGTGGTGACGGCAGTCAACGGGGTGAGCTGTGCTTGCGGTTTCGGGTTGGTGGCCAGCACGCTCGCCACGGGCGTGGCCCCGCTTGAGGACAGGGACACGACCGTCAGCCGCGCCATCGTGCCGTGCTGCAACGGTAAGCGCGTATCGCCACGACCTCGCCAGAGCACTGTGTTGCCACGCTCGTCGATCACCGCATGATCGCTGCCGTCCGGCAGGTCGAGAACGAGGTCTTGCTGCCCTGCATCCACGCTCGCAGTCACCTGAGGTGCCGAACCGTCAGCGGCTGCCCCGGAGGCTGGTACCCCCGTTGCTGCCAGCGCCACGGCCGCTCCCGCGATGAGGCCGCGTCTGAGCGTGGCATGTCCGCTCCTCTTCAACGAAGTTGCAGAGCGGCACCGTAGCCACCCCGAGGGGCAACCCTCCTGAACTTGGAAACAGTTCACCCAGAAAGATCAAACGGGGCTGCTGAGGGGATCTGTGACACCTGAGATCGCTTGCTGATGTGCAGGCTGGAAGGATGTCGCTGTGCCCAAACCGTACCCACGCGAGTTCCGTGAGGACGTTGTCCGGGTCGCCCACAACCGCGAGTCGGGTGTGACGGTCGAGCAGGTCGCGAATGACTTCGGAGTCCATCCGATGACGTTGCAGAAGTGGCTGCGTGAGGCCGACGTCGAAGACGGCGTGACGCCAGGCGTCACCACGGATGCAGCGCGGGAGCTGCGGGAACTCAAGCGTCGCAATCGGCTGTTGGAGCAGGAGAACGAGGTGTTGCGGCGGGCGGCGGCGTATCTGTCGCAGGGCAATCTGCCGGGAAAAGGCTCTCCCCGCTCGTGAAGGAGGTGGCCGCCCCCAGGCCCGGATTCGGATGCCGGTGGCGGTGTCGTGTCGGGTGCTCAAGCTCCACCGCCAGCACTACTACGCCTGGCTGCGTCAGCCGGTCACCGACGCCGAACTAGCCGAGGCCTAGCTGGCGAACGCGATCTTCGACGCTCACCGTGAGGACCCGGAGTTCGGCTACCGGTCGGTGCACGACGAGGTCACCACTGCCGGGCACTCGGCCTCGGAGCGCACGGTGTGGAAGATCTGCTCGTCCCACGAGTGGTGGTGCGTGTTCGGGAAGAAACGTCGGCCGAAGAAGGCTTGCGGCCCGGCTCGCCGGCGCACGAGGATCTGGTGCGTCGCGGGCGGAGTCCCTCGTCCACGCCGCAGACGGACCTGCCGCCGGGCCGTAGGAACGTTGGGTGCGCCGACCCGCCGTCGGCTCGCAGATCTGGACGAGCCCGTGGGGTTCGCAACCGCGGTGCTCGACTGCGCCACCGCGGGCGGTTCCCGTCGCGGAGTTCGGAGGAATTCCTTCCGCGTGCGGGAGTGGAACTCCGGCCGGATACTCAGTCCTGGCGATGCGTGGTGATCTCCTCGGCGATGCCGGCGAGGAGGTGGGACAGCCCGCGTTCGAAGGCCTCCTCGGAGTGCCGGTCGATGTCATCGCACGCCCTCAGCGCTGCGGCCAGGTGGGGGGCTTGAACCCCTTCCGGGATCTCCCACATCCTCCTCGGCGCTGCGAGGTCGAGAGCGGAGCCGATCACGAAGTTGTCCACCGCGGTCAGGATGGTCATGGCCCGTTCCGGGGGAATGCCGTTGCCGGTGAGGTGGCCGACCAGCTTGTCGTAGGCCGCGAGCACCGCGGGCGAGCGGACGGTCGTCGTCGCCAGCAGCAGCACGACGCGCGGGTGCTGGGCGAAGGCGGCCCGGTAGGAGCGGACGAAACCGGTGATCGCCGTCCGCCACGACGGATCGTCGAGCGCGGTCATGTCCATCTCGTTCTTGACCTGCTCCCGGAGCAGCTCGACGACTCCGGCGCGTCCGTCGACGTGGTGGTACAGCGAGGCGGTCCGCACTCCCAGTCGTTGGGCGACTTCGGGGAGGGTGAAGTCGCCGGTCTCGTCGACGAGGGCCAGCGCCGCCGCGCCGATGCGGTCGCGATCCAGAACGGCTGTGCGCGGCCTGCCGGAGCGGCGTTGCGTCCCTCGCGTCATCTTCCCCTCTTCCGTCGACGCTGCTGAGTCCTTACGGTACCAGCCAAACCTAAATCTAATCGGTTTCGATTATGAGGAGGCAGCGCATGCCCTCCAACGCCAGTTCCCAGGGGTCGTCCGAGGAATCCGGCACGGGTTTGAAGCGCGGTGCCCTGGGGACGAAGGATCTGGTCTTCATCGTGGTCTCGGCCGCCGCGCCGCTCATGGTCATGATCGGTGTCGCGCCGCTGGCCGTGCTCGTCGGAGGCCTGGGAGCCCCTGCGGCCTACCTGTTCGCCGGTGTCGCGCTGAGCGTTTTCGCCGTCGGTTTCACCGCGATGTCGCGCTACGTCACCAACGGGGCGTTCTACGCCTACATCTCCCGCGGTCTCGGCAAGACCGCCGGAGTGGCCGCGGCGCTGGTCGCGCTCGTTTCCTACAACGCGCTCCAGATCGGGGTGTACGGCTTGCTGGGCGTCACGGCGGAGGAGACGTTCAGCGCGGTGTTCGGGCTCGACCTCCCGTGGTGGGCCTACGCCCTCGCGAGCGTCGTGCTGGTCTGGTTCGTCGGCTTCCGCAGCGTCGACTTCGGCGCGAAGTTCCTCGCGGTGATGCTCACCCTGGAGACCGGAATACTGCTCGTGCTCGCCCTCGCGATCCTGTTCCAGGGCGGCAGTGCAGAAGGCCTCGGTTTCAGCTCGTTCGCCCCGGAGAACGTGTTCCGCTCCGGGATGGCCAGCATCCTCCCGATCGCGTTCGCCGCGTTCATGGGATTCGAGGCCACGGTCATCTACCGCGCCGAATCCCGGGATCCGCAGCGGACCGTCCCGCGGGCGACGTACGTCGCGGTGGCGATCCTCGCCGCGACCTACGCGTTCATCGTGTGGAGCATCATCCAGGCTTACGGCTCGCGGGGCGTCCTCGCGGCGGCCGAGAACAACCCGGTGGAGCTGTTCTTCACCGCCTCGGACACCTACCTCGGCGGCGCCGCCACCACGGTGATGCACCTGCTGACCGTCACGAGCGTGATCGCGAGCTTGGTCGCCTTCCACAACGCCGTCACCCGCTACGCCCTGTCCATCACGCGGGAGGGGCTGCTGCCGCGGCGGCTCGCCGCGGTGCACCCGCGCACGCAGTCGCCGTACGTCGCCGGGATCGCGCAAAGCGCGCTCGCGCTCGTGGTCGTCGCGGCGTTCGCGATCGCCGGCGCCGATCCGTACCGGCAACTGCTGATCTGGGTGAACACGCCGGGCGTGTTCGGGATCATGCTCCTGCAGGCGGTAACCGCGGTCTCCGTCGTCGTGTTCTTCCGCCGCGTGTCGAACTCCGAAGGCGTGTGGCGCACCGTGCTCGCACCGGTGCTGTCGGCCGCGGCGATGGCTGCCGCGCTCGTGCTCGCCACCACGCACGTCGAGCTGTTCACCGAAGCCTCGGGCGCGGTCAACGCGGTGCTGCTGCTCGTCTTGCCCGTCACCTGCGCGGTCGGCGTCGGGTGGGGGTTGTGGTTGCGCCGCAACCGCCCCGCCTCGTTCGCCGGTATCGCCGAAGACCGTGAAGTGGAGGTGGCCGATGCGGTCCGCTGAGCTCCTCGTCGTGGGAACCGTGGCCCGAACGCTCGACCCCGAACGCCCCAGGGCGCACGCCATCGCTGTCCACGATGGCCGGATCGTGGCGCTGGACGACGACGCGCTGGCCCTGAGCGGGAAGAAGACCGAGGTCGTCGACGTCGGTGGTGCGACCACGGTGCCCGGTCTCGTCGACGGGCACATGCACCCGATCCTCGCGGCGACGTCGTTCACCGGCACCGATCTGAGCGCCTGCCGCGATCTCGACGCGGTCCGCAGCGCGCTCGCCGCGACCCGTCCCGACGGCAGCGGTTGGGTGCGCGCGTTCGGGCTCAACCACAACGCCTTCGGCCAGGTGCCGATCACGCGGGAGCTGCTCGACGAACTGCTTCCGGGGGTGCCGGTCTTCGTCTACTTCTCCGACTGCCACTCGGCGCTGGTCAGCACGGAGGCGCTGCGGAGGGCGAACGTGACCGGTCCGCGCGAGTTCGAGCAGCGTGCGCAGATCGTCTGCGACGAGCGGGGGCGGCCGACCGGGTTCCTGGTCGAGCACGCCGCGATGCAGGCCGTCGCCGAGGCGATGCCGGCGGTGCCGTTGGAGGAGGTGGGCGCTCGCGTGCGCGAGGACCTCCGGCGCATGGCCGCCACGGGCCTGACCGGCGGCACGGTCATGGACGCCGAAGGCAGCACGTTCAGCATCCTCGAACACCTGGAATCCCGCGGCGAGCTCCCCCTGCGCCTGCGGGTGGCGCCGTGGTGCATGCCCGGCGACGACATCGACGAAAGCATGGCGCTGCACGGCCGGCGCGGTCGGCGTTGGGCGGTCGACCTGGTGAAGTTCTTCATCGACGGCACGGTCGAGAACGGTTCGGCCTGGCTGCACCACGCCGACTGCTTCGGGCAGAACACCGACGCGTTCTGGCGGGATCCCGCCGAGTACACCGCGGCCGTGCGCCGCCTCGCCGAGGCGAAGGTGCCGACCGCGACCCACGCGATCGGCGACGCCGGGGTCGGCCACGTCATCGACAGCTTCACCGGCATCGACACCGGCGGCGTGCGCCACCGCGTCGAGCACCTCGAAACGCTTCCCCGCGAAGAGGTCCGCCGTCTCGTCGACACCGGGCTCGTCGCCTCGATGCAGCCGTCCCACGCGGGGTACGTGCACGCCGATCGCAGTGACGACTGGTCGGTCCGCTTGGGGACTGAGCGCGCGGCGCGTGCCTGGCCGTGCCGGGACGTCCGCGCGGCCGGTGGAATCTTGGTGCTCGGGTCCGATTGGCCGGTGGCCGCCTACGACGCCCGCGGTGTGCTCGCCCACGCGCGGCTGCGGTGCCCGCCGGGATCGGGCGAGGCCCCGGTTCGTCCCGACCAGGCGCTGACGGGGATCGAGGCCTTGGAGGGGATGACCACGCACTCCGCGATCGCCGACGGCGTCGCGGGGGAGGCGGGGCGGATCGCGGTGGGCTGTCGCGCCGACCTGACGGCCTTGGCCGTGGACCCGGTGGCCGCGCCGGCCGACGAGGTGGGCGAGGCGGACGTCCGGTTGACCGTCTCCTCCGGGCTCGTCACGCACCGCGCGGACTGACTCCGCGTCCGAGCTCGCCGCCCGGACGTCCGGGAACGCCCGCGTCCAGGAACCCCAGAAGTGCACACCACTCTTGTGCTACCAGTGCGCAACATGTATACAGTAAGCCTATGAGTCGTGAACAAAGCTCTGCGCAGGGAGTTGGATCCGCGCAGGATGTGACTTACCGGTGGTTGAAGGGCTACATCGCCCGGTTGCCCCGCCAGGAGGGTTCGTTCCTGACCGAAGTGGGGGTGGCCGAAGCGGCGGGCACCTCGCGCACGCCCGTGCGCGAGGCCCTGCTGCGGCTGCAGGCCGAAGGGGTCGTGCAGATCGTGCCCAAGAAGGGGGCGTTCGTGCCGCCGATCTCGGACAGCGAGGTGCAGGCGGTCATGCAGGCCCGCGGTTTGGTGGAGGACTGGTGCGTTCGCCAGGTCGCCCCCGTGGCAGGGGGTTTGGCGGACGAACTGGATCGCCTCGTCTCGGAGCAGGAATCCGTGTCCGAGGATCCGGTGGCCTTCATCGACTGCGACCGCGCGTTCCACCGCACGATCGTGCGCAGGGCCGGGAATCCGGTGCTCGCCGACTTCTACGAGTCGTTGCGGGAGCGGCAGGTGCGCATGGGGTTGCACGCCGTGGCCGCGGCCGAGGACCGGGTGCGGACCGTGCTGGACGAGCACGCGGCGATCGTGGCGGCGATTCGCACGGGGGAGGCGGACCGCGCCGCGCACGCCGTGGGCACCCACCTCGCGAGCACGTTGGCGACGTTGAACCTGCCGGCCATCGTCGACTGGGTCCCGCCGGCCGGAGAGTTCGGCTCGGGGGTGGACTCGTGAAGGTCGTGATGGTCCAGGTCGCCAGTCCACCGGCCGAGCCGGTGGCGCACCGGCTCGAACGGGTCGGCCGGATGGTCCAGCGGGCGCGGGGGGCCGACCTGGTGGTGCTTCCCGAATTGTGGGCGCCGGGCTACTTCTTCTTCGAGGACTACGACGCGCTCGCCGAGCCGCTGGACGGGGAAACGGTCTCGGCCGGGAGGGAGTGGGCCCGGAACCTGGGCGCCCACGTCCACCTCGGCAGCGTGCTCGAACGCGACGACGCGGGGAAGTTGCACAACACGGCCGTCCTGATCGCCCCGGACGGCAGCGTGGTGCACACCTACCGCAAGATGCACGTGTTCGGCTACCAGTCCCGCGAGGCCGAACTGCTCACCGGTGGCGAGACCGTCTCGGCGGTCGACACCGCGCTCGGACCGCTCGGTTCCACCACCTGCTACGACCTGCGGTTCCCCGAGCTGTGGCGGGGACTGGTCGACGCGGGCGCCGAGGCGGTCGTGGTGCCGGCGGCGTGGCCGGCCGCGCGGCGCGCGCACTGGCAGCTGTTCACCACCACCCGAGCCGTGGAGCAGCAGGTGCTGGTCATCGCCTGCAACGCCGTGGGCGAGCAGCACGGGACCGACCTCGGCGGGCACAGCCGGATCGTCGACGCCTGGGGCGAGGTGCTGGTGGAAGCGGGTGCGGAGGAAGGTCTGACCACCTGCGAGGTGGACCCCGCCGGCGTGCGGCGGACCCGGGAGCAGTTCCCGGTCCTGCGCGATCGACGACTGCTCCCGACGGGACCGCGCCAGCATGGCCACATCGCCGACACCGCCGGACAAGGAGGGCTTTCGTGAATCGTGATCGGACGGTGCTGCGGCTTTACGTCGCCGGCACGGAGGACCGCCTCGACGTGGTGCCAGAACGGTTGGTCGTCGCCGGCTACACCGCCCGCGACGAGCAGGCCGTGGCCGAGCACATCGCCGAGCTCGCGGCCATCGGAGTGCCGGAACCGGCGAGCGTGCCCGCCTTCTACGACTTGAACCCCGCGCTGCTGACGACCGACAGCGTCATCGGCGTGGACGGTGCGGCGACCTCGGGAGAGGTCGAACCGGTCCTGGTCCGCCACCGCGGTTACTACTACCTGGCGGTGGGCTCCGACCACACGGACCGTTCGCTCGAACGCCACCACATCGCCGCGTCGAAGGCGGCCTGCCCGAAACCGATCGGACAGCTGGTGGTTCCCTTCGGGGAAGACCCCTCCGCTGTGGACTGGGACGGGATCACAGCCTCCAGCAGCGTCGACGAAAATCCCTACCAGCGGGGCTTTCTGTCCACTTTGCGCGCGCCCGCGGATCTGCTGACCCGACTCGAGGAGATCCTCGGCGAGGTTCCCGGTGATTTGGTCGTCTTCGGTGGAACGCTTCCGCTGTTGACGGGTGAGTTCGTGCACGGCAGCTGCTGGCGGACGCACCTGCGCCTCACCGACGGCCGGACCCTGACCCATTCCTACGAAACGAAGCAGAGGAGCCTGTGATGCGAACCGGATCCGAATACCTGGCCTCGATCAAGGACGATCGGGAGATCTACGTCGACGGCGAGCGCGTGCACGACGTGGCCCACCACCCGGCGTTCTCACCGATCGCCACGACGATGGCCGAGCTGTTCGACAAGGCCGCCGACCCGGACACCGGGATGACCACCCGTGCCGGCGTGTCCGGCCAGCCGGAGACCAACCGGGTGTTCACCACTCCCCGCAGCCGCGCCGATCTCACGGCGTTCCGGCAGGCGGTCGAGTCGTGGGCCCATCACACGCACGGCTGGGTGGGCCGCAGTCCGGACCACGTCGGCGCGTTCCTGGCCGCCTTCGCTGCCCACCCGGAATCCTTCTCCGGTGACGAGCACGATTTCTCCGGCAACGTCGCGGCGTTCCACGAGCGGATGGTGCGGGAGAACCTCTACGTCTCCTACGCGATCATCCCGCCCCAGGTGTCCCGCGCGGACACCGCGCACGCCTGGGCCGGTGACCTCGTCCAGGCCGGCGTGGCCGAGGAGCGCGCGGACGGCATCGTCGTGCGCGGTGCGCAGATGCTCGCCACCGGTGGCGCGGTCGCCGACGAGATCTTCGTTTCCTGCATCAAACCGCTGACCGAGGAGGACCGCGACTTCGCCCTCGGATTCGTCGTGCCGGTCAACGCCGACGGTCTGAAGCTGTACTGCCGCCGCCCCTACGCCCCCGCGGCGACCAGCAGCTTCGATTACCCGCTGACGACGCGCTACGACGAGACCGACGCGCTGCTGGTCTTCGACGACGTGTTCATCCCGTGGGAGCGCGTGTTCGTCTACCGCGACGTCGCCGGAGTGCGGCGTCAGTTCTTCGACACCGGCGCCCACGTCCTCGGCAACTGGCAAGCCCAGATCCGGTTCGCGGTCAAGCTGCAGTTCCTCGCCGGGATCGCGCGCAAGGTCGCCGCCGTCAACGGCGTCGACAAGTTCCCCGGCGTGGTGGAAAAGCTCGGGGAACTGGCCAGTCTCGCCTCGCTGGTGGAATCCGGGGTGCTCGCGGCGGAATACACCGCCGAGCCGGACGAGCAGGGGCTGTGGCGGCCGGGCGAGCGCGCCGTTTACGGCGCCATGGGGCTGCAGGCCGAATTGTACCCCCGCGTGCTGGCGATCCTGCGCGACCTCGTCGGCGGCGGGGTGCTGCAGCTCCCCTCCAGCATCGACGACATGCGCAACCCCGAGACCCGCGCCGACATCGACCGCTACGTGCACAGCCCGAACGCCGAGGCCGCCGAGCGGGTCAAGCTGTTCAAACTCGCCTGGGACGCGGTCGGCAGCGAGTTCGCGGGCCGCCACCACCAGTACGAGATGTTCTACGCCGGCGCGCCCTTCGTCGTGAAGGGCTACGCCTACCGCAACTACGGCTTCGACGCGCCGGTGGCCGAGGTCGACGCGTTCCTCGCCAGCTACGACGCCGCCTGAACAGCGAACGACGAGGAGATCCCCACCATGTCCAAACCCGAGTACGAGTTCTTCCCCGTCACCGACGTGGACTACACCGTCTGCGCCGGCGGCGACCCCGCCATCACCGAACGAATCCTCTCGTCGGATGCCAGCACCGGTGTGGCCACGCGCATCCTGCGCTATGCCCCGGGAGCGGACTCCACCCCTCTGGGAGTGCAGAAGCACGACTTCTGGGAAGAGGTCTACATCATCGAAGGATCGTTCACCGACATCACCCTCGGCGAAACCTTCACCGCCGGCATGTACGCCTGCCGGCCGCCCGGCATGCCCCACGGCCCGTGGCGCACCGACGAGGGCGTGGTCACGTTCGAGGTCCGCTACGCCGCCTGAATCCTCCGTCACCCTCGATGAGGAGGAACGACATGTCTCCGACAACCCACCCCGCAGAAGCCGCCGAGGCCGTCGAACCCTCCACGCTGCGCCGGACGATGGGCCGGTTCACCACCGGAGTGGCCGTCGTGACCACGGCCGACGACCAGCCGCACGGGATGACCGTGAACTCGCTGACCTCCGTCTCCCTCGATCCGCCGCTGATCCTGGTCAGCCTCACCGTCGGTGCTCGCACCACCGAGGCGGTGAGCGCCAGCGGCACGTTCGCCGTCAGCGTCCTGTCCTCCCGGCAGGGCGAGCTCGCGATGCGCTTCGCCCGGCGGGGCGAGGACCACTTCGCCGGACTTCCCCTGGAATACGGCGAACACCGGCTTCCCATCGTGCCCGGGGCCCTCGCCCACGTGGAATGCGAAGTCCAGCAGGAGATCCCGGCAGGAGACCACGTGGTGTTCCTCGGCCGCGTCGTGGCCACCTGCGACAGGGACGGGGAACCGCTGGTCTTCCACAGCGGCCGCTTCCTCGACTCCACGGGCCACGGCCCCGAAGTCCCGCCCTGGTTCTTCTGACCCACCAGCAGGACCGACACTCGCGCTTTTCCCCGAATCCCCGTCAACGCGGGCAGATGCTACGCACGGAGGAAAGACCATGAGCACGGCACAAGCAACCCGCTCCCGCAGCGACACGGATACCAGACCGCCCCCTGCCGAAGCCGTCACCGGGCGCGTGAATCCAGCGCCGCTGGCGTTCGGCGCGTTCGCCGGCACGACCTTCCTCCTCAGCTGGGTCAACGCCGGCCTGATCGACGAAGTGGCGCTGGAAGGGGCCGTGGCCACCGCGTGGGTGTTCGGCGGCCTCATCCAGATCCTCGTCGCCTTCTGGCACCTGCGCAACGAGGACCTCTTCCCGGCGGTCACCTTCGGCTCCTTCGGGGCCTTCTGGGTTTCCTTCGCGCTTTTCGCGACCCTGTACCTCGACACCGTCCCGGAACCGCTGCACGGTCCTGCCACCGCGCTGTTCCTCGCGCCCTGGGCGGTCTTCAGCCTCTACATGCTGATCGGTTCGCTTCGCGCCAAAGCCGCGATCGTCCTCGCGTTCGTCCTGGTGGAAGCGACGCTCGTTCCGCTCATCATCGGGGAAGCCACCGGCAACGAAGCAGCCATCACGTTCGGAGGCTGGACAGGCATCGCCTTGGCGATCCTCGTCTGGTACATCGCCGCTGCCGAAGTCATCAACCACCAGTTCCGCCGGGTCGTGCTGCCGCTCGGTGATCTCGACCGCGGGCACTGACCCACGCTGCCGCCGGCGGAGGAACCGCCCCAGGCTCCCCGTCGGAGCAGCGGTGGTGGCAACCGCAGCAGGTGCAGCTCGGCCGCGCTCTGGCCGGCGCCGAGGTCGACGACGTCGGTCAGGGCGCGGCGATGCCGCCGATGGCGGACGCGAAGCGCTCCTCCGCCGCCGATGCGGTCGGCACCGCGTCCGGAGCTGAACCCCGCAGGAGCCGGAGCGGTCAGCGCATCCGCAGGAGTCACGGATGACGAGCGCGGGTTGGGTGGTTGTCGCGCGGTCGGCCCGCGGGTCCGCTGATGTGGGTGAGCAGGGTGCGGGCGGAGCGCAGCCCGAGTTCGGCGCTGCCGGTGGAGATGCTGCGCGGGCGGGCGGAACCGGTCGGGTTTTCTCCGGCGGTACCTCGGTGGTTGTTGGGATCGGATGTTTTCGCGCCCACCGGTTCCGGTGAGCGCCTTGGCGGGAGGCGGTACCGACGTGGTTGGCGTCGCCGGGCGGGTTGGCGCGTGGGAGGGCCGTGCACGTCCAGCGCGCCGGGTAGGCGTTCGCTGCTGGAGCAGCCCGCGCGGTTCGGGATGATCGTGCAGGGGTCGCCGAAGACGGTAGCGGCGCTGAACGTCCAGAGCGCCACGAAGGCGACGCCGACGAGCAGCAGGAGGGCTGCCGTCGCGGTGTCGAACCGCCTCTTGGCTGTGGGCTTCGTGTGCTGGCCTAGCGAGCACATCGTGGTGGTTTCCGGTTCTCCGCGGCCGTGCGGGATGAGATGCCTAAGGTGTCGTTGCGGCGACCCACTCGTCGTAGAACGGCGGCATGTCGGATGCGCGCCGTTCGAAGGAAGCGGAGCGCTTCTCGCGGAAGGCGGCCACTCCTTCCGCCCCATCGCCGGTGCTGGTGTAGAACATCGCCAGCGATTCCACGCGGTGCGCGTCCTCGGGATGGTCGAGGCACGCGTTGCGGTACATCATCTGCCGCGTCAGAGCGGTCGCTACTGCGGACCGGTTCGACGTCCAGCGGTCAGCGAGTTCGCGGGCCTGCGCCATCAGCTGCTCGGGCGGGTGGACGGCGTTGACGAGGCCGGCGGAGAACGCTTCCTCGGCATCGAGGACGTCGGCGGAGTAGACGAGGTCCAACGCCTTGGCCATACCGACCAGACGCGGGAGGAACCAGGTCGAGGTCGCTTCGGGTGTGATGCCCAGGCGGCCGAACACCAAGCCGTACCGCGCGGTCGTCGACATCAGACGTGCGTCCATCGCCAGGGTCATGGACGCCCCGACACCGACGGCGGGACCGTTGATCGCGGCGATCACCGGTTTGCGGCAGGAGTGGATCGCCAGCGCGACCCTCCCGCCGGTGTCCCGGACATGGCGGATCTCCGGGCTGTCCAAATCGCTCATGTCGGCGAGGGCGGGGGAGCGGGACTCGTCGAGCCCGAACGGGTTGCCTTCAGTTCCGAGGTCCATGCCCGCGCAGAAGGCTCGTCCGGAGCCGGTGACGATGATCGCGCGGACGTCGTCGTTGTCGTTGGCATCGGTGAACGTTCGCTCGAGTTCATCGGCCATCGTCGGGGTGAAGGCGTTGAGGTGGTCCGGCCGGTCGAGCGTGGTGGTGAGAACGCCCGCGTCGAGCTGGTGGTCGAGGGTGGTGAACGTCATTGGCCGTTCGCTCCAGGTTCGGTCGCTGGCAGGGGAACTCATCCGCGGAGGTCGGCGAGTTGGTCGACGGTCTTCTCGGCGTCGGTGACGATGCCGGTGACGATGTCGTGGCAGGTTTCGACGGATTCGATGAGTCCCTGCGCTTGGCCCGCCCACCACAGGCCGTCTTCCATCTGTCCACGTTCGAGCACCTGGGTCCTGCCTCGCGCGCCCGAGGCCAGTTCGGCGACGTCGTCGAACACCGCTCCGGGGCGCCGGGATCGGTGGGCGATCTCCTCGGAGATCGCGTTGCGCGCCACCCGTGCGGTGTTGTTGAACTCGCGGAAGACCAGCTGGGTGTCTCGTTCGTCGTTGGCGACGATCTGGTCCTTGACGTTGGGGTGCACCGGGGCCTCCGCGCTGGCGACGAACCGGGTGCCCATGTTGATGGCGCACGCGCCGAGCGCGAGGGCGGCTGCCAGCCCGTCGCCCGTCGCGAATCCTCCACTCGCGATGAGGGGGATGTGCACCTTCCTGGCGGCTGCGGGGATGAGGATCAGGCCGGGGATGTCGTCGTTGCCGGGGTGACCGGCGCATTCGAAGCCGTCGATGCTGACGGCGTCCACTCCCAGGTGCTGGGCCTTGACGGCGTGCCGCACGGACACCGCCTTGTGGATCACCTGCACGCCCGCGGCCTTGAACGCGGCCACGTGTTCCGCCGGGTTGCTGCCGGCCGTTTCGACCACGTCGATCCCGCTCTCGATGATCGCCGCCCGGTACTCCTCGTAGGGCACCGGTGCGCGGGTGGGCAGGACCGTGAGGTTGACGCCGAACGGCCGGTCCGTCATCTCCCGGCACCGGGCGATCTCGCCCGCCAGGGCCTCCGGCGTGGGTTGCGTCAGCGCTGTGAGGAAGCCGAGGGCGCCGGCGTCGGCCACCTTCGAGATGAGGTCCGCGGTGCCGACGCCGATCATGCCGCCGCAGACGATCGGGTGGTCGACGCCGAACAGCTCGGTGAAGCGGGTTGAGATCACGAGTTGAGCCTCCCTGCGGGTACCGCGAGTACCCGCGAAACCAATATCGAATCGAGTTCGAGTTTACTCCCGCGCGGGGCGCTGTCAAGGCTCTGCGGTGGTGCCGGGCAGTCTCGGCGCGTTCCGGCGCGGCGGCGTCAGCGCCGCGCTAAACTCGATAATGATTCGAGTTTGATTTCAGTTGTCTCGTCGAGGTGTTGCCGCGCTGCACCGGTGGCGAGCTCCTCGAGAACCAGCAGATCCGGTGGGGCGGTCGGGTGGGCTGACCGTCGAGCCGGGGTGCTCCGAATCCACCGTTGGCCCGTTTCGAGCCGCCGCGGGGCGCGAGGTGGGTGGTGACTGGACACCGTGCTTCGTGATCAGCCTGGCGCTGTCGATGGCCTTGGTGGTGCTGCAGTTCGCGTCGAGCAACTCGCCCGGCTGACGTGCTTGGCCATGAGGTTGACAGCAGGTCCTGGTCGTTGACGTAGGGGACCCCCGGTGGGGTGTGGCTTGTCCAGGACTGCACCGCCACCGGGGGCTCCGCGTCCCACCGCGACGCCCGCACGGCATTCCACGGCCGGCTGCTGGTCGTCGAGCGCTATCGCGGTGGATGGCCGCAAGCGCATAGTGCCGAAGTGATGGGTATTTCCGCGGGTGCGCGGCCACGTCGGCCGGTCGCTGCGCGGTGCCGCCACCGTCCGCCGCCCGCAGCGCGTTCGGGAGGACGACCGCCGAGGAGCCACCCGGCGGGGCTCCCGTGACCATCGAGGGCGATTGCCGAGTGCGTTCCCGCATCGCCGAAGAGCTCGAGGCCGAATGCTCCCTCGGCGAGATCGCCCGCGTAGCGGACCTCGGGGTGAGCGACGTGCCGCTGGTGAATGACCTTCACGAGATCTCCTCATCGATGCGGCCGAGATGACGAGCGACGCTCTCCCCGTCGATCTCGATGCCGGGGTAGCCGCGCTTGGCGATTTCGGTGCACATGCGCCGGTACTTGCCGACTCCACCGAGGTAGCCCATGAAGGTCGTCGGTTTGCCGGACACGTTGGATCCGCGGTACCACGAGTCGGTCGTCGCGTAGAGGGTTTGGTTGACGGTGTCCTCGGTGATGGTCACCCAGTCGTCCTGGGCCTCGGTGGTGGGTTCGATGACACCACCGCCTTCGGCCTCGGCGTGCGAGATCAGCCCGGTGATCCAGTCGACCGCCTGCTCGATCGTGACGACGACGTTGCTCGCCAGAGCGGGGCTCTGCGGTCCACCGATCATGAAGAAGTTCGGGAATCCGGCGGTCATGATGCCCAGGTAGGTGCGCACGCCGTCGCTCCACGCGTCTTGCAGCGTGCCGGACTGCGGTGTCGTGAGGTTGAGCGCGAACAGCGGTCCGGTGAAGGCGTCGAAGCCGATCGCCAGCACGACGACGTCCACGGCGTAGGAGTCGTTCTCGGTGATGATGCTGTCGGATGTCATGCTCGTGATCGGATCCTCGTGCAGCGAGACGAGCGAGACGTTCGGGCGGTTGAAGGTCTCGTAGTACTCGGTCCCGAAGCAGCTGCGCTTGGCGCCCATCGGGAACTGGGGTTCGAGGAGGGCGGCCGTCCGCGGGTCGTCGACGATCTCCCGGATCTTGCCCCGCATGAACTCCGCTGCGGTCTCGTTGGCTTCCCGGTCGGTGAGGAGGTCGGCGAACTCGGCGCCGACACCGTTGAACCCGCTCATCTCGTAGGCGCGTTCGTAGCGCTGTTGGCGTTCCTCGGCGGAGACGTCGAAGGCGCGGTCGGTCGCGGGTCGGTCCGGGATGCCGCCGGGTGAGTGCCGGCATTCCTCGCGGATGGCGGGGTAGTTGCTCTTGATCTCGGCGACGGTGTCGGGGGACAACGGGCCGTTGCGGGCGGGGAAGACGTAATTGGGGGTTCGTTGGAACACCGTGAGGTGCTCGGCCACCTCGGCGATGAGCGGGATGCACTGCACGCCGGACGAACCCGTTCCGATGGCGGCGACCCGCTTGCCCGCGAGGTCGTCCAGCGAGATGTTCCAGCGGCTCGTCGAGACCGTCAGCCCGGTGAAGTTCTCGAGGCCGGGCACGTCGACCTCCTTCGGGGTGGACAGGCCGCCCGAACCGGCGAGGACGTAGCGACCGCGGCGGGTCTCCCCGGAGTCGAGGGTCAGCTCCCAGACGCGCTCGTCGGGTAGCCAGTTCGCCGCGGTCACCCGGGTGCCGAACTGGAAGTGCCGACGGAGGTCGAAGCGGTCGGCGACGTGGTTGAGATAGCTCAGAATTTCCGCCTGGGGCGCGAATCGTTCGCTCCAAGTCCATTCCTGTTGGAGCTCCTCGCTGAACGAGTACGAGTAGTAGACGCTCTCGACGTCGCACCGTGCTCCGGGGTAGGTGTTCCAGTACCACGTGCCGCCCACGTCGGGTGCCTTCTCGTACCCGGCGAACGTCCATCCTTGCTCGGCGGCCTTGTACGCGGCGTAGAGGCCGGAGAATCCTGCACCGACGCACAGCACGTCGACGACGGGGGCGGGGGATGGACTGGTGTCAGTCATGGTCTCTGCCTTCTCGTTGGCTGGAGCGAGTCATCGACGCGGAAGAAATAGATGGTCACATGTCTTGGTCAGATGACTAAGAAGCTAGATGCGGATCCTCTCGTTCGTCAATGTCCGGCTGCGCCTCGGGCGAAGAGCCGGGCGCGGCGACTCCGCGCAGGTGCGCAACGACGTCGTCGATCGCCGCGTCGGTCTTGGCGAAGGCCTCGACCTCGGTGAAGAAGCCGTGGAACACGCCGGAATGGCGAACGGACGTGACCCGCACGCCGTCGCACCGCAGTCGCTCGGCGTAGACCTCGGCGTCGTCGCGCAACGGGTCGACCTCCGCGGTCAGCACCAGTGCCGGTGGCAAGCCCTGCAGGGACGCCGCCTTCATCGGGGCGGCGTACTGGTCGACGAATCCCAGCCGTTCGGGACCGATGTACTGCCCCCAGAGCCACCGCGCATCGGCGGCGCTCAGCAGCGGAGCGTCGGCGAACTGCCGCCAGGACGGCGTGGAGAACGCGTCGTCGACGGCGGGGTAGATGAGCACCTGCGCCGCCGGCACCGGGAGCCCGAGGTCCCGCAGCTGGAGGCAGAGCGCGGCGGCGAGGTTGCCGCCCGCCGAGTCCCCGCCGACGGCGATCGCCTCCGGATCGATCGCTGATTCGGGCGCCGATCCGCGGAGCCAGGCCAGCGCGTCGAAGGCGTCCTCGAGGGCTGCGGGGTAGGGGTGCTCCGGGGCGAGCCGGTACTCCAGGGAAATCACCGTCCACTCGGAACGCGCGGCGATGGCGCGGCAGGCCTCGTCCACTCCGTCGAGGGTCCCGAGGACGAACCCGCCGCCGTGGAGGTACAGCAGCGCCGGTCGCGGAGCTGCGGCGGACGGGTCGAGCGGGTGGTAGGCGCGAGCGCGAAGGTCGCCCGACCGGGTGGGCACGACCTGCTCTTCGACGCGGTCGACGTGGGTCGCGGGGTGCGCGGGAGGCGCAGTTGACAGGAGCTCGCGGGCCGCCTCGACGCCGAGCTCGCGGAGGGGTTTGGTCAGCGCTCCTGCGAGGGCGCGGGCGACGCGCTGGGCGTCGGCGTCGAGGTTTTTCCAGGTGGTGGGGAGTGGTTCGTTCATGCGATGGCCTTCCGGGAGAGGTGGGAACGGGGTTGACAGCGTGTGACCCCGGCCTCATCATCCTAGTCACCTGTCTTAGTCAGATGACCAAGTAAGACTAGCGCGACGGTCGGGCGATGGCGACGCCACGCGTCGCACCTGATCCCCCGAATCCGAAAGGACTGAAGGATGACCGAAACCGCGACGGTTCCCACGGCGCTCCCTGCGGCTGCCGCCGAGCCCGAGGTCAGAATCGAAGACGACGCGAGTCCCATCGTCCGCCTGATCGGGCGCACGCTCCGCGACTCGGCCCGGGCCGGGCATGCGCGCGGGTTCCTGCGGAGTGCGTCCGGCACCGCCGCGGTCTGCTCCCACGACACCCCGCAGGCCGCGACGATCAGCTTCGGCGAGCGCGGAATCGACGTGTCCAGCGGCGTTTTCGTCGAGCCGGATGCCACGCTCACCGTGGACCTCAACGCGCGGTTCGCTCCGGCCGGGGAGCTCACCGGCGATGCGGACTTCGCCCGGGGTGTGCTGCACGCGCTCACGCCGCCGCTGCCGGACTGGCGCGAGGCCGCTCAGCGCTTCTGGGACGCCAGCCGCACGCTGCCGGGGATGCCCGACGTCCTGATCGCCGTCGCCGAAGGGCCCGAGGGCGTGGAGCAGGTCGTGCTCGGCGACGGCACGACCCAGTACCTGATCGCCGGGGATCCCGACGCGCTCGCGGGCATCTTCTCCGGTACCGACGATCTCATCGCGGTGTTGTCCTCCGGTGCGCTGGGAATCCAGGGCACCGTTTCGCAACTTTCGGTCATGGTCGGCGCTTCTTGGAAGGTTCGCTACGATGTTTGAGTTCACCCGGTCCGCCGCGCGCTCCGATGTTCCGGACGGGCGAGCGCGAACCGTCCGGCTGGAGGCCACGAATCACGAGGGCTCCTTCCTCGGCAAGAACGTTGCGCGCGAGAAGTTCGCCTCGGGCAAGGACACCGGATTCGCCTTCGCCGACCTGCTGTTCGGCCTCGACCTCGGCAACGCCCCCGTTTTCGGTGCCGCCTATCCGGAATGGCGCGGCCACATCGACGATGTGTACCTGCATCCCGACCTCTCGACCCTCGTGGAATGGAAGCCGGGTCTCGACGCCGTCATCGGTGACTACTGGCTGAAAGATGGTCGGCCGGTCCCGCTCTGCCCGCGCAACCTCGTGCGGGGGATGGTCGATCGATTGGCGGCGCACGGATTCACGGCAACGGCCGCGATCGAGATCGAGGCCACGGTGTTCGAGGAGTCGATCCACGAGGCCCGGTCTCGCGGGTACCGCGGTCTGACGCCTCTGGGCGGAACCGCGGGAACGGCGTACCACCACGCGAAGTCGACGGACTGGGTCGGGTACATGAACGCCGTCGCCGATCGCCTCGACGAGGTCGGCATCGCGTGGGAGGCCTGGAGCGACGAGGACGCGGCCGGTCAGATCGAGTTCAACCTCGCGCCCAGTGATCCGATCACCGTCAGCGACGCGTGGGCGCGGACCCGCCAGATCATGCGCGAGGTCGCGTTCGAGCGAGGCCACACCGTGACGTTCATGGCCAAGCCCACGGCGGGCTACGGCCAGGCCTCGCACATCAACCTCTCCCTTCAGCGCGACGGCGTGAACTGCTTCTACGCCGAGGACGGGCCCTCGGAGACGATGCTCCACGCCGTCGGCGGCTTGCTCGAGACGATCGCCGGCAACACATCGATCGTGCTGCCGCAGATCACCTCGTACCGGCGCTTGGTCGACCTCAGCGGACCGCCCGTGACGATGTCCTGGGGAATCAGCAACAAGACCACCGCCGTGCGGGCGGTCTGCGGGCACCCGGAGCACTCCCGCATCGAGTACCGGCTCCCGGGTGCCGACGCGAACATGTACCTCGCGCTGGCGGGCGTGCTGGCCGGGGTCGTCGCAGGCATCGAGCGAAAGATCGACCCGCCTGAACCAGTCGCGGACATGGCGTGGTGCCTACCACCCGGCCTGGGCGTCGAGCGGCTTCCGGACACCATCACCAAGGCCGTGGCCGCATTGGACGCCGACCCCGTTCTGCGAGAGCTCCTCGGTGACGAGTTCGTCGACCACTGGATCGCCTCGCGCCGGTGGGAGTGGATGCAGTTCCACACCGCAGGCGGCGATCCCTTCTCCGCGCTCTCGGAGTGGGAATCCGCTCGCTACTTCGAGCTGCCATGAGCACCGCGTTCGAGGAGCTCACCGTGCGCCAGCCACTCATCGGCGTCACCGGCCGGCGGTACCGCCTGCGGCTGATCGCCGGCGCGGACGACCGGTACGGCGATCGCTGCACCGACAGCTACATGGCGGACTTCGCCAGCGGCATCGCACGAGCGGGCGGACTGCCGGTCCACCTGCCGTACGACGCGGAGGCCGCCGCGATCTGCCAGTGGCTGTCCGGGGTCGTCATCACCGGGGGGCAGGACATGCATCCGGCGTGCTGGGGTGGCGACACCTCGGTCGTCCGCGGGGGCGATCCCCGCGAGGACCCGACGGTCCACGACATCGAGCGGGACGAGTACGAGATCGCCCTCGTCCGCGCGGCCCTGGCACGCGGAATCCCGGTGCTGGGCGTGTGTCGGGGGATGCAGGTGCTCAACGTCGCGCTCGGAGGAACCCTGGTCGCCGACCTCGCGCCGAGCGCCGTGCAACACCTCTCCACGGAGGCGGCGCCGACCGACGGCACGACCGACCACGTCGTGGCGTTCGAGCCCGGCTCGATCGCGGCGCGGCTCTTCGGGGACCAAGCGGTGACCAACTCCTGGCACCACCAGGCCGTCGACCACCGCGGTGCGGGGCTCGTGGCCACCGGCCACACGGGCGACGGCGTGGTCGAGGCCCTGGAACTGCCCGGGTCGCCGGTTCTCGGCGTGCAGTGGCACCCGGAGTGGATGGCGCGTGCCGATCCGGCGATCACCTGGATCGTCGAGGAATCGGCCAGCCGACTCACCACGACATCAACATCGACGAACGCGAGAGAGGGGCAGCAGCCATCGTGAACGAGTTGATCGAAGGAGCCGGCTCCGCGCCACCTTCCGGTCAGCAACCGGTCGTGACGCCGGAGCAGATCGGGGACGAACCGTCCACTCCCACGCTGAACGCCTTGCTGTCCGAATGCGCGACGCGGTTCCCCGACAAGGAGTTCCTGCGCTTCGGGGACACGTCGTGGACCTTCGCCGAGATCGACAGGTGGACCTCCCGGCTCGCGCACCGGCTGATCGAGGTCGACGGCGTCCGGGCGGGAGACCGCGTCGCGATCATGCTCCCGAACGTCGTGCACTGGCCGGTCGCGTGGCTGGCCGCGCTCAAGGCCGGTGCCGTGGCGGTGCCGATCAACTCCTCCTACAAGAGCGCGGATCTCGCGTTCGTCCTGGAGGACTCGGGTACGCGCGTCGTGTTCACCGACAGCGAGCGAGCCCCGCTGATCAACGATTCCGTGGCGGAACGCGGGCTTTCCGGGGTGCGCGTCGTCGATGTCGCCGAGGACGGCTCCGATCCGTTCCCGGCGACCGCTCCTGCGGTGACCGTCGAACCGGGGACGCTCGCCAACCTGCAGTACACCTCGGGCACCACGGGTTTCCCGAAGGCGTGCATGCTCACCCACGACTACTGGGTCCGCCTGGGTTGGGCCTGCGCCGCGGTGACGGGACTCGGAACCGATGACGTCCTGCTGACGGCCCAACCGTTCTCGTACATGGATCCACAGTGGAACACCGCGCTCGCCTTGACGGTCGCGACGCCACTGGTGGTGCTGCCGCGGTTCTCCGCATCCGGCTTCTTCGCCGACGTCCGCCGGCATCGAGCCACGTTCATCTACGTCCTCGGTTCCATGCCAACGCTTCTGTTCAAGCAGCCACCGCACCCCGACGACCTCGACAACGACCTCCGCCTGGTGCTGTGTTCGGGCATCCCGGTGGGCCTCCACGCCCAGCTGGAGGAGCGCTGGGGCGCCCCGTGGCGGGAGATCTTCGGCATGACCGAATCCGGAGTCGACCTCTTCAGCCCCGTCGAGGACAGCAGCGCCGTCGGGAGCGGCAACCTCGGGCGGCCCGTGCCGACCAAGGCGGTTCGGGTGATCGATTCGGACGGCAACGACGTCGCCGATGGTGAACCGGGCGAGATGGTCGTCGCCGGCAAGCCGATGATGAGCGGCTACTGGAACCGGCCGGAGGAAACCGCGAAGGTGCTGCGGGACGGCTGGTTGCACACCGGTGACGTCGTGGTCCCCCGAGCCGATGGCGGTATCCGCCTGATCGGACGGATCAAGGACATGGTGCGTCGTGGCGGCGAGAACGTTGCCAGCACCGAGGTCGAGTCCGCGCTCGAACGCGACGACGAGGTCGTCGGGGCCGCCGTCGTCGCCGAGCCCGACGAGGTGCTCGGCGAGGAGGTCAAGGCCTTCGCTCAACTCGCCGAGGGCGTTCCGGCCGAGCGCGCCACGGCCGAGCGCATCGTCGAGCGCATCGGTCACCAGCTGGCGCACTTCAAGGTGCCGCGGTACGTCGAGTTCGTCACGGGCTTTCCCCGCACGCCGTCGGAGCGGATTTCCAAGCCGGCGCTCAAGTCCCGCGCCGCCGACGAGCCGGGGACCACCTACGACCTGGGCGCGCGACGCGAGAACGCCCCGAGGGCTGCGAGTTCGAGCGTCGGCGTCGAGATCGTGCACGGGGTGGCCGTTGTGACGCTGCGCCGCCCGGAGAAGCTCAACGCGCTGGACCTCGACGCGCGGGTGCGGCTGGCCGAGATCATCCGCGAGCACGGCAGCGGCGACTCGGCCCGCGGGATCGTGCTCACGGGCGAGGGGCGGGCGTTCTCGGCCGGAGAGGACCTGTCGTCGGCTCCCACCTCATACGAGCAGATCCAGGCGGCACTGGAGACGTTCCACGACATCACGCGGGCCATCCTACAGACGCGCGTTCCCGTCATCGCGGCGGTCAACGGCCTCGCGGTGGGCGGGGCGTCGGAGATCACGCTGTGCTGCGACGCGCGGATCGCGAGCCCGACGGCGAAGTACTACCAGCCGGAGAACCGACGTGGCCTGACCATCTCCAACGCCACGAGCGTGCTGCTCCCGCGCCTGGTCGGCAATCACGCGATGCGGATGATCCTCGAATCGCCGCGGATCGGCGCCGACGAGGCGCTGCGGATCGGATTGGTGGACGACGTCGTGCCACCGGACGAACTCCTCGACCGAGCGATCGGCACCGTCCTGGCCTGGATGCCGGAGACCAACACGACGGCGCCCCACCTGGCGCTCCTTCGACCGCAGCTCGACGAGGTCGAGAAGGCCTTCGCCCGCGAGGACGCGGCCGGCAAGGAGGCGTGGGACAGCGGAGTGGTCGGCGCGGGCATCGCGGGTTTCTGGACGACCAAGTCGAACCGTCCGTGACCCGGTTCCGGGCTACGCACGCCCACCGAGGCCAACCAGCAGAGGAGGACCAGGAATGATAGAGACGCAGGCCACGGTCCTGAACGCGGTGCACGAACCCCTGGACCTCGCCCCGGTCCAGGTCGACGAACCGGAGCCGTTGGAAGTTCGCGTGGCGGTCACGCACGTGGGGCTGTGCCACAGCGACCTGCACTACATGGCCGGAACCGTGCCCACCGAACTTCCAGCGGTGCTGGGGCACGAGGTCGCGGGCGTCGTCGAGGCGGTGGGCTCGTCGGTGACCGGTCTCCACCCGGGCGACCGGGTCGTCGGAGCGCTGACGCCGTCCTGCGGCCGGTGCACCAACTGCGAGGCGGGACGGTCGACGCAGTGCCAGCGGATCGCGGAAGTCCGCCGACGTCCACGGCCGGCGGTCCAGCTCGCCGACGGGCGGCCGGTCGCGCGGCTCGGCGACATCGGCGCGTTCTCCCGGCACACCCTCATGCGGGAGAACGCGCTGGTGAAGGTACCGGACGACGTGCCGCTGCACCTCGGTTGCCTGCTCTCGTGCTGCATCACCACCGGCGTCGGTGCCGTATTCCGCGGCGCCCAGATGCGCCCGGGCAGCACCGCGGCCGTCATCGGCTGCGGTGGGGTCGGCTCGGCCATCATCCAAGGGGCCCGGCTCGCGGGAGCCTCGGCCATCGTCGCCATCGACCTCGATGAGACACGGCTGAAGGCGGCGCGCGACTACGGCGCAACCCACTTCGTCAACGGCGGGGCCGAGAACGTGGTCGGCCAGGTCCGGGCCCAGCTGGGTGACGGCGTCGACTACGCCTTCGAGGCGGTCGGTTCGACGCGCACCGCGGCAACAGCTCTGGCCCTCGTGCGGCCCACCGGCACCGCGTGCCTGGTGGGTATCGCTCCCGGCGGTACGGAGCTGAATCTGCCCGCTTCGGACTTTTTCTTCGAGGAGAAGCGGCTCATCGGGTCCTACATGGGATCGGGTCAGGCGCGCCAGGACATCGCGCAGTTCGCCCGGCTGTACCAGCAGGGCCAGCTGCAGCTCGACGAGATGGTCACGCAGGTCCTCCCGTTCCGCGAGATCAACGAGGGCTTCGAGGCGATGAAGTCCGGCGACGTGACCCGCATCGTCGTCGACCTCCAATCCTGAACAACGCGCGAGCGCAGAGGTATCTCCATGGCGAGCAACGACATTCCCCGGCCGGTGAACTACATCGCCGACGAGTGGAGCGAATGCGAAGCGATCCCCGACGCGTGGAACGTCGACCCGAACACGCGCGAACCCGTGCACCGCGCGGTCACGACCGCGTCCGGTGAGCTGGCACGAGCGCTGCAGCACGCCGAGCGGGTCTACGACACCGGGCGCTGGAACGACGAGGCGCGGCGCGAGCGCGCCGAGGCGCTCGAGCGGGTCGCCGCGCTCCTCGAAGACCGCGCCGAGGACATCGCGCGCACCGACTCGTTGACCAGCGGGACGCCCATCGGCATCACGAGGGAGGTCGCCGCGTTCCTGCCCGCCAGGATTCGATCCACGGCGGCCGACCTGGTGCGCATCCCCAGGATCGAGGCCCTGGCAGCCGAGGGCCGCGACGTCCGCCTCCACAAGGTGCCGTGGGGCCCGGCCGCGATCCTCACCCCGTGGAACGGCCCCAGCTTCATCCCGGCGGCGAAGGTCGTGAGCGCAGTGGCGGCCGGCTGCCCGGTGATCCTCAAGCCCTCGGAGCACGCGCCGAGCAGCGCGCAGATCATCGCCGAGTGCTTCGTCGAGGCGGGCCTGCCCAGCGGTGCTCTGCAGCTCGTGCACGGCGCGGGTGAGGTCGGGGCCGCGCTCACGGCTGATCCGCGGATCAAGATCGTCTCGTTCACCGGCGGGCCGGGGGCGGGTCGCGCCATCGCCAGGGCGGCCGCGGAGGACTTCAAGGTCCTCCAGCTGGAGCTCGGCGGCAACAATCCAGCGCTCGTGCTGGAGGACGCCGATGTCGAGGTCGCCGCGGACGGCATCTTCGACGGCATGACCAAGTTGAACGGTCAGTGGTGCGAAGGGCCCGGCAAGATCCTCGCCCACCGCGGCCTGGTCGATCCGCTGCTGGACGCGTTGACCGAGCGCGTCTCCAAGCTCGTCGTGGGGCACTCGCTCGACGAGGACGTCGAGATCGGCCCCATCTCGAACGCACCGCACTTCCAGACCTTGCGGAACAGGATCGAGGGGCTGCGTGGCATCGGTGCAGACATCCACCAGCCCGCGCGGCTCCCGGATCTCGACGGGTTCTTCCTGCCGCCCACGATCGCCGTCGGGGCCGCCCCGGCGCAGGCCACCGCCGAGCTCTTCGGGCCGGTCGCGTCCCTGCACGCCGTCAACTCCGATGACGAGGCGCTGCGCGTGGCCAACGCGCATCCATCGGGACTCGCGAGCTACGTGTTCGGTGCTGACACCGACCACGCGATCGAGGTCGGTTCCCGCGTCCTGGCCGGTGAGGTGCGCGTCAACGGCGCCAAGCTCGCCGACCTCGGTGAGGACTCGGCGCAGAGCTTCTGGGGCCCGGCCGGCATCGGTGGTCACGGGCCTGCGGAGTCGGTGCGCGTCTTCTGCGGCGACAGGGTGGTGGGTGTCGACTCACCGGACCTGCCGCTGTGAGGGACGCGTTGAGTCCGCGTTCAGCGCAGCGCCGCGGGAGCCGATTCGAGTCGAGCGGAGAGCCAGCTCTCGAGGACGGACTCGGAGATCCGCATCTGCTCCTCCGCTGCGGATCGGTCTCCGTAGGTCAACCAGTTCACGGCGAAGCCGTCGGCCAAGCTGGCGATGACGTAGGCGATCTGGTCGATGTCGTCCCGATCGAGCGCGCGATCATCGGCGGCGCTGCGGAGCACGGTTCGCAACGCTTCCATGGCCTGGTCGTAGACCCGCATGCCGCGGTCCTGGTGCTGGCGCCGCGCCCAGTTGATGAGCTCCATCGCCGTCGCGGCGAAGTTGGCCGATTCGAGGTAGCACTCCATGACGCCGCGGAGGATCTGACGAGCCGTCGCGACCAGGTCGCCGTGCGGGTCGCTGTTCACGAGGACGTCGCGGAACCTGGCGGAGACGAACTCGTAGACGTCCTCGAACAGGTCTTCCTTGGAGTCGTAGCAGTAGTGCAGCGCCGCCAGAGGTGCCTGCGCCTGATCGGCGATCTTCCGCGTCGTCGCACCGTCGATGCCGTGGGTCGCGATGACTTCCACGGCTGCCTTGACGAATTCGCCGCGCCGTTCCGCAGCGGAGATCCGTGGCACCTGACCCTCCTGATATCCGGGCGCCCACCACGAGTTGGACGCCTGACCCAGTCAAGTACCAGCTTAGCAGCCCGGCGCGGGCGAGCTGCTGCCATCACGAGCCGAGGACTTGGTCAAACAGATGGAGCAACTGACCAACTCGCTCTACGGTGTGGCGCAAATCACAAGCGCTGGAGCTGCGGCTCGCCGGTGCGAGCAGGCCGGTCCAGCGGAGCGGAGCTGGCACGCCGGCCGCATCCCGGGCCGGAACGAACCGCGCACACGACCAGCCCCCGGCGCGGGGCCGAGGCCAAACCCAGAAGGAACGCGAAATGAAGGAAATGCTCTTCCTGCTGGCCGATCTCTGGATGATCTTCGCCGGCTTCTTCTTCGGATGGAAGTTCATCCAGGGCTACGGCAACTACCTGCTCGGCCTGGAATGGATGGTCGTCGCGACCTCGGGGACGAATTTCCTCGCCTGGTCCCTCGTCGGCGGTGACGAGGACAGCGTTCTCTACGGCATCGCGTACTTCTTCGACGCCTTCTCGCGGTCGGTCGGAATCACGCTCATCCTCGTCATGGGGCTGATGCGGGTGACACATCAGTACAAGCCGTCCGTGGCGGTCGATGTCGGCGCGTTCGGACTGGCCATCGTCGCCGGACTGTACCTCCAGCAGTTCCGCGCCGGTGAGCTGCACGTCGGCCCGGCGGTCTTCTACGTCGTGGTCAACGTGCTCACGACGATCTTCCTCGTCTACTTCTCGTGGCGGCTCTGGCGCATCGGCGCCAAGGGTCTGGCCGCCGGCGCGGGCCTGGCGACCGCCGCGGCGTCGGCCATCGCGATCACCTACGACTTCTTCCCGATCCCGGGCGACGACGCGCACCGGACGATCTTCTACACCGCCGCGTTGGCCACGTGGGGAACCCAGATGTGCGTGTACTTCTTCGCATACCGCGCCGTGCACGCCCACAACGTCGAGACAGGTGTGGAACCCGCGTCGAACGAGCAGAGGAGCGCTCGAACCTGAGAGTTGCATCGAGGCAACCGAGACCGCTTCGCGAGGAGCACAGAGATGAATACGGACAACGTCGAATACGCCGCGTTCAGTGGTTGGGTCGATCCTCCCGATGACGTCCAAACGGCCTTGACCGAAGACCTCAGCTGCGCGGTCGCGGTCATCGGCGGAGGGCTCAGCGGTATGTCGACGGCGCTGCGGCTGGCCGAGCGCGGCCAGGACGTCGTGTTGCTGGAAGCCGAGTTCTGCGGTCACGGCTCCAGTTCCCGCAACGCCGGGCAGTTGGCGGGTGCACCGGGTGGCGACCTGCAACTGTTGAACCTGCTGTTCCGCAAGAGGATGCCCGCGATGGCGCGGTTCGCCGACCACGCCGCGCACCACGTGGAAGACGTGATCAAGAGGTTCGACATCGACTGCGAGTACGAGCCGAACGGCAACGTCTTCGCCGCAGTTTCGCGCGGGCAGATGGGGCGGGTGCGCCGTGTCGCCAAGATCCTGCAACGGGCCGGCACCGACGTCGAACTGGGAACGAGCGACGAGCTCGGCATCCCGCGCGGATTCCTCGGCGGGATGCGCGAGGTGGTCGGCGGGATCATGAACCCCGGCGAGTTCACCCTCGGCCTGCGTCGAGCCCTGCTGTCGTCGGACGCTCAGGTCTTCGAGCGGACGAAGGTCGTCGACGTCACGCGAGCGGGAGGTCAGGTCGTCATCTCGACGCCTCGCGGTGTCGTCCGCGCCGACAAGGCGGTGCTCGCGACCAATGCCTTCGCCGGGGAGTGGGACCTCACACCCCGCCATCTCGCGGTCCCCGTCTGGGTGTGCGAGGTGGAAACCGAACCGATCGATTCCGAACGATTGGCCGCGCTGGGTTGGACCAGTCGTTCGGGGCTGGTGACCCAGCACAACATCATGGAGAACTACCGCCTGACCTCGCGCAACACCATCGTGTTCGGTGTCCGGCGCCTCGAGCGGGGTACGACCTACCCGCTTCCGCGAAAGACACCGGACCCGGCGCTCGTCGAGGAACTCGCGGAGGCCTTCGCGATGCGGTTCCCGACCCTGGCCGATGTGTCCGTCGATCGCGCGTGGGGAGGTTGGATCGCGATCACCTCGACGTGGTTGCCGCTCGCCGGTCAACTCGGCGATGACGTCCTCTACTCGATCGCCTGCAACGGCCACGGGCTCGCTCAAGCGCCATACGTCGGGTCGCTCATGGCCGATCTGATCGTCGACGGCGAACGGCACGAAGACCTCGAGGCCTTGTGGATGAAGAAGTCCAGGTTCCCCCGTCCGGTGATGATGGGCCGGTGGGGTCTGCGCACCATCTGGGCCGTCGACCGTTTCAACGACCTCGTGAACGGAAGCCGACGACATGCTCGGCGGCGCTCGACACCGGCCACGTGAGAGCCCGCGGAGTGCTCCCCGTCGAGGCTGCGCGGAGCCGGAGGAGTGCACGGGACGTGACTCGATGGAACGCTGCGCCGAGCGGCTCGTACGTCGGACTCTTCGACCCGCACCAGGATTTTCGGCAACCAGCGCGGCAGGCACGACGCCGGGCGGGACGGCTGGTGGTCGGAGGCCGCAGCGTCCGCCTTCTCGGCGTTCGCGGGAGCGGCGGGGCAGGTTCACGCAGCTCGAATCGCGGCTCGGGTGCTGTCGACGTCGTGTCGGGTGCGATCCGCGGCGACGGGGTCGCTGATGTGCCGTTCGATGGCCCAGGACACCCTGTCGATCAACTGTTGCACGGCGTCGTGCCGTCGCTGATCGCTCCGGGTGCGCTCGGCGAGGTCGCGTGAGGTGGAGAGGAGCCCTGAGAGGACCGCGGGTTCGGCACCGCCGTAGCGCAGGATCTGGTCGGTCGACAGGAGCAGCAGCTCGTCGAGGTCGTAGCCGCGCGAGTGGAGCTCGGTGCCGTCCCCGTGCGCCAGCCGGTGGTGCCCGTCGGGGTAGTGGGCCCGTTGGCTGAGCAGGTCGCCCAGGAAACCGAGGGCGTGGATGGCCGTGGTGGGGTCGTTGACGCCCGGCGACAAGGCTTTGACGGCCACGTCGACGAGTTGGCGGAAGGGGAACGAGACGTCCTGGTCCATGGTGCGCTCGTCGCCGATCACGAACATCGCCGCGAGGCGGTGGTGCACGTCGTCCGGTAGGCCCTCCTGGTCGCCCATGACGCGTCCGAGCGCGTGGCCGGGCCGGACCCGGTCGCCGGGTCGCACGTCGACCACGATGCTGCGGCCGGTGCTGCGCACGCTTCGGAACAGGTCATCCAGGTCGATGAATTGCACGTAGCCCGCTTTCGGCGCCCGCAACGGGGCTCCGGGACCCTGCGGCGGGGTCCCGCGCGGGAACGGAGACTCCGCTGGCCCGTAGACGGTCCCCAGCACGCGCGATCCTTCGTCGCGGACCTCCGACATGATGAGGTCGATGCGGAGCAGTGCGACCAAGTGGGCGATGAACGCGATGAGTCCCGCGACCACGGCCAGCGCAAGCATGGGCGCGATCCCCACGGCCAGCGCGGGAATTCGCGCGGTCGGTCCCTCCGCGAGGTTGCGCAGCACGACCAGGCAGTAGCCGAAGAGGCCGAAGAAGCCGCCGAGCAGGAGCTGGGTCGAGACATCGCTGGTGAATTCCCGCAGCAGCCGGGGCGAATTGCTCGACGCGAGCTGCAGCACCACCAAGGTGATCGACATCGTCAGGCTGATCACCGTGAGGGAGGACCCGGCGAGCAGGCTCAGCATGGACTCGGCGGCCGAGCTCTCGCCCGGCCACAGCCACCGGGCGGTCGCGCTCCGCGGGTGCACGTGGGCCCGCGACAAGAGCTCCGCCGCGATGACCAGAACAGCGGCCATGGCCACGGGGACGGGCCAGAGACGGCTCCGCACCTGGCTGATGAGGGCCTCGCCCCCGCGCCGAAACCAACCGCTCGCAGTCCCGAACACGGCGGCCGAGGATAGCGGCTCACACGCGGCGCGCCCGGAACCGACAGGCGGTACCGGTCAGGTCAGCTCGCGCTTGAGGAACGTGCCGGTGGCCGTCATCGGCGGTGCACGAGCTCGACGATGCGCGGGCACGGGGATGCGGTCCGTCCGCGCCGATGATTTCTTTCGAAGTCGGTTCGAGTTTGATCCTGGAGGCTGCCGCTGTCAAGGGGGTGCAGGCGAAGGAGGCGGCTCCCGGGGGTCTCGGGCAGGTAGAATGTCGAATCGGAATCGATATCTGCGGGGACGGGGAGCAGCGAACGTGGCGGAGAAGAAGTCCGGTCCTCAACGCCGTCGGTCGGCCGAGAAGGCGAGCGAGCCCGCCAAGGCCGAGCCAGCGGTGCACCAGGCGCCTGCCCGGCCCGGCGCTGTTCTCCAGCGCCGGGGGGTGGTGCGCGTTCAGGCGATCCTGAACGCGGCCGAGGAGATCCTGGCCGAGGAGGGCTATGAAGCCGCGACGCTCAAGGCGATCAGCGAGCGGACCGGGATCCCCATCGCGTCCGTCTACCACTACTTCGCAGATCGCCACCAGGTCGATGCGGAACTGATCAGCAGGCACGTCGAGGTGCTCACCGAGCGGATGAACGCCGTCGACGGCATCGAAGGACTCCGGTCGCTCGACGAGGCCGCGGCCGTCGTGCTCGATCCCCTCGTCGAGTACTTCCGCGCGCACCCGAGCTGCACGGAACTGTGGTTCTCCGGGCGCGGCGAGGCCGTGGCGTCCATCGTGGCGCAGTTCGACGAGTCGACCGCCGAGTTCTTGTGGCGCCTCGCGATCGAAAGGGGTCTCCTCGTCGAGAGCGCGCCGCTGCTGGTGATGCGCGTGGCGTTCGAGGCCGGCGGCGCGCTCTTCGACATGGCCTTCAAGCAGGACCCGAAGGGCGATGACGCGATCGTGGCCGAAGCCAAGCGCCTCGTGACCGCTTACCTCCAGACCTACGCTCCGTCCGACGTGGACTGAGCGGGATCGTCCGAGCGGTGATCTGCAGCAGCCATCCGTCGCACGTCGACTGATGCCTCTCGGCGTCGCTCGCCCCCGAACGCGGAGGCGGGGCTTGCCAGCGGTGCACGTGCTCGGTGCTGCTGGCGGCGTCTCCCGCGGCCTGCGGAGGGCAGGGCTCCGTCGCAAGTTCACGTAACGCTTGTTGTGTTAATTCGTGACGCTCGGTACGGTCCGGATCACGCGCGTTTGAAGCGGGAGTCCGCGACCAACGCGCAGGGCCTCGTCGTGGTGACGACCGGTTGTGCCCGGGTGGCCTGGGTGAAGAGTGATGTCGTCGGTGGGGTGTCCGGGCGTCGCAGCCGGGGAGCTACTGCACCTGGACCCTCGAGGCGATCAGCTGACAGCAGGGGAGAGGGGCTCGAGTTGGACACCGTGGGCTACTCGGAGTTGCGGTACGGGGATGTTTCCGTGCTCGTCGGAGCGAAGAGGGGTGCCTATCCGTTCAGCAACTCGCTGGTGGTGCGCGGCACCGAGGCGACCTTGGTGGTCGATCCCTCGCTCTCGCTCGTCGAGTCGGCTCCGCCCGCGGACGCGGTTGTCGTCAGCCACGCGCACGAGGACCACATCGCCGGGCTCCGTGCCTACGACGTGCCGGTGCACGTCCACGAAGCAGATCTCGCCGCGCTGCGTTCACCGGAGGTCCTGGTGGCGGGCTTCGGCCTTCCGGCTGATGCCGCGGCGGAGGCGGAACGGAGCGTGCGGGAGGACTTCCACCTCCGCGGACGCCCGGAGGCGGCCGGTTTCACCGACGGATCCGTGTTCGACCTCGGCGGTCGCACGGTGACCGCCGTGCACCTGCCGGGGCACACGGCGGGGCACTGCGGTTTTCTCATCGAGCCGGACGGGTTCTTGTTCGTCGGGGACATCGACCTGACGTCGTTCGGCCCGTACTACGGCGATGTCGGTAGCAGCCTCACCGAGTTCGAGGCGTCGATCCAGCGGTGCCGGGAGATCGAGGCCCGGTGGTACGGCACGTCTCACCAGAAGGGCGTGATCGAGGGCGCACCGGAGTTCCGCAGGCGGCTCGAGGCCTACGCCGGTGTGGTGGACAAGAGGGACGCGACGCTGCTCGGGCTGCTCGCGGCGCCGCGCACGGTTGAGGAGATCGTCGAGCACCGGCTGGTTTACCGGCCCCACGTCGAAGGAGCCCACGTGGAGCCGGTCGAGCGGAGGACGGCGACGCGGCACCTGGACCGCCTGATCAGCAAGGGGCTGGTCGCGGAGGTCGAACCGGGCGTGTTCCGCGCGAGGTAGCGCCCGCCGTACCGCGCGCCGGCGGTGGTGAGCTGCGCACCGGATGCCGGCGGATCAGGCCCCGAGTCGACGATCGGGCGGTGCGGGGCTGATCAGCGCGAGCGCGGCGTCGACGAGGGCCCGGACGCGATCGGGGGTGAACCGCTCGGGTTCGAACGGGTACATCACCATCCAGCCATCGCCCATCGCGGCCAGCTGGTCGGCCAGCAGCTCGGCGGGGATGTCGTCGCGCACGGTGCCCCGTGCCTGGCCTTCGGCGAGGATCTCGGCGTTGGCCTCGCGGTAGTGCGCGTAGCGGCGCTCGATGACCTCGGCCAGGGCCGGCTCGTAGCGCGCGTGGGTGAGCAGTTGCGACATCACCGGCCAGAACTCCGGGTCCCCCGCGGACAGCGCCAGCCATCCCTCGAGGAGTCCCCGGATGTCGGCGTCGTCCCGCGCGGACTCGAGCAGCGCGTCGTAGGCGTCGAAACGGCTCTCGGCCAACGCTGTGACCAGCTGCTCCTTGTTGGCGAAGTAGTAGGTCACCGCCCCCGTCGTGCGTCCCGCGCGTCGAGCGACCTTGCGCAACGACGCGTTGACGTAGCCCTCCTCGGCGATCACCGACGTCGCAGCTCGCAGCAGGGCGGCACGCTTGCCGGCATGATCTCCGGTCGGACGGCCGCGCTGAACGGCCCGCGCGGTTGCGCTCTCGTCGTCCGGACGCGGGGAGCTCGACTTCAGCACGTCTTCGATCCTGCCACAGGAGTTGCATGACGACTGTTGTGGGAATCGGGCAGCGCACGCCTCTGGCTGACGAGGGGGTGAGGATGGGATAAACTCAAAATCGAATCTAGATTGAGTTTATCGCCGGCGAAGGAGTTGGGCGCACATGGGCACGGTGCAGCACGAGCGCGAGGAGACCCGCGACGTCGTCGTCATCGGCGCGGGCATGGCGGGGCTGATGGCTGCCACGACCCTCGACGGCCGGGCCGACGCGGTTGTGCTCGAGGCGTCGGGCCGACCGGGCGGACGCGTCGAGACGGTCCGCAAGGGTGACTACTGGATCAACGTCGGGACCCAGTTCACCGAGGGGACCGGACCGTTGATCGACGCGCTCCACCACCACGGCATCGAGATGGGGTCGCTGGCGGGCAAGAGCGTGGCGCTGGTCCTCAACGGCAAATCGGTCGACACGTCCAATCCGTTGGCGCTCATGTTCCGCACGCGGATGGGCTTCATGGACCGGGTGGGGCTGGCGATGGTCGGTGCCCGCATCTTCGCGGCGGTGCCGTTCCTGGAATCGAGCAGCGGCATTGCGAAGAAGGTGCGCGCCCGGCTCGACCGGCGTCTCGCCTCGGACCTGCTGCGGGGTGTGCGCTCAAAGCTGGCCCGGGACGTGGTCCGATCGTGGTCGGGGCAGTGGATGGGGTGCGAATGCGGCGAGACGGCCGCTACCCAGCTGGTGACTTCGATCGGGCTCGCCCTGGCGGATCCGGCCAAGATCCCGAACTTCGCCCTGCCGGTCGGGGGAAACCAGACGTTGACCGACGTCCTCGCCGCTGATCTCGGTGAACGCCTCCGGCTCAACTCGACCGTCCGGTCCGTGGAGCGCAGCGAAGACGGTGTCGTGGTGAACTACGTCGATGCCGGCGGGCCGGTGCGGGTGCGCGCGAAGCGCGCCATCGTCGCAGTTCCCAGCGACGTCGCGCTGCAGATCCTCCCGGAGCTTCCGCAGTCCTACCGCAACGCGTTCCACGACATTCGCTACGGCCGCTACGTCATCGTCGGTTTCTTCACCGAGGAGGAGGGGCCCCAGCCTTGGGACGACTACTTCGCCGTGTCCACGCCGCAGTTGTCGTTCCAGGCGATGTTCAACCACGCCGCCGCCCTGCGCAAGGACGGCCCGCGGAAGCCGGGCGGTGCCCTGGCGTGCTTCGCCGGTGGCGCCGTGGCGGACGACTTGTTCGAGCTCTCCGACGACGAGATCGTCGCGCGGTTCAGCGAGGACCTGCTCTCCATCTACCCTCAGCTCAGGGGCAAGCTCGGGGAGGGAATCGTGCGACGCCACCACCGCGTCGTGCCGTTCTGGGCGCCCGGGCGGCGCGACTCGTTGCCGACGCTGCGCAACCCCCTCGGGCCGCTCCACCTGGCCGGCGATTACCAACTCGACATGCCGTCGCTCGCGGACGCGGCGACGTCGGGTGAGAAGGCGGCGAAGGCGGTTCTCGCGAGCATGAAGCGCTGATGTCGAGGGCCTGCTGCCCGCGCGGCGGGCGAGCAGGGCTCCGCCACCACGTTCCAAGGCCGTAGCGTCTCCGGCGCCGATCAATCACCACCCGCACAACGGATGCACCCCCTTTCCGAGCCCTTCAGTGCTGTCGGTGGCGAGTGGGTGGGTGCGTCGTCGGAATGGCGAACGCGCGACTCCTTCCACGGTGCGGGTCGAGCAGCGGCCGACGCTCCAACCGGGTCGGTAGTGCGGAGGGATCGGAGGTTGGTGTTGCCTCCTCGGGATCATGCTGGCTGGGCGTTCCCATTCCGGTGCGACCGCCGTTCGCGCGGTTGATTGCAGGGCGGGGAGTTCGATCTCCGGTGCTTCGACGACGAGGTCGGTGCGCGCGTCGGTTCCCGTCCGCCTCCGCTGATGGCCTCAGCACATCGTTCCTGTGTTCCGCATCTCCGCAGGCGACGCATCGGGGTCGTGGCGGTCGATGACGATGCGCAGGGCGACCGTTGCCGGCTGGGGCATCTCACGCGTGGAGCGTCCCTGCCGGCACGGCTGCTGCGGGGTTCACCGCTGCGGCGAGTCCCAGCGGCGCGAGTCCCCCGCTTCGTTGACCGTCCTCGGGAGTCCGAGCGGGTTCGCTTCGCGCAGTGCCGGGCAGCAGCGGGGCCGGCGCGTTCTGTCCCTAGACGAGCTTCTGCTCGGGCGCCCAGATGTCACCGACCGTGAATCCGTTCGGATGCGGATCGCGGGGATCGAGCACGTGGTTGCAGTAGCCGGTGATCCACGCCTGCCCGCTGATGGTCGGAACGACCGCAACTCGATCTCCGATCGTGACCTCCCTGACCAACTCGCCGGTGTAGAAGTTCCCGAGAATCCCTTCATGCCGAAAGGGCTGGTCCAGTGCGAGTTCCCCCTTCTCGTGGAGCGACGCCATCTTGGCGCAGGTGCCCGTGCCGCAGGGGCACCTGTCGATCCCGCCGGTCCACGTCGCGGGGTCGTCGAAATCGATCGGCCCGCTCGCGACCATGACTGCGTTCTTCCGGTCGGCCTCCGGATTGTCCGTCGCACCGGACAGCTGCGCGATGGTGATACCGATTCCCGGGTAGTTCGGGTGCTCCACCGGCAACTGGTCCTGCGCGGCCTTCAGGATCAGAGCCGCGACCCTGGTGATGTCCCGTCCTCGCTCCGGTACGAGTTCGAGGGAATCGAACTGTGCCACGTCGGCGATGACGTAGAACATGCCACCCCATGCGACGTCTACCGTCACCTTTCCGAGCTCCGGCACGTCCAGCACGGCGTCGCGATGCGCGGAGAAGGCAGGAACATTCTCGAACGTTACGCGCTCCACCTTTCCGTCGCGGCATTCGGCAGTGATGTCGATCAGTCCCGCGGGGGCCTCGAGCTTGAACCTGGTGATCGGCTCCTCCATGGGAATCATCCCCGTTTCGAGCAGCACGGTGGCGACGGCGATGGTGTTTCCGCCGCTCATCACCGGGTATTCCACCTGCTCCATGACGATGAAGCCGGCGGCGGCATCGGGGTGCTTCGGCGGAACGACCAGATTGCAGCACAAAGGCGGGTAGCCGCGAGGTTCGCGCAGCATCATCAGGCGCAGCTGGTCATCGTTCTGCTCCAGCCACCGCATCTGTTCGTACACCGAGTCGCCGGGGATGTGGGGGACACCGCCGGTGATGACTCGCATCGGCTCGCCGGAGTGGACCTCGACGGACTGGACCATCCGCTTGTAGGACATTCACGCTCCTTCCGATGTGCGTGGTGGGACACCGCGTTGGCGAATGCCCGTCGTCGACGTCGTCAGGAACCCGCGGTTTTCGCGTTCCCCAAGCGACCCAACAACTCAGCGCTGATCTCGATCGAGGTGGGTGGCTCGTCCAGCTCGAGGGCCGGGAGGTAGACGTGCTGGTGATGCCGGAGATCCTCGAGGTGCTGGGACAGCCGTTCCACCGAGCCGGGGAAGTTGGCCGAGCTGAGGCCGAGGAGGAAGACACCGATGTCCGGCGAGGAACTTCCGCTGTCGAACGGAGGCGCGTCCAGCGAGAACGACCCGCCGGACAGCGTTGCGAGCATCTCGATCAGCAGGGCGACGTTCCCGCCGCGATGGCCGCCGAACGGCAGAAGCGTGCCCTCCAGGGCGGCTTGCGGATCCTGGGTGGACTCACCCTCCGAATCGAGCGCCCATCCGGCCGGGATGGCCTCCCCGGCTTCGGCCGCCCGCCGGATGTTGACGAACGCCGTCGCTGACGAGGCCTGGTCGATGACGACGGGCGGCATACCCGGACGGGGAATGCCGTATGCGAGCGGATTCGTGCCGAGGACGGGCCGTACCGCTCCACCCAACGACATCAGGGCAGGGCTGTTGGCCGAGGCGAGCGCGATGACGTCGCCGCTGCGGGCGAGGTGACGCACGTAGTAGCCGAGCTCGCCGCAGGTGAACGAGCTCCTGATCCAGAGCGCGGCGGTCCCGCATTCTCGGACGGCGTCCTGGAAGACGTCGAGCGCTTCCGTGAACGCGACCTGGGCGAGTCCGCCCCGCGCATCGACGTCGATCACTGCCGGCGCCGCTCTGCGCACGACGGGTTGCTCCGCCGTGCTGATCCGCCCCTTGCGGTAGCCGTCGAGGTAGTCGAAGAGATGCGCCACTCCCACGGCCTGGATGCCGAGGGCCTCGGCTTCCACCGTCGCCTCCGCCAGCACCTGCGCGTCCCGCGTTCCGACGCCGACGAACAGCAGGGCGTCGCGGCACATCTCCGTGAGGTGATCGCGGTGAATCGCTGGCATCGACGACATCCTTTCTCCTCGAGGTCCGGCCTCCGCAGCTCAACAGGTGTGGAGCGGCGCAGCGCCGCCACGGCTCCTGACAACCGCTGTCCCGATTGCTGCTCCGAGCTCGCGGTCCCTTGCGAGCTCCGACGACGTGGCTGGGATAGCGAGAAGGTATGCGGAAACACCCGGTGGTCAACAATGTCTCGCCCGTGCACGTGGCGCTGAACTTCAGACGAGGCACAAGTTCCTTTACACTCGGCCCCATGGCCGGCAGGTCCAACGACCCAGTCGTGCTCACCGACGGCGACCGCGCCGCATTGCTGAGCTGGAGCCACAGCCGCAACTGCCCGCGGGCGTTGGCGGAACGTGCGCAGATCGTGCTGGCGTGCGAACGCGAACCCACCATCACTGCCGTGGCCGAACGGCTCGGGATCTCCCGAATCACGGTCGGTAAGTGGCGTTCCCGGTTCCTGTCCGACGGCCTGGATGGTCTGCACGAGCGCCCGAGGTCAGGGCGGCCTCCCGTGATCTGCGACGACACCGTCGCGCAGCTCCTCGTGCGCACGTTGACCCCGCCCGCCGACGGCGGATCCTGGTCAACTCGCTCCATGTCGGCGGAGATAGGACTCAGTCAGACGACGGTGAGCCGGCTCTGGCGCGCCCATCGGCTCCAGTCGTGGTCCGACCGACCGCCACGGCGACCGGGCGGGCGGCCCGCGTTGGTCTTCGCCGAGGTCCGCGACATCGCCGGGCTGTTCATCGCCCCTCCGCTGCGGGTTCTCGCCGTGGCCGTCGACGATCCCGCCACGTCCCTACCGCAGGGCGAAATCACTCCGGCCGCACCGGCATTGCCGGTGGACGGACGTTCCACCGAAGCGAGGAACACCCTCGCCGCAGCGCACGCGTTCGCATCGCTCCGCGGCAAGCGCGCCGCGCACGACCCGTCCAGGACTCACGCATCGCTGCGCGGTTTCCTGGAGGCCCTCGATCGCAGCGTGGCCGCGGGCCTGGGAGTGCACCTGCTCGTCGACGGCCAGCCGGGCACCGCAGCATCCGAGGTGATCGAGGCCTGGCGGCGCCGGCATCCCCGCTTCCGGCAGGAGCACGTTCCTACCAGCTCGTCGTGGATCGACGAGATCGAGCTCCTCCTGGCGAGCAATCCACTGAACGATCACGAACACATGCCCGGGTTCGCGTCCTCCTTGGCCGGCCTGCGCGACGAACTGCGGGCCTGGTGCACTGCCTGGACACCGTGCACGAGCCCCTTCTCGTGGATCGGGCGGACCGGTGCTGCTCGGAACGGCAACTCCGGCGACGAGGGACAGGACGAGGTCCCAGGTGCGAGGTGGCCCAGCTCCGAGGTACGTGACTTCACCGGGGGAACAACCCGCAGTTCGTCCGGCGCGCCGCGCAACACCGACCGCATCATCCAGCTCCTGCGCGAAGCCCTTGCCACCGGTCAGTTCCACCACGGCCAGCGCGTCAAGGAAGCACCCCTAGCGGCCTGGCTCCGAGTTTCCCGCGGCCCTGTCCGGGAGGCGCTGCGCGTGCTCACCGAGGAAGGGATGCTCGAGCGGATCCCCAACCGCGGAGCAGCCGTTCCCCGTGTCAATTCCACTACTGTCCTCGACCTTTACGCCGCCCGGGCCGTGCTGGGCACCGTGCTCATGCGCGGAGTTGCCGTGTTGCGCCGGCCCGAACTCAAATCCGTTGACGCTGCCCTGGACGATGTCAGTGCAGTGGCCCGCCGCGGCGAGCACGCCCGCATCGCAGACGCCGACCTGCGCTTCCAGGACGCGATCGCGCAAACGGCGAACCTGCCCGAGACAGGGCTGATGTTCCAACGCCTCACGATGCGGCTGCGGATGTTCATCTCGATCCTGCACCTGGACTACGGCGCAGCGGCAGTCGACCTCATCGCACGCGAGAACGCCGGAATCTTAGAAGCGATCCGCAACGGCGACGGCGACGATGCAGCACGCCGGTGGCGCGTGAAAGTCGAACGCAGCGTCCGATACATGGTCGCCCAGCTACCCGGAGATCACTTCGATCCGGATCTCTGGGTAGCTCTCGCCGGGAAGGCCACCCCCGAACCCGGCGACCCGCGCAAGAGCTCCACCTCCGCAAGTCCGCGCACGTGAGGGGCCTCGACCTGGAGATCAACGGGGCCGTTCACAGCGTCCTCGGGCTGCTCGTGTAGGGCCACACTGCTCCGGCTGGAGCGGGGAAGCGATGCCACACGGGGGCGAGTTGCCCTGTGCGATCCGCGGCCGCGGTGCTGTGATCTGGGGTAATCGTGTTCGGTATACGCACGACCACGTGCGCTACTGCGGGCTCCGGTCGGGCGTCGACACGACCGCAACCCGACTTTTCTGTTCTGACTCGTTACACCTCTTGACCCGTTGTGATGGCGGCCATATAGTCCGACCTAACATTTTACTGAAATTTCAGTACGATTTCTGATCGTCAGGAAGGTGTAACCATGTCAACTTCGCCATCGAGTGGTGCTGCGGCGCCACCGTCGACGAAGCAGGTGCGCCGGTTCCAGTCGCGGATCGGGTTTTGCGCCTCGGGCGGCAAGTTCTGCGATGGCTGGATTCTCGGTGTCATCGGCGTGGCGCTGCCACTAGCCAGCAGCAATCTCGGGCTGACCGCGTCTTGGGAGGGCTTGATCGGTTCCGCGTCGCTGATCGGCCTGTTCGTCGGCGGATTGATCTTCGGGTGGCTGACCGATCAGATGGGTCGGCAGAAGATGTTCCTCTTCACCTTGCTGACGTTCCTGGTGTGCTCGGCCCTGCAGTTGGTCGTCACCGACGCCGTCCAGCTGTTGATCGTGCGGCTGGTGATGGGACTGGCCGTCGGCGCCGATTACGCGATCGCCGGAGCCCTGATCGCCGAATTCGCCTCCAAGCAACGTCGCGGCCCGATGTTGGCCGGCATGGTCGTGTGGTGGTACTTGGGATTCTCGATCGCGGCCAGTTCCGGCGTGGCCGCCGCCGCGTTGTTCCCCCACGACGGCAACTTGTGGCGCTGGATCCTGGCCAGCAGCACCCTGCCCGCCGTGATCATGCTCGTTGCCAGAATCGGTATCCCCGAATCACCGCGGTGGCTGGCAAGCAAGGGACACCAGGACAAGGCCCGCGACATCGCCCAGCGCTACCTCGGCATGACCGACACCGGCGAACTCATGGCCGAACCGCAAACGCGGACCTCCTACGCCGCGCTGTTCTCCCCGGCGAACGTGCGGAAGACGGCTCTGACCAGCCTGTTCTGGCTGGCTCAGGTCACCCCGTTCTTCGCGATCTACACCTTCCTGCCCCAGGTGATGGACGGGCTCCAGCTCAACGTCGGCGAACAGCTGGGCGAAATCCTGCTCTACATGTTCCTGTTCGTGGGCAGCTTCATCGGCGCTGCTCTCATCAACAAGGTCGGCAGGCGCAAACTGCTGATCTGGCCGTTCGTCGTCACCTCCATCACGCTGCTCGTCCTCGGCGTCTGGAGCGATGCCCCCACCGCGGTGATCGTGACCTGCTTCATCGTTTTCGCTCTGTTCAACTCGGCTTCCGCCGTGCTCCAGATGCTCTACCCCAGCGAAATCTTCCCCACTGAAATCCGCTCCACCGGAATCGGTTTCGCCGCCTCCATGAGCCGGATCGGCGCCGCGGTCGGTACGTTCCTGCTCCCCGTCGGCATCGCCGCCTGGGGCGCCGGCCCCGTCATGCTCCTCGGGTGCGCCGTGCTCGTCATGGGCCTAACGGTCTCCGTCATGTGGGCCCCCGAGACGACGAACCTCGAACTCTCCGAGGCCAGCCAGCCGCGATCCGCGAATCCCTCGGGGACGCCCGTGACCACGAGTTCTTCGTAAGGGGTCCCGGGGACGGGAACCGTGGTGCCACGTTGCACGGTCCTCCGGAGGGGTTTGGATCGTCAACGTGGTGGTTTCCCCGCTGCGCCGTTCATCGGTGAAGCGGGGAAACCACCACGGCGGGGGATGATGCGCCGTTCATCAACGCTGACGCTCGGGGAGTCGCTGGACCACGCGTACCGTGGCCGGGTCGGCCGGCGTCCCGGTTGCTGCACGACCTGGCCGTCACCACGGCGAGTCGACATCGATCCCGCCACCGTCGGCGCACTGGCCCGCGAAGTCGACAACGCCCGATTCATCGAGAACACGACGGTCGACCTGGCCCGGTCCGCCCAACTGGTCCGCAACCACGGTGACGTCATCTCGACCTTCGCCGGCTGGGACGCCCTGCTCCTGCCCGGCCTCGTGGTAGGAGCAACGGGTGCCGTGGCGGGGAGCGCCAACGCGGTTCCGTCCGAGCTCGTGGTCCGTTCACGATGCCGTGCGCGCAGGTGATCTCGAGCGGGCCAGGAACCTCTGAGATCGGAACCATCCGCTGGTCGACGCGAGGCTCAGCCGCCCGATCATCCCCGCGAACAAGGCGGCGCTGGGAGCCTGGACTTCCAAGGTCGGCCAGCCGCGCGTCCCCGGCACCGCTCTCGGACCGGCGGAGGCGAAGAGGACCCCGGACCTGCCACCGCCTGCGTGCGGCTCCTGCTGCCCGAACGGACCACACCGGGACGGCGGAGTGCGCGGGAGAAGCAGGTGAGGACGGCGGTTGCGGTCGCGGTCACCGGATCTGTCGTCCGCAGCGTCCTTCCGCTGCACCCCCGGCCGTTGGAACTCCGGTCAGGAGTGCGGTGCCGCGTGCTCGTCCACGAGTCGGTTGTGGACCGGGGACGTGATGCACAAACTGCGCGCGGTCGGAGGTCTTCCGGAGCCCGGCGGCACCGAGCGAGCAGCGCGTGCGCGTGTCGCGCCGCCTGCCCAGCGCCACCACGTTGAGAGCCGGCCCGTCGTGAGCGGCTCTTGCGCTGTGCTTCGCTCCGCTCTCGTCTCGCGCATCCTTACCGTTTCACCGAGGAATGCAGGTGCCTGCCGGTATCGTGTGCCGCGACTTGGGGCGGGAATCGCCCTCGACCGAGGTCGCTCCGCGGTGCCCCGGGGGAGGTCGGGGGCCACCAACCGGGGAGGAATCGGCAATACCGCCCATCCCCACGTGAGATCTGCTTCTCGAACCACGCTTCGCCGAGCATGTGCGCGGCGCCACGCGGAGACCGCAGCAGGCACATGGCCAGTCCGACGGGGAACAGGATGACCAGCGGGGCAACCAGCGGTCGGCGACGGACCTCGCCCCGATCGGCGCGATGCCGCACACCACGAGCGCGGTAGTGACGGTTCCCGAGATCTACTTGAGTGACTGGGAGTAGACGAATCGGCGCGCGCGAGTAGCCGCCAGCATTCCACGTGCGCCCACCCCGGCTGCGAACGCGACCGCAAAAGGCGGGAACGGCACGGCCGGACGGGCTTGACCGGGCTGCGCGGTCTTCCGTCAAGGAGCCGTGATCAGACCAGCGGCAAGTGATCGGCCGGTCAGATCTGCGAGCACAGCCGCGAGCTTCTCGGCGCCCACCTCGCTGTCCGCCGGTTCGACGTGTTCCTCAGGGGAATGCGAAACACCCGAGGGATTTCGAACGAAGAGCATCGCGGTCGGCACGAACGGTGCGAGTACCCCCGCGTCATGGCCGGCCCCCGTTTCCAGCGTGGGTGCTTCCGGGAGCATGCGTGCGATGCGACGGTGAAGGTCGCGATCGAAGTAGGCGGTGGGGCTGAACGACTCCTCGCGGACCGCGGCGGAACAACCCTCACGGGCCGCGAACGCTTCCGCCGAGTCCTGGATGGTGCGCACGATTTCTCGTACTACGCCGCCGTCCGGATGTCGGACGTCGAGCCACACCTCCACCGAGGAGGCGATGACGTTGGCGCCGCCCGGAAAGGGCGCGATCCGGCCAACGGTAGCGCGGGCGGACGGTGTGGACCGTGCGGCGTCCTGGGCGGCCAGGGCGATGTGCGCGGCCACGGTCATCGGATCACGCCGGTCGGACATCAGCGTCGTGCCCGCGTGATTTCCTTGCCCGGTGACGGTGAACCGCCACCGACCGTGGCCGAGTATCGAGGAGCCGATCGCCACGGGCTGAGCGAGGTCGACCAAGCCGCGCCCCTGCTCGACGTGCAGTTCGACGAAGGCCCCGATTCGTCCGATCGCGTCGTGATCCGGTCCCAGCCAGGTCGGGTCCAACCCGTTCCGAGCGGCAACATCGGCGAGCGTGTCGCCCGCCGGGTCCTTGAGGTTGAGCGCTCGACCCGCTTCCAGGGTTCCCGTCATCAGACCCGAACCGAGGCAGGCCGATCCGAACCGCGACCCCTCCTCCTCGGGGAAGACGGCGATGGCCAAGGGGCGTTGCAGCTCGTGCCCCCGACTCCGGAGCAGGTCCACCGCGGCGAGCGCGGAGGCGACCCCCAGGGGGCCGTCGAACGCTCCGCCGCCTGGAACCGAGTCGAGATGACTTCCGGTGACCACCGCGTCGTTGCGTTCGCCGGATGGGAGATCGAGCCAGGCCCACATGATGCCGTTGCGATCGGTCTCGACATCGAGCCCGCGCTTCGCAGCGGCCGCGGCGAACCACTCCCGGAGGCTGAGCTCGGCACGCGAGAAGACGGGGCGCGAATACCCACCGCGGGTCGGATCGATACCGACGTCGTCGATATCGCTGAGCAACGACATGACCGTGTTGAACCCGTCAGGCATGTGCGTTCCTTCGTAAGGGGGAGCCGGGACGTTCGTCGGAATGGTGCCCTCAACCTGCCCCGGTCGCGGCACGGACCTGCGCGGGCACGAGAGCGCTCGAGGTGTCCGGGGCGCTCGTCAGATCGGCGGCCAGGAGCCCGATCAAGGGCGCGAACTTCGCCCCGTGCCCGGAGCAGGGGGAGATGACGATGATCCCCTCAGCGCGATCGAGGATGAAGTTCTCGTCGGGAGTGTTCGTGAACAGGCACGTGGTCTCCGCATAGGGTTCCGGCCGCAGGGCGGGAACGTTCTCCCGCACGTAGCGAGTGACGCGTTGGCGGTTGCCGGGATCGACGATCTGGTCCTGATGCCGAGCGGAAGCGATCGGCTTGCCTCCGTTGTACTCCGCGACCTTCTGACCGCGGAAACCGCCATCCTCGCCACCGGGTAAGCCGTAGGTCTGGATGTGCTCGTTCTTGTGGATGAAGGTGGGCCACGGCGCAGCGGAGGGGCCGTCCTCGCCTTCCGCAGACCGATCCCGGTACGGGAAGTGGTAGGCCTGTTCTTGGCGGACTGTCAGCGGGGGCAGTCCGGAGACGAATCCTTCCGGAAGCGGTAGCTTCGACAGCAGATCGGGCAACCAGCCGCCGGCACACACCACGATTCGCTCCGCGTCCACGGTGTCCCCGTTCGTCGAGGCGAGCAGATAGCCGCTTCCCGAGCGAGCAGCCGACGCGACGTGCCAACCCGTCTGCAGACGTGCGCCGTTCGCCCCGGCGAGCCCGACCATCGCCTCCACGGCGGCCTGAGCGTTGATCACGCCGGCCCCCGGGTGCCACAGCACAGGGGTGTCGAAGTGGAATTGCGGCCACCGCTCGGTGGCTCGCTCGGTGCTCAACAGCTCGTGGTCGATGTCGAGATCTCCGAGGACCTGTGCGAGGCGTTCGGGGCGACGTCGCGCACCGTAGTCGAGAGCGCCGGTGGGTGTGATGACCTTGTTGCCTGACCGCCGTTCGACTTCGTCCCACAGCGGCTTGGCCTTCGCTACCCACCTGGAGTAGAAGTGCTCGGGGTAGGCGTAGCGGAAGATCCGCGCCGAACCGTGGGAGCTTCCACCGTGGTGGGCGGGACTCGCCTGCTCGAGCAGGACGACTTCGTGTCCTCGAGAGGACAACTGCCAGGCGGTTGCGGAACCTGCCAAACCGGCGCCGATGACGGCGTATTGGGCCTGGAGTCGAGGCACGACAACGCCTCCGATGGGCTACGAGATGGGATGGTCCGGGACATCACACCCCATAGCACTCGGATCCGTCCAAGACTTGTTCATCGCGTACTGATACACGGGTCATCTATAATTCTCCGAATGGAGATCCGCCGTCTTCGGTATTTCATGGTCGTCGCCGACGAGCTCCACTTCGGTCGGGCTGCCGAACGCCTGCACATCTCCCAGCCCCCGCTGAGCCACCAGATCCGCCAGCTGGAGTCCGATCTCGGTGTCGAGCTTTTCCACCGCACGACCAGGAGGGTGCGACTCACATCGGAGGGTGAAGAACTGCGCGACAGGCTCGACGGACTGCTCGAAGCTCTCGACGACGCTGTCTCGGACCTGCACGAAGTGCGTGCTGGACGTGCCGGAAAGCTGACCGTGGGGTTCGTCAGCTCTGCCAGCTACGGCGTCATGCCCTTGGCGGTGCGGCGCTTCCGCCAAGAGCTGCCGGGGGTCAAGCTCGCGCTCAGTCCTCTGACCAGTGGTCAGCAGTTCGAGCAGCTGCACGATGGAACGCTGGACCTGGGGATCGTCCGGGACGGGGACCCGAGCACGGGCCTGCCGCTCCAGCACCTCTTCACCGAGCAGCTGGTCGCGTGCCTGCCTTCCAATCACCGCTTGGTGTCGCGCGCCGAAGTGACGCCCGACGAACTCGCAGGCGAACCGATGATCAGCTTCCCCGCGCGCGACATGCCCGGATTCGTCACCCAGCTCCGGTCGATCTTCAGCGGTTCCGTGCCGTCGCCGACGGTGACGCACCGGGTCGTCCACCAGGAGACCGCACTGGGCTTCGTGGCCGGAGGTCTGGGATTCACGGTCCTTCCGGAGTCGATCTCCCGATTCAAACCGGACACGGTGCGCGTGGTTCCCATCTCCTCCGGTCCCACGACCACGATGACGCTCGCGTTCCCTCCCCGCGGCGCCCCTGCACATGGTGCGGGCTCCACGTTCCAAGAGTGCTTGCGCATCGTTGCCCACGGGGAGCTCGGCGGCCGTGCACCCGAAACCGCGGAGCCGGCCTCCTGAGCACCAAGCCCCTCACGTCTTGCGCGTTGCAGTCGGTTCCCGCAGTCGGATGCACGGCGTTCTGCGGATGTCCTGAGGCCGGGAGACGGGCGTTGTCAGCACCGTCCGTCATCCGGTCGCTGGGCGGAAACCGAGGTCCGCCGCACTGCCCGTGGACCACGACCGTCCGTCCCCGCAGCGTCCTCCTCGCACGGCGCCGGGTTTGCGCAGGCGACATGAAGCGAGGTGAGCTCTGCGAGTACGCCTCCGAGTTCTGCGGGACTTGCGAGTTCAGAACCGACCACCGGGGACGTCGGCACCTGGAACTGCGGAGCTGTTCACCGACACGTCAGTGCACGGCCTCGTCGGCGGTGGCGAGCACTGCGCGGGCGACTCGTTCGGCCTCGGCGAGGGCACCGTGGGTCCCCGCGGAAGGCGAGGTCCAGTCACCGGCGAAATGCATGGCGCCGACCGGCCGTTGCAGATCGTCGATCGCGGACGCGCGTTCCGGGCTCAGCAGGGCGAAGCAGTGCTCCCACGTCTGCACGTGCGTTCCGCGGACCCGGCCGCGCAGGTCGGGGGCAACGGTGAGGAAGTCCTCCAGCCACGCCGCTTCCTGCTCCGGGTCGCCAGGCAGCTCAGGCCGGTATCCCGCCGAGTTGCCGAGGCAGACGAAATGCGCGATCTCGGGCTCCTCCGCGGAGGTGCTCCGGCCGGGAGATGGGTTGATGATGCAGTCGAACCGGCGTCCGACCGTGGTGACGAAAGCCCAGTCGCGGTGGTGCTCGACACCGCTGACGTCGGCGGCCACGACCATCGTCGTGCTGCCCGGTGTCTCGACTCGTGCCAGAGCCGCGTGCTTCCAGGGCGGAAGTTCCTCGACGAGCGAGGTGACGAGGGGCGCAGGCACGGCGAGAAGCACTTGGCGGGCGCGGTATTCGACGTCCCCCGCGGGGCTCGTCGCTGAGACGGTGTATTCGCTCGCGGGGGCGTCGAAGGCCACTTTGGTGACCCGGGTGGAGGGTTCCAGCGTTCCCGGTGCCAGGTGTGCGGCCATGCCGGTCGTGAGTGCTTGCATGCCGTTGAGGACGAGCAGGCGGTTCTGGTCCTCGTGGGCCGGGTAACTCGCGAAGTACCGCAGGGCGTAGTGCGCGCTCAGGTGCTCGGTGTCGCCTACGGATCCGCCGCGCACTGCCGTTCCGAGCACGTCCCGGACGCGTGCGGGCAGCGAGCGGAACCGCTGTGCCACGGTTTCGCCGGCGAGCTGGTGCGCGTCGGCGGTGAACTGGCCGTCCCGCGTGTGCTCGCGGTATTCCGCGACCGCGCGATCGAGGGTCGCTGCGAGGGTCGCACGATCGTCGGCGGAGAGCGGTAGCGCGTTGACGACATCGGCGTTGCTCGTGCCGACCGAGGTGCAGCCGTCGACCGAGATGCCGTAGGTGGTCGGCTCGAAAGGCGTGGTTTCGAGCCCGAGTTCGGTGACGAGCTCTTCGGCCGGCGTGCCGCGGTAGGCGAAGAGCGCCCCGGTGTTGGCCATGCCGCCGGGGAGCAGGACGCTCTTCGTTCGCCCGCCCGGTTCCGGTTGCGCCTCGAGAACTTTCACGGCCAAGCCGGAGTCGCGTAGCCGGTAGGCGGTGCCGACGCCGGCGGGGCCGCCACCGACGACGAGGAGGTCGTACGCGGTCATGAGGTTTCGTCCTTCCATGCTGGTGCTGTTCTTCCCGGAAGACGCCCTTGCCGCTGTCCTCGGCGGAAAGAACCGCGCCGGTGAGGAGCCGGGCGACCTGGCGGATGGCCGCCCCGCGGCGTCGACCGCGGCCGCGCAGGTGCGCTGACCTCGTCGCGGTCGACGCCGGCGGGACCGAGGTGGTGCTCAGCCTTCGACGAGCGAGCGCAGGAAGAGCAGGAAGTTGGCGGGGCGCTCGGCCATCCGCCGCATCAGGTACGGGTACCACTGACTTCCGAACGGGACGTAGACGCGGACCCGGTAACCCTCCGCGACCAGCTTCTCCTGGAGGTTGCGGCGGACCCCGTAGAGCATCTGGAACTCGAAGTCGCGCGGGTCGATTCCCAGCCGACTGGCGACCGCTTTCACGTGGTCGATGCAGGCGTCGTCATGGGTGCCGAACGCGGGGTCCGGCAGGTTGCGCAGCGTCCACTCGGTGAGGTGCTGGAACTGGGCGGTGACCTCGCCGCCGTCGCAGATGGCCCTGTCGATGCTCTCCCGGTAGGCGCCCTTTACCAGCCGGATGCGGGGTTTCACGTCGGTGAAGGAGTTCAGGTCGTCCTGGCAGCGGCGCAGGGCCGCCTGCTGCGCGACGCGGGTGTTCGGGTACGACGGCAGGAACGACCGGTAGGTCTCCAGCGTCTGCGGACCGACGGAACTGTGCTCCATGTCCACCTCGACCGTGACCCCGGACTGGTCGGCGACCTGGAGCAGCTGCTTGAGGTGGCCAGCGCAGACGCTCTGGTCCAAACCCACCCCCAGCTGCGAGAGCTTGACCGACACCGTCGCGCCGGGCGCCTGTTCGGCGATGGCGTGGATGGTGCCCACGTAGGCGTCCGTGGCTTCGGCGGATTCCTGCAGTTCCTCCACGGTCTCGCCGAGCAGGTCGAGGCTGACGTCGATGCCCCTGGCGTTGAGGGTCTGGGCAACCGTGATGGCCTCGTCCAGGGTGGTGCCGGCGACGTACCGGGAGACGAGACCGCTCGTGAGCGGGTTGCGACTGACCTTGTCCTCGAGGCGCTTGCTGTCCGCTGCCAGCAGCAGCAGCTTTCTGAGCATTTTCTCTTCCCCACGTGTGGTGAGTCCGGGCTGTGCGAGTAGTCACACAGTAGGATGTGATCACAAATCACACAATGCTCGAGTCGATGTCGGTTGCGATTCATCCGGCGTTGGGGATGGCGTGGCGGCTGGAGCGGTGCCGGGCGGTTGCGGACGAGTGCATCGGACGTCCGCGTGCACCGCGACGAGGTGGACCGGATTCGCGCGGACGCGGGGACCACTGGTGGTGGGCGTTTATATTGGCCGTCATGGCGATGTCGAAGCTCGAGAGTCCGTCACTTCTGACAGAACGGGTCTTCACGGCCATCCGCGAAGAGATCATGAACGGCAGCATGCCCGCGGGGCACCGGTTGCGGATCCGGGACATCGCCGCGCAGCTCGGGACGAGCGTCATGCCCGTCCGGGAGGCGATTCGTCGACTGGAAGAAGCGGGTCTCGCCGAGAACGTCCCGCACAAGGGTGCGGTCGTCCGCGCGCCCACCCTCGAGGAGCTGCGCGAGGTCTACCACGTACGGCGGCTCCTGGAGGTCGACGCGGCCCGGCTGGGGGCTGCGCACGTGACCGAGGCAGCCGTGGCCGCGATGGGGAGGCACTGCGCGGCGATCTCCGACTGCGTGGCCGCGGGAGATGTCGTCGGTGCCCTCGACGCCGACGAGGCGCTGTTGACCGAGCTCTACTCCGCCGGGGGCAACACGGTGATGCTCGAGGTCATCCAGGGGTTGTGGGAACGCTGCCGCGTGTACAAGATCGTCGGGGCTCGGAAGGCGATCGAAGAGGACGACCGGTCGCTGTGGTCGTTCCAGCCACGACTCGTCGAGGCCGCGAGGGCTCACGACGGCCGGGCCACGGCCGCCATCACCGACGAGTCGATGGTCAGCGCCACGGCACGCATCGAGCGCCAGCTCGGTGGTGACCCGAACAGCACGGGAGATGCTCGCACCTCGCCGGTTTCGAGGTAGGAGTGCGCTGCGGAGCAGGACGCTTCTCCCCAGCTCGACGACGGAGGTCCATTCCGGGCCGGTCCGGATGACGGGGAACCCGGCCCGGCCGGGTTCCCCGTTCCGCCCCTCCGGCCCCGGTGGCGCCAGCTGGCGCCACCGGGGCCGGAGGGGGCGACGGTCGGATCCACCGATCAGCACCGCGGCGGGACCGCGCACGAGGCGGTGGATCTCCTCGATTCCCACGTCGGTGCCGCCCCGCCCCGGGTGGAGTCAAGGGCGTGACCGAACGAGCCGGCACCCGCTCGCTCGACGTGCGGCGCCGGAGCGGTCGGCGTCGGAGTCACCCCATGTACGGGTAGGTCCAGTCCTGGTCAGGGGCCATGTTCTCCTTGATGAACCGGCCGCTGACCCAGCGTTGCAGGGCGAGGGTCGAGCCGGTCTTGTCGTTGGTGCCCGACCCGCGGCCGCCACCGAAGGCCTGCTGGCCGATCAGCGCGCCGGTGGGTTTGTCGTTGACGTAGGTCATCCCGGCGGTGTCGCGCAGCCGGTCCAGCGCGGTGGAAATCGCGGTGCGGTCGTTCGCGAACACCGAGCAGCTCAGCGCGTACTGGCTGGTGCCGTCGACGAGGTCGAGGGTCCGTTCCCAATCTGCGTCATCGTAGACGTAGACGCTCAGGAACGGGGCGAAGAACTCCTCGGACATGCTGAACGCCTTCGGGTCCTCCGTGCGGACGATCGTCGGGTTGACGAACCAGCCGGTCTCGGTCGAGGTGGTGCCGCCCGCGAGGATCTGGTGCCCGGGGTCGGCCTCGGCCCGGTCGATGGCGTTTTGCAGGCGGTCGACGGCGTTGCGGTCGATGACCGCGCCGACGAACGTCTTGTGGTCCACGACGTCACCGACCTGCAGGCTCGCGGTGGTCTCCAACAGCGGGGACTCGAGCTGCTTCCACAGGCTGCGCGGGATGTAGGTGCGGCCGGCAGCCGTGCACTTCTGTCCTTGGTACTCGAACGCGCCGCGTACGAGGGCGACCATGAGTGCTTGCGGGTCGGCGCTGGGGTGCGCCAAGATCGCGTTCTTGCCACCGGTCTCGCCGACCAGCCGCGGGTAGCTGCGGTAGTTGTCGATGTTCTGGGCCGTGCTGCGCCAGATGTTGCGGAACACGGTCGTGGAGCCGGTGAAGCTGATGCCGGCCAAGTGTTCGCTGGCCTGAGCGGTTGCGGTGACCGTGCCGCCATCGCCGTGGACGAGGTTGATCACGCCGGGCGGGAGGCCGGCTTCCTCGAAGACCCGCATGACGACCTCGTTGCTCAGCGCGGACTTCTCCGAGGGTTTCCAGACCACCACGTTGCCCATCAGCGCAGGCGTGGCGGGCAGGTTGCCGGCGATCGCGGTGAAGTTGAACGGTGTGAGGGCGAGGACGAAGCCCTCCAGCGGACGGTGGTCCATCGTGTTGCGAACGCCAGTCACCGAGAACGGCTGGTTCTGGTAGATCTGCGAGGCCAGGTGGACGTTGTACCGGAAGAAGTCGACCAGCTCGTTGACGTCGATCTCGGCCTGGTGGAACGTCTTGGACTGACCGAGCATCGTGGTGGCCAGGAGCTCATCGCGGTACTTGCCGTTGACCAGCTCGGCCGCGCGCTGGAAGACCGCCGCCCGGTCCCACCACGCGGTCCGCGACCAGTCGTGCCGCGCGGCCAGCGCCGCGTCGATCGCGGCGTTGACCTGATCCTCGCGCGCAACCGGGATCCGGCCGAGGTGCCGGGAGTGGTCGTGGGGTGCGATGACGTCGGTGGTTGCGCCCAGCTCGCGGCGCTCGCCTGCGATCACGTTCGGCAGGTCCCGCACCTGGCTTCGGACCCGGTCGACCTCCTTGAGCAGCCGGGCGGCCTCGGGCGACCCGGGCGCGTAGTCCCGCGGCACCTCGTTGACCGGCTCCGGGCCGCGGGGGTTGCCCGCCACGCTGACACCGTGCGAAGCCATGGACGCCTCCTCGAGGTTCTTGTTGGAAGAGCGAGTTCCAACTAAAGTTGAACTGAAATTTCAGATTGAGGGTAGGTACGCTGTGCGCGTGGGTCAATACGTTGAAGAGAACACCGCCGACACCGCCGGCTCGGGCCGGTCGGCTCACCGGGAGGCGGTCAACCGACCGGCGCGGTTGGCCGACCGTGCCTACGAGCTGCTCCGCGACGATCTCGTCGCGCTGCGGATCGAACCGGGTGAGCCCCTGGACGAGAAGCGCCTGAGCGCTTCGCTGGAGGTCGGCCTGACACCGGTGCGGGACGCGATCAAACGGCTCACGTTCGAGCGGCTCGTGGTGACCTACCCGCGCCGGGGAACCTTCGCCGCCGAGATCTCGGTCAGCGACGAGGTCTGGCTCACCGAGATCCGGGAGGAACTAGAGGGGCTTGCCGCGGCTCTAGCGGCGGCGCGGGCCACGTCCGACGAGAGGGAGGAACTGTCCCGCCTCGCCGATCTGGTCAACTCCCACCCGACGGCCGATCACGGCTCGACGTCGTACATCGAGGTGGACGCCGCGATCCACCGCGCGATTTACGCAGCGGCCCACAACCCGCACCTCGAGGCGAGCCTCAACCAGTACGCCAGCCTCGCCATGCGGATCTGGCACTACGGGCTCCGGAACGTCGCCCACAAGCCGACGGCCACCTGCGACCAGGCGGACGTGGTCGCGGCCATCGTGAGGGGGGATGCCGACGCTGCCCGGGCCGGCGCCCGGGCGCACCTGCGCGACTTCTCCAACAGCGTCCGCTCGCTGCTCGCCAGCTGAACATGGGCCGGGACGTCCGTGCGCCTCGCGAGCAGTGCGCTACCGTCGGAACCGGGGTCGGCCTTCACAGGTTCAGCTGGTCAGGAGCTGGCGCACCACGGTCGAGAAGTCCCGGAGGTGTTTGTGGGCGGTGCGGCGCGCCTCCTCCGCGTCGCCGCGGATGATCGCCGCGACCACGTCCGCCTGATCCTGGCAGTCCGCGGGGTGCGCTTGCGCGCGCCGCAGTCCGTAGTTCCAGATCCGCATGGTCAGATTGGTGTACTGGTTGAGGCTCGCCTCGAGGTGCGGGTTGTGCGTGGCCGCGTAGATGGTGCGGTGGATCGCGGCGTCGATCTCGACGTTCTCGCTCGTGAGGTAGTTGCCGTGGTCGCTCTCGAGTTGATCGGCGAGTTCGCGCAGCGCCTCCTGCTCCGCTGGGGTTGCGCGTTCGGCGGCGAGCGCGGCCGCCAGCCCTTCGAGGTCCTCGCGGACCTCGGTGAGCCAGAGCTCGTCGCTGACCGAGATCTCGGTCGCGAAGGTTCCCCGGCGCGGGAAGGTGACCAGCAGCCCCTCCAGCACCAGCCGCTTGATCGCATCCCGGGTCGGTGTGAGCCCGACCCCGAGCGCAGCGCTCAGCCGCTTCTCGTCCAGGGGATCGCCCGGCCGGATCCGCAGCGACACCAGGTCATCGCGCAGCTGAACGTACGCCTCGTCCACCAGGCGCACGGGATGCTCGCCGCCCGACTCCCCGTGAGATCGCGTCTCGTTGCCCGAACTGGCAGCACCATGTTGACCCACAGGGGCAGTCTAAGCGCGTCGCTCACGACCAACGTTGGCCCCTGACCTCGGCCTCGCGTGATCTGGGGCGTGCCCGGATCGGGGTTCGGGTGGTTGATCGTGTTGCGGTCTGCCCGGTGTGCGCATCGCGTGCGAACGGCGCAGCACCACCTCGATGAAGGCAGCGCCCACCGGCCCGCGACTCCTCGGGCGCCGCGCACACCGCCGGACTATTGACAGCTCCATCCGTGTGGCATAGGTTGCGATATCTGAAATTGCACTGAAATTGCAATCCTGTGCAACGTCCTCCGCGCAGGCACCGGGCAGCCGACCGGCGAGACAAGGTTCCTCCGGCGGCACGTCCTGCGACGGCTGGATCCCCGGTGTGATCGGGGGCGTGTGAAAACTCAGAACTCGGGCACGTACGGAGCCGGTCGTCCTGTTGCGGAAGCGGTCGACGACAGCAGGTGCGAGATGACCCGGACGTACGACGACGAGGACAGGCGCACCTATCCCCGCTGGAAGGACCCGACACCGCGCTTCGAAGGGTGAACCATGCTGCGCGCACCGCTGCTCGCGGCCGGACGAGCAGCAGAGGCCGATTTCGCGCGGTCAGGCGATGCGCATCTACGTTCCCTTCGGAACTGAATGGTTCGGCTACCTCATGCGCCGCCTCGCGCCAACCTCGCCCTTTTCCTCCGGTCACTCATCAGCAGGTCCTGAGCGTCATTCCCGAAGGGAGAAAATCATGTCGCTTGCGGAGAATCCGAACTGGTCCACGGAGGAGCACCCCGCTACCGAGGACGAAACGATCCTGCCTTCGGAGGCGCTCGACGACGAGAACCGTCTCGTTCGAGGCTACAACTGAGATCGATCGGGGTGGGACCTGGACCCGACGCCGATCAGCTCCCGCTCTGGCTGTCCGTCCGCGTCGGGGAACGCCACTGCCGCGGCCGGCGGGGAAGGTTCGGCCCGTCGACGGATGGGCTGAGTGGAGAACTCAGGCATGCAGGGTGGGACGGTAGGTGAACTCTTGGATGTGGTCGTCGAGTGTGCAGCTCTCGATGAGTTCGAGGTCGAAGTCGGCCGCATCCCGGAAGATCGGGTCCGTTCCGGTCTGTCCGGTGATCACGGGGAAGAGCGTTACCTGGACGCGGTCGACCAGACCGGCAGCCATCAGCGCCCGGTTCATCGACAGGCTGCCGTGCGAGCGCAACGGCACCTCGGAGTCCTCCTTGAGCCGGGTGACGACGTCGACGGCGTCGCCGCTCACGAGGGTCGCGTTCGGCCAGTCGAGGGGCCCTTCCAGCGCGGTCGACACCACCGTTGCCGGCAGGTTCCGCATCCGGGTGACCCACGGATCGCGCACTTCGGAATCCTCGGTGCTCGAGGCCAGCATCCGCGCGAACGCCCGATAGGTGTTGGCCCCGAACACCATCCGTTGCTCCTCGCGGTACGCAGCGAGGCGGTGGTCGAGCAGTTCGGGGCCTTGCTTGCCCCAGTAGCCGGTCCAGTTGCCGCTTGCGGCGCCGAATCCGTCGAGGCTGGAGAAGGCGTCGAAGGTGTAGGTAGCGGTCATGGTGCTCTCCTCGAGTGCGGTCGATCGGGACGGGAAGGCAGGCGGCATTCGCCGAGGTCCATCGTCCGTGGACTGGAGTTCGACCGCTCCGGGGTGCCGGGGCGCTGTCGCCTGACCATGGCCACGACGGTGGGGAAGATCGGCGTGGTCAGCAACGCGGCGGGGTCGTCGGCTCCGGTCCGATCGTGTCCTTCGCACGGGGTCGCCGTGCGCTCGAACGTCGGTATCCGGGCGATGATCACCTGCGGTGTTGGCCGGCGAAGGCGCCCGCTCGTGGTGGTGGTCTTGGCCGGTCGGTCCGGAGGGGACCTCAGCGGCAGCGGCACCTCGGTCCGCCATGGCGCGGGCTCGGTCCGTCCCTCGTGGGCTCGGCGAGCACGACACGCGTAGGTGGACTCTTCCCGAGCAGGGTTAGCACGGTCACGCGGTCCAGACCGCGCCGATGGGATCGGGTAGTGCTTCAGGCCGTCGCGGAGCACGGGACGACTGATCCGGCGCGTCCCTGTCCTCCCACCGTTGAGCGCGGCCGCGGGGTGCGTCACGACCGGCTCGGGCCGAGGACGGCCGAGGTCGTTCGTCGCGAGCCGCGTCGTGCGGCGACCCGGGATCAGAGCAGCAGGTGCCCTGTGCCCGGGTCGCGGCCTCCTACCGCAGATGCACAGGAGGCAGAAGTCGGTCTGGTCAGTTCAGCACCCGGACCTCTGAACGAGGTAGCCGTTCGAGGTGGGCGACGGCGTCCATTTCGATCCGCTTCGCACCGCGGAATGCGGCTACCTGGACCGTCGTGCGTGTTGCGTTCGCGCTGATCCGGCGTCGGTAGCAGGCGTTGAGCTCGTCGAGGTCGTTGATGTCGGCGAGGTAGATCGACACGTTCAGCAGCGTGGACAGGCCGGCCTCCGCCTCGTGCAGCGTGCGCTCGAGGTTGTCGATGGCCACCTCGACTTGGTCGGCGAACTCGGCTGGCGTGGAGCCGTCCGGGCCCGTGGGCAGGTGACCGCTGGTCCACACCAGGTCGTGAACGACCACAGCGCGGGCATACGGTGGTCCGACGTGCGCGGTGTGGGCCTCTGTCGACGCGGGACCGGGGCTTGGTGCTTCCTGGTTCATGAGATCCGTTTCACCGGTGGGGTCCGTGCGGGCGATGGGTGCGGGTCGGGCGGTGCAGTCGTTCAGGACTTGCTCATCAACGACCTGACGAAAAACATGAGGTTGGCCGGACGCTCCGCCAGTCGGCGCATGAGGTACCCGTACCATTCCGTGCCGAAGGGGACGTACACCCGCATGGCGTGCCCAGCGGTTACGAGCCGCTTCTGTTCGTCGGGTCGAACGCCGTAGAGCATCTGGATTTCGTACGAATCGGGCTGGCGGTGTTGTTTGCGGATCGCTCGCTCGGCTGCAGCCAACATCTTCGGATCGTGCGTGGCCAGCATGGGGTAGCCATCTCCGCGTACGAGCACTTCCAGGCACCGGACGTAGGAGTCGTCGATTTCCTGGCGCTGTTGGTACGCCAGGTCCGCGGATGCGGAGTAGGCGCCCTTGCAGAGCCTGACTCGGGCCTCTTCAGCGGCGAGCTCGTGGCACCGGCGTTCGCTGTCGCGCAAGTACGCTTGAACGACGGAGCCGACCGACGGGAACTCCTGGCGCAGCTTGTGCCCGATGCGGAAGATGGGGTCGACGAGCTCCGGGTTTTCGGTGTCGATGGTTACCTTGACGCCGATCTCCGATGCCTTCTCGCATATTCTCCGAGTGCGCGAGAGGGCCTGCTGCTCGCCGTCGGGTTCGAGCAGCAATCCCATCGCCGTGAGCTTCACCGAGACTTCGGTGCTCTCGGCGAGATCGGAGGACTCGAGCTTCCGCAGAAGCGCGAGGTACTCGTCGACGATTCGTTCCGCTGCGGAGCTGTCGTGGACGTCCTCACCGAGGCAGTCCAAGCTCACCGTGCAGTCCGATCGCACGAGGTTCGTGGTCGTCGTGCACGCGTCGTCGACCGTGGTGCCGGCGACGAAGCGGTTGATGAGCGACCGTGTCACCGGGGTGCTTTCCACGAAGCGCCGCATGCGGATCGAATCCGCTGCTGCGAGCAGTGGTGCGCGGAGCATGTTGCGATCTCCTGACAGGGTTTGTGCTTGGGTCGGTCCCGAACCGGTCGGGGTGCTGCAGTTTTCGTTGGTGATGCGGGGAGTGCTCGCTGAAGCAGCGCGTCGGGCTGCGCATCAGTTCTTCGACTCGCGAGCCTCGTCTGAAACGGCTTGGTACGAGAGAGTCATCTCGCGCATGCTGTCGTCGAGGGCTTCAACGTGTCCGTTGGTCGGGCGGTCGGCGCGGTAACTTTCGAGGACGGAAGAGCCCTCCTGGGAAAGGAGGTCGTCGGCCACGTTTTCCGCCAGGGCCGGGGCGAGGTGGACGCCGCTGTGGGAAACGACGTTGTACAGCCGCGGTTCGTTCCGTGCTGGGCCGACGATCGGTAGTCCGTCAGCGGGAACGGGACGCACCCCCACTCGTGTCTCCAGTCGTGCTGTGACTGCGCGTTCCGGGAGGACGGATGAAGCGAGGGCGCGGAGTTCCTCGGTCAGGGCATCGGGTACGGGGGTGCTGCCGTCGCTACCGGGGGGCAGCTTCGCGTCGAGGGGGTAGGAGTGCAGGCACAGGCCGCCGTTCCGGGTCGGGCGGAAGTTGATCGTCCAGAGCGTCCAGATCGAATCCAGATGCAGTCCCGGGACGGGGTCGAGGTAGCCGATCACCCCTGGGAGCAGTTTCAACGGCAGATCGGCACCTGCCATGTTCGCCACGTTTCCGGCACCAGCGCCGGCGCAGTTGATGACGTAGTCGGCCGTCCACACCTGCTCGCCCGAGCGCACTCCGGCGAGGACGTCGCCGCGGTAGTGCAGGTCGGTGATGCGCACGTCCTCGGTGAGCGTCGCCCCTGCGCGCTTGGCTTGGGCGAGGAGGCTGTCGACGTAGGAACGGGTGTCGTACCAGCACGCCTGCGGGTAGACCACGGCGGTGTCCTCCCCGGGAGCGGGCAGCTTCGCGCCCGGGGCCAACTCGTGCAGCTCGGCGAGATCGGCGAGCTGCGACTCGTACCCCCATTCGAGCAGGCGCTCGCGACGTTGGAACATCACATCTCGGTCGTGCGCGTTGGTCCCCCACTCCACTGATGGAGCCGGGAAGCGCCAGCACGGTCGTCCGTATTCTTCGTCCAGCTGTTCGTGCAGCGTGGCGCTGTGCTTCGCCAGCTCGAAGTAGCTGTGCGGCGTCTTCCGCGCGGTGATGTCGATGCCGAACGTGGTGTCCGTTGTGCCCATTCCCGCGCGACCGCTGTCCAGGATCTGGACCGACAGGCCTCGGCGGGCGAGGTTGAAGGCCACCGACACGCCGATGGCGCCGGCTCCGATAATGATGACGTCGCTCATCAAAAACTCTCTTCGGTCGATTGAGCAATGGAGGCGTCGGGTGACGACTGCGGTCGACTTGCTTCGGACAATTCGAGGCGTGTCGTTTCGGGGGCCCACGCCGCGGAAATGACGAGCCCCATGAGGAGAACGCCGCACCCGAGCAGCATGATCGGAGCAACTCCCCACGATGCCATCCCGATCGGGAGGAGGAATGTCCCCACGGCCGCACCGATACGACTCATGGCTGCCGCAAAACCAATTCCCGTGGAGCGGATGTCCGTCGGAAAGATTTCGCTGGGGTACAGCATTTGTAGCACGCTCGACGCGGCGTTAAAAAGAGCGAAGATGATGAAGCAGATCACGACCACGATCGTCGGGGCGTCCGCCCAGACGCCGAGAACGAGAAGCGTCATCGCCGTGACACCGAACGGCCAGATCAAGAGCTTTCGCCGTCCGACGCGGTTGATCAGCAGAGCTCCGACGAGACTGCCGACGAACAGGAACAGGTAGAGCAGGATCTCGCCCAAGGTGGCGTTCACTCGGATGTGCAGGCCGTTCAGCACGCGGGGCAGGAACGTGTAGATGGCGAAGAACGGCGTTACCTGAGCCATCCAGAACAGGCTCGTCAGGGCCGTCTTCCGGACATTGGCGGGGGAGAACAGTGCGCCGTACCTGGTCCGCGTCCGGGGTTCGGCGAGGAGCTCGTCGGCACTGGTGGCACCGAGGTAGCGCTCGGCGATGTCCTGCGCCTCGCTCATGCGCCCCTTGCTCGCCAACCATCGAGGCGATTCCGGTATCCCGATCCGACTGACCAGCATGACGGCAGCAGGTGCAGAACTGCTGGCCAGGATCCACCGCCACAACGACCCGTCAGCGGGCAGCAGCGCCGCGGCGGCCACACCCGTGCTCGCGGACAGGGAAAAGCCCAAGTACCACCACGTGATCATTCCGGCGAGCATCGGGCCGCGGCGCTGCTTGGACATGAACTCAGCGATCAAGGCCCCGGCGATCGCGTAGTCCGCGCCGACGGCCAGGCCCATCACGAGCCTGACGGCGAAAAGCTGCGCGGCGTCCGTAACGACCAGTTGCAGGGCGGAGCACACCAGGAACGTCACGAGGGTGAACAGGAACATCCTCTGGCGGCCGAGCTGGTCCGTGACCCATCCGAAGACCAACCCGCCGATGAACAGGCCGATCAACGACGCGGCACCGATCAGGCCCTGCCAGGACGTGGTCAGCCCGAGCTCGCTGGTCGCGAGCGGCAGCGCCACGCCGATGACGCCCAGGATCCAGCCGTCGCAGAACTTGCCGCCGGAAGCGCAGAAGCCGATCCGTGTTTGGAACCGGTGCACCTGCTTCGCGGTCGGCGTTCCGGCGCCGCTCGGTGCCGAAGTTGACATGAGCTTACCTTCCCGTAGAATGAGAAGTCTTCATGTTGAGCGATAAGCGGTAAAGTAGGTCACATGAGTGGGGCTGTCAATGGAGCCGTCGAACCTCGTCAAGCCCCGAAGGGGGTGGCCGCCCGCGTGGCGGCCGTCTTGGCTGTATTCGTCGAACGGAGCGGTCAAGGAGCGCTGACGGCGAGCCGGATCGCACGTGAAACGGGGCTGTCCGTGCAGACGGTCCACCGCATGCTCGGAGACCTGGCCGAGACCGGGCTGACGATGCAAGATCCGCATTCGAAGCGGTGGACCCTCGGCCCGTTCGCTCTTGGACTCGGAGGGGCGGCCAGCAAGCAGATCACCCTGCGCGACGTCGCGCGCCCGTACTTGGAGCGTCTCACCGAGGCGACCTCGGAGACCTCGGTTCTCGCGTTGCGCGACGGGATCCACGCCACCTATGCCGACTTCGTCGAGAGCCCGCACAGACTGGCTCTGCGGGAGCACGTGGGCATGCGGCTGCCGCTCACGACGGGCGCCTCGCGGGTGGTCATCCTCGCGCACTTGGCGGAGGAAGAGCGGAGCTCCGTGATCGACGCCCTGCACGAGGCGGGACACCTCGAACGGCTCGACGAACTGCAGGGCGAGTGCGTCGAGATCCGCCGGCGCGGATATGCGGTTTCCCGCGGTGTGATCACCGCGGGGGCCGTCGGGCTCGCTGCCCCCATCGTGGTCGGCGATTCGGCGATCGGAAGCCTCATGCTCGCGGCCCCGGAAATCCGCTGCGACGAGGAGGACGAGAAGCGCATCGCCCAGTACCTGGTCGCCGAAGCCCACAAACTCTCTGCTGTTTGCTCCTCCCAACCAGGTGAGGCCGCGTGATCTCGGGCGCCTGCGGGCCACGGGGGTCGGTGGCCCTCGGGAGAGCTGAAACGCCGGGAGGGGAAGGCACGGGCGCGATCCGGCAGGAGCTGCGACGTGCGGCGTCGAGGCGAGGCCCTGGCAGGACGCCGCCTCGCCGGTCGCGCTCTGCCTCGCGGTAAGTATCCGAGGTGTGCACCCGCCCTCGGCAGCGATGTACCGCTGCGGCGTCGCGGGTCCGTCGAGGGCGCGGCAGCGGTCCGGAGGACTGACCCCCGTGGTGACCGGTGTGCTCAGTGGAGGCCCCGCGGATCGTCGCGGCGGAGGGGAGGTTTGCCGGCGAGGGTGACCCAGAGGTTGGGGTCGAAGTGGTCTTGCGGCAGCTGGGCGACCATGTAGCGGACGCTGCGCTCGATCTTCACCCGCCAGCGTCGGGCGGCTTCCTGCTGACCCCGGTGGTCCGCAAGGTGATCAAGGACTACGACCACCAGCGGCGGACCGGTCTCGACCCAGTATTCGACCCGAACCGGCTCGGCATCCGCGGAGCGGACTACTGGGAAGGTGAGAGGGCCGCGGCGGCGACGGTATCCGGCGTCGAGAAGCCGGAGGCGTGACCGGGCCCTCGGTGGCGAGGTCCTCTTCGAATACAGGGCAAACCCTGTTCCTGCTCAGGTCGGTAGCGTTCCGGTGGTCGGTGGCTCCGGGGGATCCGCTCCGCCGAGCTGTTGCTCGGCGGAGCGGAATGCCCGGGCGGCACAGAATCCGCGCTGAGGCCGCGCCGCCCGCGGCGACCTGGTAAGTCCGCACCTGCTCACGACCGGTGTCCCAGTTGGAGTTCGGTTGCCGGAACGAGCGTGGGGATCCGGCTCGGTTCGCCCCCTCCTACACAAGTACGCGTCGTATCTCGCGCGGATGCTGTGTGCAGGTGTGTTGTTCGTGGGCGTGCGCAGCGCTGGCTTCTTCTGCCGTCGTGCGCACGCCCTTGGCCGGGCGTGTGGAGGGCGGCGGCTGTGCTTGGGGGTGAGGTTGGTGTTGCCTCCTCGGGATCATGCTGGCTGGGGGTTCCCTTTCCGGTGCGGCCCCGTTTGCATGGTTGGCGTTGCAGGGCGGGGAGTTCGATCTCCGGTGCTTCGACGACGAGGTCGGTGTGCGCGTCGGTTCCCGTCCGCCTCCGCTGATGTGGCACCGTGCGAACCCCGGCCGGCGATTCTGTGCCCTGCGAGGATGCCGCGGGCGCGGCGTCGCCGGCCGGGACGCGGAACACGGGCACGACGTGCTGGGGCCCGGTGACGCGCACGGTGGCGACGAGTTCTGCGAGCACGGCTTTGGCCTCGGCCTGGGGGCCGGTGGCGAGGACGGTGTCGAGCTGCTCGGTGATGGCCTCGAGGGTGGCCTCGTCCGGGTGGGCGGGTTCGATCAGCTGGGTGGTGAGTTCCTGCTCGCGGGTGGCCAGCTGGCGGTGCGTGCGTGTCAGCTCGTCGACGCGTGTGCTGAGCACGGTGGTGTCGAGTTCGCCGTGTTCGAAGGCGGTGAGGTGTCGTTGCAGGGCTTGGTCGGTGCGGGTGCGTTCGGCGGTGACGGTGTCGTGTTCGGCGCGCAGGTGGTGTTGCTGGGCGCGGGCTCGGTGTTGGGCGGTGGTGACGGCGTCGTGCAGCAGGTGGCGCTGGTCGCGGTAGATGCGGGTCAGGGACTGGAGCACGGCGTGTTCGAGGGCGTCGGCGGCGAGTCGGTCGGCGTTGCAGGCCTCGGTGGAGTAGCGGGCGCGGGTTGAGCAGGTGTAGTAGCGGTAGGTTTTGGTTTTGCCGGTGGAGCGGGTGCCGACCATGGCTGCGTGGCAGTGGGGGCAGTGCAGCAGTCCGCTGAGAAGGAAGTCGCTGGTGGACGGGGTGCAGGTGGTTGGGGTGCGGCGGTCGCGGCGGTGGGTGCGCAGTTGGTGGGCGCGGTCGAAGAGTTCGTGGGGGATCAGCGGGGTGTGGGCCTGGGGCACGTGGGTGTCGCGGAAGGTGAGTTCGCCGAGGTAGAGGCGGTTGGTGAGCACGGCCAGCACGCTGCGTGGAGCGTTCCCGCTTTGGCGGGCTGGACCGTGTCGATGCCCGGACAGCGATCGTCCCAGCATCATCCTGGTGCTGGTCTCGCAGGAGCTGATGCCCAGCAGCCGCACCGTGTCCCCGCTGGCAACGTCGAAGGTATCCCCGCCGGTGACCTCGACCACGGTGGCGGTCCGCGACGCGCCGCCTCCGGGGTAGGCGCCGCCGGGGCCGCGACGCGGCGGGTACCAGGCCAGTCACCAGCACGCCCCGAGGACTGCGGCTTTGCCGCGTCGCATCCGTGGCACAACAACACGCGTGCGGTCGCGCCGACGGTGATCTCGACGACCGTGTCGACCTGCGTTGGTTGGTGATCACGCACCTTGGACAGCGCCGTTAGATCGAGGCTCCCTGGTTACGCGTGCTCGGTGCTGTCGGAGGTGGGGTGGCCGAGGTTTTGTACCCGATGGCAGCGCGGGTGGACCAGGAGGCGGGGATGGTGGTCGGTGGCGCGGTGTGCGCGTGCCAGTGCGTGGTGGGCACGATTCCCGGTTCGATCAACTCGAGCCCCTGGAACAGCTCGGCGAATTGGTCCGGGGTGTGCAGCCGGTAGGGCACGGCCTCGCCGCTGTTGTACTGGTCCTGGGCCTGGGCGTGTTCCGGATTGGTGTTGGTGGCGTCGTTGATGACGAGATAGCTGCCCACCGGGAGCGCGCCCAGCAGCTGATGCACGATCGTCTGGGTACTCGCGTGATCGGGCATGTGGCCCAACACCGCGATGAACAGCAGCCCCACCGGGCGGGTGAGATCCAGTGTCTCGGCGGCGCGGCGCAGGATCGTTGCGGGATCGCGCAGGTCGGCATCCAAATAGTCGGTGGCACCGGCTGGAGTGCTGGCAAGCAGCGCACGAGCGTGGGTCAGCACGAGCGGGTCGTTGTCGACGTAGACGATGCGCGATTCCGGCGCGCATCGTTGCGCGATCTCGTGCGTGTTCTCAGCAGTGGGCAGACCGGTGCCAATGTCTAAAAACTGGCGGATGCCGCACTCGTCGACGAGATACCGCACGGCCCGCGCGAGAAAGCTCCGACTGTCGCGGGCTTGCTGAGTGATGCCGGGAAACATCCGCTCGTACTGCTCGCCTGCCTCGCGGTCCACCGCGTAGTGGTCTTTACCGCCGAGCCAGTAGTTGTACAGCCGCGCCGAATGCGGCACGGTCCCATCCACTCCCGTGTGCGGCTGCTGGCTGGGCGGCAACGCCGATTCACCCATCCTGGCTCTCCTTCCCCGCGGCACGACAACACGCGATGCGAGCAAGATCGTACTCGCTCGGCGGTGTGGTGTCGCGGGGCTGATGCAGGGTTCGGTGACAGCTACTTACGCCGCCGGGCCGGCATAGGCGGCCAAGTGCCCGGCGGAGGCGAACCAGCTCGGATCTCCGGTGGCGGCGAGGAATTCGGCGCCGGGGCGGAAGCCTATGCCGGGCATGGTGGTGATCACTTCGGCCAGTCGGTGGCGGCGAAATCGGCTCTCGATGGCGATATCCAGTTCGGCGATGCGGTCATCGAGGCGCAGCATGTCCTCGGCCAGCCCCGCTACCAGCTGTGCGGTGACCTCCTCGCCGGACATCGTGGTGGTCTGTGTTTTTGCCGCTTCCACCGCGGCCTCGGCGATGGTCGTAGCGGTGGCCTCGCGGATTCCGCCCGTCCCGACTGCCTTGCGGCTCAGGCGCAGCCGCGATGACGGCTGGCTGCGCGCGTGGCAGTTCCGAGTTCTGCGCGGTTTCTGGTGTTGCCGCAGAACCGGCGACGGTGCTGCGGCGCTGTGGGCAGTGGGCCGCCGAGCCGGAAGAAACCACCGGCCCCGGCCCGCCGCCGACGGCTGCAGCAGCACTCGGCCGTGCTGGATGCCTTGTGGGAAGCCGCCGCGCAGCACGGCGACCAGGTGCATCCGTGCGCACGGTCGCCGCCTGCGCACGAGTCTCGGTGCCGACGCACCGAGGGCAGCGGTGGAAACAGCGCCGGAACCCGTGCCGGGTCAGTTGAGGCCGGCCTTGCCTGGTAGTGCGCGCCGCGGTGGGCAGACGTGCTCGGTGCCGCAGACGTCGAGGCAGTCCACGTGCACCCCGCTGTGCCAGGCCCCGGGTGGGCACGCCGCGCCGTGGCCGAGGCATTCCTCGGCGCCGGTGCGGTGTTCGATGACGTTGTGCTCGCAGCGCAGCGCGAGGCAGTAGCGGCACTGCTCGGGAGCGAAGACGCATTCCTCGGCCCGGGCGTGGTACCCACCGGTGCAGGTGGTTCCGCGGGAGCAGGGCCCTTCGGTGCCGTCGACGTGCTCGGTCACCGTGCCGGAACATTCCGGCGGCAACGCCGTGCCGAACGGGACGCGGGAGAGGCTGTTGACCTTCATAGCGGCATCCTGCCGGGATCGTGCCACCTCCGCACGCCGCTTCGGGGCTGCCGTGCCGCCGCCGCGGCACTCTCCTTCCATCGGATGATCGTCCTTTGCGACCGTCGGTGATCGGCGTGGCCGAGGAGATGCGTCGGTCTCGCCGAGGGCGGATACTTTTCCCGGGTGAAAGGAGTGCTGGGATGGCCGAGCGCCGTGACCGCGACCGCACCATCGAGGTGAACACCGCGGCCTACCTGCTCGAGCGGGGCGAGCTCGACGACGACGTGCCCGACTCCGGTCCCTCCGACTTCGCGGAGGGTCCACGGGGCCGGGGCTGTTCGCGGCCGGATTCCGGCGCGGCCGGAGACGGCACCGCGGCGGACTCCCGCGCCGGTGATCGGTGACCGAGTTCCGCCTTGCCACCCGTCATGCGACGACGCGGCGCGCGCCGGTCGCCGCGGAGCGGCACGCGTCCTACCAACGCATGATCACCCGGTGATGCGCATCAGCGCATCGGGCATGCGCATCACCGCGCATCCGCTTCAGTGGGGTCGGGTTTCCAGCGATGGTCAGGAACGCGTTCACCTCGTGGTTCTCGCAGTTCAGGACAGTCAGCGTTTTCGACCTGGCCCGGATCGCTGATCATGCTCAGGGCGATCGGGGCGTGATCGAGGTCGAAGGCGCGCGCAGCTGTGGCGTCTGTCTCACCTCGAGCCCGGTGCCTGGTTCACGTGTTCGTCGTGTCGGTGTGACGAGTGCGCCACTGCGGACGTGTCGACACCGTCCCGTGCGCCTGAATCGACGTGCTCTCCTCCGCCACGGAGCCACCGGTCTTGGCCTGGCCGCCACTGGTCTGGCCGTGTCCCCGACCGCCACTGCAGCTCCCGGGTTCGTCCGCGCCGATCGTCCGGTGCTCACGCACGGCGCGCAGCTCGGTGATCCCCGACAGGACGGCGCCGTGGTGTGGACCCGAGCGGACCGTCCGTCCCGGATGTTCGTCGAGGTCGCCCGCAACTCGGAGTTTCGCGCCGCCGTGCGGATTCCCGGCCCGATGCTCACCCCGAGGCCGACGGCACCGGCGAGCTGCTGCTGACCGGCCTGCCACCGGGACAGGAGATGCACTACCGCGTCATCGCCCAGGATGTCGAGGGTCGCGCCGACAGCGAACCACTGACCGGCAGGTTCCGCACCGCGGCCGTGGACCGGCGGGACGTACGTTTCCCGTGGTCGGGCGACGTCGCCGGACAGGGCTGGGGGATCAACCCGGATATCGGGGCATGCCGATCTACTCGGCGATGACCGCCCGCGATCCCGACTTCTTCCCGCACAGCGGCGACACCGTGTACGCGGGCGGACCGGTTTCGGAGTCCGTGACGCTGCCGGACGGCCGGGAGTGGCGCAACATCGTCACCCCGGGGAAGTCCAAGGTGGCGGAAACGCTAGCCGAGTTCCGCGGCCAGTTCGCCTCCAACCCACCCAGGACGGTTCAGTTGCAGCAGTACTGCTGCTGGTGTTCTTCGTCGGCCAAATTCTCCGCGCCGGGACTCGGCCGTGCTCGACTGCCCCGCGGAGTCCCCTTCTGGGGCGCCCGTTCCGAGCGCGGAGGATTCACGTTTCCTGGTCGTTTTGACCGCTTGAGGGTTGATCGCCCGCGGTGAGCTTCAAGAGGATCCACAGCGCTGCGAGGAGCCCGCCGAGCAGCGTCACGGGGTTGGCAAGAGTGTCGATATAGGCGTTTTCGTCGATTCTTCGGAATCCGGTGAGCGTCGATCGGCCGACCAGGACCAGCAGTGGGAGAAAGAACAGGAGAGTGAACAGCCCGAGGAGATTGGTGTATGTGTTGCGCATGATCCCTCAGTGCATTCTGTTGACGGTGCCGGGGCCTTTTCAGGGGCCGGTGTCACCGTAGCGGTGAATAGGCAGCGATGCGAATGCGACTGCACGCACCACGCCGCGCGGCCCCCGCGGCGGTTGGAGCTTCGCCGGCAGGCTCTGCTACCTCGTCGTCCGGCGGGCTGGTCATGAGTTGCGGGGATGTCCGAACTGCGGGAGCGGGGGCCAGGGAAGTCGGGCCCGTCCGGTGAGGGCGCGGCTGCCGGGGAGGTGGCGCAGGAGTTCGGTCAGCAGCACGGTGCCGGCGATGGTGGCCAGGTACAGCAGGGCGAGGCTGGCCAGGGGGCCGATCGTGGCGGCGAGGGCGCGGAAGGGGGCGAGCAAGGCATCGAGGACGAGCGGGTGGGCCAAGAAGATCCCGAAGGAGCGCTCGGAAGCGTAGGTGATCACGCGGGAGGCCCGGTCGCCCGGTCGCCGGTGCACGGCCCACCAGCTGCCGACGGCGTACAACGTGGCCAGCACGGTGAGGAAGTACGGCACCAGCCAGGGCTGGAACACGGTGCCGGCGCGCAGCGGCGACATGCCGTGGGCCACGACGGTCCAGTAGCAGGCCTGCGCCAGCAGTGCGGTACCGGCGAGCGCGGCCAGGACGATCCGGCCGTGCCGGCGCACCCAGGCGTGGATCGCGTCGAAGTGCCACGCGGTGAGCATGCCGACGAGGGCGTAGAGCTGGTAGGCCGGCAGCATCACGTCGATGTGCTCATCCAGTACGGGCGTCCACAGGCCTGTCCGCGGGGCGTAGCTGGCCAGTCCGGCCAGGGCCAGCTGTGCGGCGATGCTGGCCGCGAGCAACCATCGGTGCTGGCCGGCGGTGGCGCGCACCAGCCGCAGCAGTGCGGGGAAGACGAGGTACATCTGCAGGGTGACCAGCAGGAAGTACAGGTGGTACCAGTGTCCGCCGGTGACCAGGCCCAGCAGGAGGCCGTCGAGGGCGTCCTCGAGGGTGGTCTGCGGCCAGGCGCCCCAGGTGAACCGGATCCAGTACACCACGCTCCAGGTCAGGTAGGGCGCGGCAACCCAGGGGAAGCGTTTGCGCCAGAACTGCCGCGCCGGGAGGGGACGGCGCAGGGCCTGGTAGGTCAGGACGAACCCGGTCAGCGCGAAGAACGCCTCGCGGGTGAAGTGCAACAGCATCTGCACCGCGTGCGAGGGCATGCTCGGCAGCAGCGCCGCCCCGCTGAGCACGTGGATCAGGATCACGCTGGCGAAGCTGAGTACCCGGAACAGGTTGATCTGGTACAGATGCCCACCCTCGGATCGCGCCCGCTGAGCGGTCGACGGGTGGTGCGTGCTGGGTGTGTGGTGCGGTTCGTGCGAGGGCATGGGGCTACTCAGCGTCGTCTCACGAAAGTGACCAGGATGTTGACGAACCGGATCGAGTACTCGTCGGGCACCGGCAACGAACCTTTCTTCCCCGCCAGCGCGGCAGCCGGGGCTTGCTGGTTCCTGGACCGGCCGCGCCGTGATCGGACACGTGTGCGGAACAACTACAGCACACGCATGTCCGACACGAGGAACCGCCTGAGCAGGAAAGGGGGCGGTATTTCAGCCGACGTGCTCGGCGCGAGGCCCGGATCGTCACATTGGGCATTGAGTCATCACGAGCCGTGATATGTGAAACACCACTGCGCCCCTCCGTTGACGACAGACGCCGTTTCTGTGCCGCAATGCGCCCCACACAGGAGCGTGAACCTCTCGGTCAGCCATCAAGTGTCAGCCCACGACTATGCTCGGTGACATGGGGACCGGTGATCGGACTCGTTCGTCGGAGCGGTCGTGGTGGCGGAAGCTGTGGCCGTTGACTCTCGTGTGCGCAGGTATTGCGGTGGTCATGCTGCTGGTGTTTCTCGCCAGCTGAACGTTGCGCGCCAACGTTGTGCGTGAGAACGCGTCAGCCCCGGTGGGGCGTCCCGAAGGGGGGTGCCTTCGGGGCGCGGCAAGCGCCCAGCCAGGATGTTGGGCGCGATCAGCGTACTCGCTGGCCGGGACTTCCGGGTCATCGAGTCGTGACAGCGGCGTCGTGGTCTTGGGTGCGGTGGCGGCGACGTGTGACGACGACGGTGCCGAGTACCGCGAGAACCACGGCTCCGAGAACGAGCCAGCTGGCCTGGCCGAGGATGTCTTCGAGGTAGCGCACGGCGGCGCCGAGGGGCACGCTGGCGGTCAGCAGTGCGAACATGTCCGGCGTGGTCACTGTTGCCGCGGTCAGCAGTAGGCCGCTTTCGCCGGGGACGGCGAAGCCGAGGCCGAGGGTGCATTCGGCCAGGGCCAGGGCGGCGGTGGCGGCGATGAGCGCGGGCCGCGGCAGCGTGCCGAGCGCGGCGAGCAGGTCGCTGATGCCGGGCACGGGCCCTCCTCCGGTTCAGAGGTGTCGGCACATCGGGGGTAGCTGGCTTCGCCCAGACGGGTCTGACCCTACCGACATGTGGCCCCTCGTGGCACAGACTGGCTGAACGTGTGGACCATGGAACGAGGCCGACCGGGGGCAGCGGCGACCTGATGCAGCACGCGCGCCAGTGCACGGGAGGTGGATGTTGGCAGGCGCCGACGGCCCGCGCAGACGACCCCCGCAGGGGCGGGAGCCGCGCGGAGGCCACTCCCAACCCGGCCCGCCGGCGCAGCAACCTCCTCAGAGGCCGGCACAGCGGCCTTCCCAGGGACCGGCGCAGCAGCCTCCCCGGGAACAGGCACAGCGTCCTGGCCACGGTTCGCCGCAGAACCCCGCGTCCCGGCACGGTCCCGGCGCGCCCCCTCCGGATCAACGCGGTGGCAGGCCGCAGCGAGCTGCGCCACCCGCCCCGCCCCCGCGGCCGGCACGGCCTGACACCGCCCGGGGACGGCGTGAGCAGGAACCGGGCCCGGCGTTTCAGGGCTCGCTGACCGGGCCGGTGCAGCCACCACCCCACTCGGAGACGTCCGCCCGCGCTCGGAGCGGTGCGGAAGCACCACGGCGTGCGCCCCAGCGAGACCAACCGGTCGACGGTACGGGCTCTGGCCGACCGGCTGCTGGCACGGCCGGCGCCGAGCCCACGGTCCGGGTGCCGTCGTCCTCGGGCAGTGGCCGCTGGTTGTCGCCGCGGTGGCGTGCGGGGTTGCGCAGCGCGCTGGCGGTGGTCTCGGCCGTGGTGCTCGTGGTCACCGGATACGGCTGGGTGGCATTGCGGGATCTCGGGGCGGGGATGAACACCAGCGAGGTCACGGCTGGCGCCGGTGCGGACGGGGCGACCGACATCTTGTTGGTCGGCAAGGACAGCCGCACCGATGCGCAGGGCAACCCGTTGCCGCAGGAGGTGCTGGACAAGCTGCAGGCCGGTGACAATGACGCGAGCCTGACCGACACGTTGATCCTGCTGCACATTCCCAACGACCGCTCCCGTGCGGTGGCGTATTCGATTCCGCGGGACACGTACATGTCGTTGCCCGACGGCTACGGCGAACACAAGATCAACTCGGTCTACGGTCGAGCCAAGAGTGAGGCCGAGCAAGACCTGCAGCAGCAGGGTATGAGCAACCCCTCCGAGCTGCGCCGCCGGTCCGCGGAACAGGGGCGCGAGTTGTTGGTGGATTCGGTCGAAAAGCTCACCGGGGTGGGAGTGGATCACTACGCCGAAGTGAACCTGCTGGGCTTCTACCGGTTGACCCAGGCCGTCGGCGGGGTGCAGGTGTGCCTGAACGAGCCGGTCGACGACCCGTACTCGGGTGCGGACTTCTCCGCAGGGGTGCAGACGGTGTCCGGCTCGCAGGCGTTGGCGTTCGTGCGCCAACGGCACGGCCTGCCGATGGGGGATTTGGACCGGGTGCAGCGCCAGCAGGCGTTCCTGGCCGGGCTGGCCCGGTCGATGCTTTCCAGCGGCACGCTGGCCAACCCGGGCCGGTTGGGCGAGATCTTCGACTCGGTGCAGGACTCGCTCGTGCTCGACGACGGGTGGGACGTGCTCTCCTTCGCCCAGCAGATGCAGGGCCTGGCCGGCGGTGACCTCACCTTCGACACGATCCCGGTGGAAAACCCCGCCTACGACACACCCGAGGGCGAGGCCGTGAAAGTCGACCCGGACGAGGTGGCCGAGACGATCCAACGCGTCAACGACGGTCGCCCGCCCGAGCCACGGCCACCCCGGCAGTTGGCCCAGGCCACGGTGGACGTGCGCAACACCACCGACATCACCGGACTGGCCGGACGCGTCTCCGAGGACCTCGCCGCCGACGACGTGCCCGTCGGCGATACCGGCAACGCCGATCCGCGCGAGACCTCACAGGTGCGCTACGCGCCGGGCGAGAAGCAGGCGGCCGGGTTCGTCGCCGATCGCCTCGACGGGATCCCCACGCGAGAAGACCCCACCCTGACTCGGGGAGAGGTCCGCGTGCTGCTGGCCGATGACTACGACGGCCCCGCGCTGCAAACCAACGTCGCCGCACAAGGCCCGGTGCAGCTGGACGGCTCCGCCCACCAAGCCCCCGCCGCCCCTGCGGCGCCACCGGAGCCGAGCGACGACGCCATCACCGCCGACGACATCCCCTGCGTCAACTAGCACCCGTGGCAAGGCCACCGTGCGGCAGGCGCGACAGGTACGCGTGCGGGCGTGACCACCTTCTCCGCGGCCGACCGCACCGCCCCGCTCCCGCAACGCGCCGAGCGTGGCCCGACCACCTCCAGGCCAGCGGCGATGACGAGGCGGTGCACCCGCGAGGGTGGCGATCTCGCCGTCGTCTCGGGCGCACCAGTTCGCCGCCGGAATCGAGGTTGAGGCGGCCGCGGCCGCACGGGGGTTCCTGGGCTCCGGCTTCCAACGAAGCTGATTACCGTGCAAGCCCCTACCCTTGCCCATGTGGCCACAACACCTGTTCCTGCGTCGTCGAGGGTCCGCCGGGGGCGGCGTGCCGTGATCAGCTGGGCCTTGTGGGACTGGGGCTCGGCGGCGTTCAACACCATCATCGTGACCTTCGTCTTCACGGTCTACCTGACCGATACCGTGGCCCCGGACCCGGACAGCGGCTCGCAGGGCCTCGGCGCCGCCCTGGCCGTCGCGGGATTGCTCATCGCGGTACTCGCGCCGATCACCGGACAACGCAGCGACGCCGGCGGCCGACGCAAGCTGTGGCTCGGCATCCACACTGGCCTGGTCGTTGCGAGCATGGGCGGGCTGTTCTTCGTCCGGGACGAGCCTTCCTACTTGTTGCTGGGGCTGGTGCTCCTCGCGGTCGGCAGCGTCTTCTTCGAGTTCGCCCAGGTCAACTACAACGCGATGCTCGTGCAGATCTCCCGACGGGAAACTGTCGGGCGGGTCTCGGGTTTCGGCTGGGGGATGGGCTACTGCGGTGGCCTCATCGCGCTGGTGATCGTGCTGTTCGCCTTCATCCGACCTGAGGTCGGCCTGTTCGGCGTGACCAGCGAGGACGGTCTGAACATCCGGGCGGTCGCGGTGTTTTCGGCGCTGTGGTTCGCGATGTTCGCGCTGCCGGTCTTGCTCTTCGTACCGGAGAACCCGCCGTCGCAGGACGCGCGGCGGCTCAGCTTCCTCGCCAGCTACGTCGCGCTCGGCAAACGGCTCAGGGACATGTGGCGCACCGAACGCCGCACCCTGTGGTTCCTCGGAGCCAGTGCCCTCTACCGCGACGGACTGGCCGCCGTGTTCACCTTCGGCGGCGTGCTCGCCGCGGGGACCTTCGGTTTCAGCGCCGCAGAGGTGGTGCTCTTCGCGATCGCGGCCAACCTCGCTGCCGGTCTCGGTGCGATCACCGGCGGGTGGCTGGACGATCTGCTCGGGCCGAAACGACTGATCGTCAGTGGCTTGCTCGCGCTGATACTGATGGGCATCGTTCTGATGGTCCTCGAAGGAAAAACGGTGTTCTGGGTGTGCGGGCTGGCACTGGCCATCTTCGTGGGACCGACCCAGTCGGCCAGTCGCACCTTCCTGGCCCGGATCAGCACCTCGGCCCGTCAAGGAGAAGCGTTCGGCCTCTACGCGACGACCGGGCGGGCGGTGAGCTTTCTGGGGCCGTTGGCCTTCAGCGGTTTCATCGCCGTGTTCGGCGTCCAACGGGCGGGCATAGCTGGAATCGTGCTCGTCCTCGCACTCGGCCTCATCGCGCTCCTCCCCGTCCGCGCTCCGGAACACCAACGGGAGAGCTGACGAACGCGGCGGCGGAGACCCAGGTCGCGGCCGTCAACGGCGGCTCGGAGGACAAGGGCGGCATCGCGATGCGCAACGTCCAGTTCACCTTCCCGCAGGCCGGCGAGGTCCACCCGGAGGGATCCTCCGCCCCGGTGCAGGGCATGGTCATCAATTCGGGGGAGACCGCTGACCGCCTCGTCGGGGCCTCCAGTTCGTACGCGGCCTCGGTCGAGGTCAGCGGTGCGACCGAGCTGCCCGGTGACAGCGCCCTGCACGCCTACGGCGCGCCTGACCCTCCGTCGCGGTGCTCTTCCTGCGGTTACACCGATCGGCGATGGGCGGTGTCGCGGATTTCGCCGACGAGTTCTTCGAGCACGTCTTCCAGGGCGACGACGCCGAGGACGGTGCCGTGGGTGCCGGTGACTCGTGCCAGGTGGGTGCCTTGGCGGCGCATGGTGTGCAGGGCTTCGTGCAGCGGGGTGCGCGCCGGTACTGTGGGCAACGCGCGCAGTGCCCCGGCCAGTGGCGGCTGTCCCGGTTGCGGTGCGGTTCGGGCGGCGGAGAGCACGTCGCGCAGATGCACGTAGCCGGTCAGTTCACCCGCGGCGTCGGTGATGGGAAACCGCGAGAATCCGGTGCGCGTGGCCGTGGCCTGCACCGTCTGCGGGCTGGCCGCGGCCGGCAGGGTCACCAGTTCCCGCAGGGGCAGCAGCACCGAGCCCACCGTGTGCTGCGGGAACTGCAGTGCTCGTTCCAGCAGCTCGTGTTCTGCGCTGGGCAGCATGCCGTGTTGGTGGGACTCGTCGATCAACGCTGCCATGTCGTCGCGGCTGTAGCTGGCGGCGACCTCCTCGCGCGGGGTCACCCGCAGCAGCCGCACCAGACCGTTGGCCAGGGCGTTGAGCACGACCACGGCGGGTTTGACCACCCGCACGAGGCCGTACAGCGGCGGTCCGAGCAGCAACGCGGCTCGTTCCGGCGCGGCCAGGGCGAGGTTTTTCGGCACCATTTCGCCGAAGACCATGTGGAAGTAGGTCACCACCGCGAGGGCCAGCACGAACGCCGTCGGGTGCAGCAACCAGTCCGGCAGGCCCGCGGCGGTGAACGGGGCCTCGAGCCAGTGCGCCACGACCGGCTCGGCCACCGCACCCAGGCCCAGTGAGCACGCGGTGATGCCGAGCTGGGCGGCGGCCATCATCAGCGACACGCGTTCCATCGCGTGCAGCGTCACTCGCGCCATCCGTCCCCCGGAGGCGACGCGCGGCTCGATCTGACTGCGCCGCGCCGAGATCAGGGCGAACTCGGCACCGACGAAGAAGGCGTTGCCCCCCAACAGCACGACGGCCAGCAGGATCGATCCCATCAGGCGTGCTCCTCCTGCCCGGTATCGTTCGCCGGGTCCGCCGGTTGCCACTGCAGGTCGACGCGGTCGACGCGGAATCCGTCCATCCGCCGCACCGTGATCACCACGCTGCCGTCCGGCAGGGCAAGGGTGAGCACGTCCCCCGCGGTCGGGATCCGTCCCAGCGAGTACTGCACCAGGCCGCCGATCGTGTCGTACTCGCCGTGTTCCGGCAGCGCGACCCCGGTCAGCTCAGCGACTTCGTCGGGTCGGGCCAGCCCCGAAATCGTCCACACCCCGTCCGATCGTTGCCGGATCGGCGCGCCGCCCGGGTCGTGTTCGTCACTGATCTCGCCGACCAGTTCTTCGAGCAGATCCTCCAACGTGACGACCCCGGACGTGCCGCCGTATTCGTCGACCACGACGGCCAACTGCATGCCTTGGCGGCGCAGCAGTGACAGCAATCCGTCGAGGTCCTTGCTTTCGGGCACCAGTACTGGAGGGGACATGACCGTGTTCACCGGCTGGTGAGGCTGCTCGTGCTCCGGCACGGCGACGGCCTGTTTGAGGTGCACCACTCCGACCGGATCATCCGCGCTGTGCCCGACAACGGGGAACCGGGAATGCCCCGTGGTCTCGGACAATGCGACGACCTCGCCCACCGGCGCTGTTGCCGCCACGGTGCGCACCCGCCGCCGCGGCGTCATCACCTCGGCGGCGGTCTTCGCGCCCAGCGCCAGCGAGCGCGACACCAGCCGCACGGTTTCGGCGTCCAACGTGCCCTGCTCGCCGGAATGACGGGCCGTCCAGGCCAGTTCCTGCGGTGACCGGGCCGAGGCCAGCTCTTCCTGCGGGGAGACCCCCACCATCCGCAACGTCGCGTTGGCCGAGCCGTTCAACACGCGGATCAACGGCCCCGCCGCGGTCGTGAACCCCCGTTGCAGCGGCGCGGCCACGCGGGCGATGGGCCACGGACGCGCGATCGCGAGATTCTTCGGCACCAACTCGCCGAACACCATCTGCACGCCGGTCGCGACCACGAAAGCGAGGGTGAACGCCACCGGCGTGGCGGCCTCTCCCAGCCCCACCGCCTGCAGCGGGCCGCGCAGCAGCCTCCCCAGGGAGGGTTCGGCGACGTAGCCCACGACCAGGCTCGTGACCGTGATGCCCAACTGGGCACCCGACAACTGCGTCGACAACGACCGCAACGCGGACGCCACGCCTCGTGCGCGTCGATCGCCCGCTTCGGCAGCACGATCCACTCGCGCCCGGTCGACCGTGACCAACCCGAACTCGGCGGCCACGAACACCGCGTTCGCCCCGACCAACACCACCGCCAGCCCGAGCAAGACCCACTCAACGGCCACAGGCCCCACCCCGGTCACGAGCGCACATCCACATCACGGCCACACAACTCACCCTAAAAGGTCGAACACGCCGCAACGCGGGCAGGCGCACGACTGCCCGACGCGCGGGAACGGTCCAGGTGCATGGCACAGCTGCGCGAGCCGCAGTCTGATCAGGAACGGAGTCCGCCGGACGACGAGGGCGCGTGCAATGCTGTGGACGATCATCGGCGCCGCCACCCTTCGTGTGATCTGCGACAAGGTCACCGGGCGCAAGCGCCTCCGCGAGTGGCCGCACAGCAGTGTCTCCCCGTAGGACGGGGTCGGTTCCGCGACCCTCCGATGCGGCGAGTCCCGGGGACGCGTCCACTGGCTCGCCGTTCGATCGAACAAGCAGGCGGGCCCAGGTTCGTCGACGGTGCAAGCCGGTCGCGACCAAGCGTGCCACGTACACCGCACAGATGGGGCCGTCCTGCGTGACACGTCCGTCACGCGACCAGCGATTCCGAGCGGGCTCGAAGTGTCGCCGCAGCCGCGAAATGCGACAATTCAATTCCGGCGATCATGTCAAATCGTTCTTTTTCGTCCCGATGCGGGGTGCAATCCGAGCCTCTTTAGAATGCTTGCTCGTCCAGCGGGCCGCCGACATGCGCGCCCGAGTGCCGAGCAGGGGAGCAACCACCGCATGAGCGCTGAGACGACGCGCGAACGAAGTCCCCACCTGCCGCCGTCTGCGCCGCTCGATGAGCACGCAGCCGACACGGCCGCCCGGCCTGCGGACCACCCGGCAGCAGCGGGCCGGCGCCGGTGGTTCGCTGGTCGGTTCGACCCGGCCTACTGGGCGGTCGGGGCGTTGTCGGCGCTGCTGTCGACGTGCTTCATCCTGATCAGCCTCTCCTACAACGACTGGACGTTCGTCCCGCCGCTGGATGACGTCTACATCCACCTGCAGTACGCCGCGCAGTTCGGCTCCGGCCACCCGTTCGAGTACAACACCGGTGATCCGGTCAGCAAGGGCGCGAGCAGCCTGCTCTACGTGGTCGTGCTCGGAGGCTTCGCCGCGCTCGGAGTGCAGGGCCACGCCCTGCTGGCCACGGCCATGATCTTCGGGGCCGTGTGCATGGCGCTCACGGCGGTGTGCGTCTGCGCGATCGGCGGCCGGCTCGCGGGCCGCGCGGTCGGCATCTGGGCCGGCCTGCTCGTCGCGGTGAACGGAGCGCTGGTCTGGGGCGGTGCCAGCGGCATGGAGATCGGTGTCGTCGCCGTCCTGCTGGCGGCGACGACGTGGGCCGTGGTCGTCGAAGCGCCGCGCGGGCGGTTCGTCCTCGCCCCGGTCCTCGGGTTCGTCACCTCGCTGGCCCGCCCGGAGGCCTTCCTCTTCGTCGTCGTGCTGACGGTCGCGATGTCCTGGATCGCCCTGCGCCGCGCCCGCGCAGCGGGCGAGCGGTTCCGCGGGCTCGTGCGCCTGGCGCTGCTGCCGCTTCCGGTGCTCGCCTACGGCGGCCAGTCGCTGTTCTACCTCGCGGCGACCGGGAGTTCCTCGGCCAACGGGATGCTGGCGAAGTCCCTGCTGCACGAGCCGATCTTCTACCCGACGGAATTCGCCGGCGCCGCGCTGGCCCACTTCACCGAGTTCGTGCGGGTGTTCACCGGTCTGGAAGGCTTCGACTTCCTCTTTCCCGCGGCCCTGATCGCCGCGCTGGCGGGCGTGGTGCGGCTCGCCCGGCGGCAATCGGACCACTTCCCGATCGCGCTGGCCCTGTTCGCGGGTTTCCTGCTGGTGCTGTTGGCGATTTCGACGATGAGCACGCCCACGGTGCACCACCTGCGCTACGTCCAGCCGTTCCTGCCGATCCTGGTGCTGCTGGCCGCGGTCGGCCTGCACGGCCTCGCCTCCGCGCTCGACTCGCAGCGCGGCCGCGGGCGAGCGGGAGCGTTCGTGTTCACCGGCGCGCTGCTGTTCACCGTGGTGCACACGCCGGGATGGGGCATTCGACTCGGTCAGCAGGCGGCCGGCATCCGCGACCAGCAGGTCTCCATCACCACCTGGGCGAATCGCCACCTGCCCGCCGACGCCGTCGTGGCGGTCAACGACGTCGGCGCGCCGGCGTTCCTCGGCGAGCACCGGATCGTCGACCTGATCGGCCTGGCCACGAACGAGCTCACCGTGCCCAGCACCCACGGCGCCGGGAGCTTGTACGAGGCGCTGCACGACATGCCGGAGCAGCAGCGCCCGGACTACTTCGTGGTCTTTCCCAACTGGTCGGTCCACGACCTCGTCCACGGCGGCGTGTTCGCCGGCAAGCCGCTGGCGACCTTCCGGCTCGACTCGCCGACCTACTCCCACACCGCCCCCGGCGGGAGCAGCACCTGCCAGGCGGCCCGCTACTGCAACGTCGTGCACATCCACCGCGCCGACTGGGACGCGGCCGAACCCGACACCACCCCGCTCAAGGCGATGCGAGCCGGCACGGTCCGCGACCACGTCAACGTCGCCGACCTCGACGACGAACGGGCCCACGACTACCAGGTCGACCCGGCGCACACGGGATTCCAACCCACCACCGACCTGGACACCGAGCGCACACGACGGGGGCAGGTCGTCGACAGCGGTCGGAAAGTCCTCGGCGGGGAAACGATGACGGTCCGCCACCTCACCCCGGGGCTGCCGTTGACGATCACCGGGCGCATCGAGGCCGTCGACGACGAGACCTCGCCATACGGCATCGAGGTCTCCGTCGACGGACGCCGCGTCGGCTCCTGGCACCGCGCGGACGCCCGCGCCGGCTGGGCCGAACCCACCTTCACCATCCCCGCCCGGTTCGTCACCGACGAGAGCCTGCGCCTCCGGTTCGGCTCGCACGATGCGTTCCTCAGCCCCCTGCCCGACTACGTCTCCTACGGCTACTGGTTCAGCCAACACCCCGCCGACAGCGGAAACCGCGATGGGCGCACCGCCCAGGCCTCCGCACGAACCGCAGACCAGCCTGCCGCGCACACCAGTTGAGCACCCGTTCGGGTGTCTCACCGTTGCCGAGCGAGCCATCCGAACGTGATGGCGCTGCAAGTGGTGGGTGGTGTCGGGATCATCCCACGATGGGCCTTTCCTCCGGTCGTTCGTAGCGCCTGGGACGGGTCCGCAGTGCCAGGGCAGCGCCGAGTGTGATCGGTCCGAGGCGACCGATGAACATCAGCGCCGACATCAACATGTGCGCCGCTGGCGGCAGGTCCGGGGTGATACCGGTGGACAACCCCACGGTTGCGGCCGCGGAGATCGCTTCGAACAGCACCGCGTCCATGGCGAAGTCGGTCAGGGCCAACAACGTGGTGGTCGTCAGCACGACCAGGCCCACGGTCAGCAGGACGATGGTCAACGCCTGACGCTGCACGTCAACGGGCAGTTTGCGGCCCATGACGTGCACGCTCGGCTCCCCGCGCAGTTCCGCCGCGATGGCGAAGGCCAGCAGCGCGAACGTGGTGACCTTGATGCCGCCTGCGGTGCCACCGCTGCCGCCACCGATGAACATCAGTATGTCTTGCACCAGCAGGCTCACCGAGTTCATCTCGCCGATGTCGACGGTGTTCAATCCACCCGAGCGGGGCATCACCGCCGCGAAGAAGCCGGCGAGGAACTTCGTGGGAACGGTGAGGGGGCCGAAGGTGGCGTCGTTGCTCCATTCGCTGGCCGTGATGGCCACGAAGCCCACCAGTACCAGCATTCCGGTGGCCAGCAGTGTGATCTTGGTGTGGATCGTCCATCCCCGGTGGCCCTTCCGGAGCCTGCGGCCGAGTTCGAACCACACCGGAAATCCAAGACCCCCTGCGATGACCGCGAATGACACCGTCACCGAAATCCACGGATCCGCGACGAAGCGGGTCATTCCGTCGTCGTAGAGGGAGAATCCGGCGTTGTTGAACGCGGATATCCCGTGGAAGATCCCTGAGTGCAGCGCCTCCGTGAACGCGTAGCCGTGGCCGAGCAGGAGACGCAGGGTCAGCGCCAGCGAGATCATGACTTCGAAGACGAGACTGAGCTTGACCACCCCGACCACCACGGACCGCACTTCGCCCAGCGCGAGGCTTTTGGTCTCGCGTTGGGCGGAAAGTTCCATCTGCATCCCGAACCGTCGCGACACCAGCAGACCCAGCAGGGACGCCAGGGTCATGACACCGAGTCCGCCGGCCTGAATCAGCCCGAGGATGACGAGTTCTCCGAAGATCGACCAGGTGGTGCCGGTGTCGACGACCGCGAGGCCGGTGATGCACACCGCCGAGGTGGCCGTGAACAGCGCGCGCACGACATCGATGCGCGCACCGGGTTCCGTGGCCACCGGCAGCATCAACAAGACCGTGCCGAGCAGAGCTGCCAGGCCGAATCCGAAAAGCACCGTCCGGGCCGGTCGCGCAGCCGACGGCCGTGCCGTTCGGGGAACTGCCGTCATCTCGACATCGCTTTCGCCGTTCCGTCCGTCATCGGGGCAGGCGCAGCCTAACGCCCCGGCTGTCACCGCCGACGGTGTTGGTGACCGGCTCGCCTGACACCCTCCCCCTCGGCGGCCGCGAGGGTCTCCGGTCCGGTCATGTTCGGTTCAGGTCCGGCGGGCACCGGCCGGCGGGGACGAGGGTCCCCCGCATTTCACCGTGTGCGCTCCGGTCGGCCCCGCGCTGCGGCTCATCGCCGACCGTGCGACCGCTACCTGGACGAGCTTCGGCGCCGGCGTGGGGCTGCTCGTCCTCTGCTGGGCTCCCGGGGTGCCGACGGTGGGCAACGTCCACGAAGTCACCCACGCCCACAACGCCCAGGCGCGGGTGGCCTACGTGGGCTGGGAGGCCATCGCGCGTCACCACGCGCGGCACATCCTCGGCGACGAGGCTCGCGTGTGCGAGCCCGGGGCGGACGTGTGCGAGCCCGGGGCGGTGTTGGCCGCGCCGGGGTGGCGGGGCTGTGGGATTTCACGCGTCCGGTGGCGGTGATCGCCTTCGGCATCCTCGACATCAACCCGCTCCTCGACGAGCGCCTCGAAGACTGGCACGCCACGCTCGCGGTCAACACCACCGGTCCGCTGCTCGGCATCCAAGCGGCCGTGCCCCTGATGCGCCAGCACGGAGGCGGTTCCATCATCAACACCTCCTCGATCTTCGGCATGGCCGGCGCCGCCGGCCATGCCGCCTACACCGCCAGCAAGGGCGCGCTGATCGCGCTCACCAAGACCGCCGCGCTCGAACTCGCCGCCGCCGACATCCGGGTCAACGCCCTCTGCCCGGGCGGAGTCAGCACTCCCATGAACGAGAACGAGACCGAAGGCGGGGTCATCCCCCAGACCCCCATGGGCCGTCGAGCCGGGGTCGACGAAATCGCAGCAGCCGTGGCCTTCCTCGCCTCCGACGACTCCAGCTTCACCACCGGAACGGAGATGATCATCGATGGTGGCTTCCTCGCCCACTGACCCCGCACCGTCCCCTGACTCCGCTCGGCGAACGGTCGTCGTGACCGGCGCGGCCAGCGGCATGGGCCTGGCCGCGGCCGAACGCTTCCTCGCCGAAGGGTGGACCGTCCTCGGCGTCGACCAGGACGGAGACGCCCTGAACAAGGCGGCGACCTCGAAGGGCGCGGCATTCTCCCCGGTCGCCGCGGACATCACCGACCGCACGGCACTGTCAGCAGCGCTGGGCACTCTGCCGCCAGGGCTCGGCGCCGTGGTCAACGCCGCCGGGATCTACCCAACCACGACGTTGGCCGATTACGACGAGTCCGACTACCGCCGCATCTTCGACGTCAACGTACTCGGCACCGTCAACGTCATCGCCGAAACCGTACCTGCCCTGCGCGTCTCCGGTGGCGGTGCCGTCGTCAACTTCGCCTCCATCGACGCCTTCGCCGTTTCTCGGGGACAACTGCTCTACAGCGCCTCCAAAGCCGCCGTCGTGTCCCTGACCCGCTCGCTGGCCACCGAGCTCAGCGAGGACAACATCACCGTCAACGGCGTCGCCCCCGGCTGGGTCGACACGCCCGGCACCCGAGCGGGAGGACGCCTCGAACAGGCAGTGCAGACCATCCCACTGGGGCGCGCCGCACAACCCGAAGAGATCGCCGACTGGGTCTGGAAACTCAGCCACGGTACCTACATGACCGGCGAAACACTCGTACTCAGCGGCGGCCTCACGGTTCGCTGACCGAAGGAGCTGCCGTGACCTTTGGCGCCCGCGATGCGGGGGACGAAGATTCCACGCGGTGCCTAGCGCCGGTCCGCCGTCGGTTCCGAGATCAGCGGGAAGCCGTTCAGGATCTGCTGCAGGTGCATCACCTGGCGGGGGAGGAACTCCGCGATCGCGGATCCGACGACGTCTGCGGCTCCGGCGATGTCGGCCACGACGCGCCGCACCTCGGTGCTGGTGAGTCCGCCGGGTTCGGGGCCGAGGCCGAGCGTGATCTCGTTGCTGTCGACCGCGTCGACGTCGAAGTGCACGGCGACGCGTGAGCAGCAGGTACCCGCGATCCAGTCGAGCAGCGGTTGCGTGGTTTCGCGGAGGGCGCCGGGGCTGAACGGCGGGATGCCCCACTCGGCGATGTTGCCGACATCGTCGTCGGTCCACGAGTGCAGCCCTATCAGGGCGACCCGGTTCGGGGGGACGGTCGCCGGCAGCAAATCCTGCGCCTCGGGATGGCCGTGGCCGGTCAGCGCGGCCACGGCCATCGCGTGATAACCCGGGTACTCGCTGCGCGGGGTGCCGATGTCGGGGTGCGAATCGATCCAGACGACCGCCAGGTCGTCGCCGTAGCGGCGGGCGAGTTCGGCGAACGGGGCCACGCTCACGGAGCACTCGCCGCCGAGGGTCGTGATGCGTGCCGGGTCGTGGTGGCGCACGATCTCCACAGCACGTGCGAGCTGCTCGACGACGACCGTTTTGGCCTCGACGCCGTCGCGTTGCTCGAGACCGCGGTCGGACATCGTGACCGGCACGGTCGCGGTGGGGCCGTCGTGCGGCGGCAGCACCGCTTCGAGCACGGCCGTGCCCACGGCATAACCGCGGTGAGCGACGTCGGGGGAGAACTCGGAGGCGAAGGATTCGACGCTGGAGCTGCCAGCACCCTGCCACTGCGGCCAGACCAGGCGCAGGTGAACGTCGTCGTGCTCGGAACCGCCCGTGGGTGACGCGTTGGGACGTGCCGTGGAACGTTCCGCACCAGAGCCGTCGTTGTCGGACCAGTCAGTACCAGCGGGACAGCCCTGTTCCCACGAGGTGTTCGGCGTTGCTGCTGAGCAACTCGTAGGGGTCGACGTTGGTGGTGTCGATTTCGGCCACGTGCCAGTCAGCGTTTTCCGCACTTTTGAGGGCTGCCGGGATGTCGACGGTGCCGGTTCCGATGGGGGTTTGCGGTGCTCCGGGTTCGGCGGGTCCGTCTTTGACGTGCACCGAGACGGCTCGGGTGCCGAGCATCTCGAGGACTCCGGCGGGATCGACGCCGGCTGCTGCGGCCCAGTAGATGTCGAGCTCGGCGAGGAGGTCCTCGCTGGCGCGGGAGAAGAACCGTTCGTAGCCGCTCGTGCCATCGGGAAGTGCAGCCCATTCGAACCAGTGGTTGTGGTAGCCGACGTTGAGGCCGTGTGCGGCGGCTTCCTGCGCGAGGGCGCTGAGTGCGTCGGCGAAGGCGTCCACCCGGGCGACGTCGGCGAATGCCTGTTCATCGAATCCCGGAACCAGTTTCGGGTGCGGGACGAAGACAGTATCGGCCCCGATGTTCGCGCATTCCTCGGCCAGTTCCGTGATGCTGGGTGGTACGGCGGCGTGCACGGCCGAAACGGTCAGGCCGGTGGCGTCGAGTCCTGCGCGGAGGGAGCGGGCGGCGGCGAGGCGTTCGGTGAAGGGCCGGTCCGGTGAGCCGAGGCCGAAGGGTTCGACGTAGCGGAAACCGAGTCGTGCCAGGCGTTCCAACGTGGAGTGCTGGTCAGCGGCGAGCTGGTCTCGGAGGCTGTAGAGCTGGGCGGACAAGGTGCCTGTGCGGGTCATGCAGATCTCCTCGTTTCAGCCGATGATGAGCGGGCGCAGCGTGCGGTGGGCGATGCTCAAGCCTTGAGTGACGCGGTGGGCATCGCCGCTCCAGACGGGGTCTTCGTGCTCGACGGAGAGGGTTCCGGTGAAGCCGTGTTCGTAGAGCCGGTCGACCACGCGGGGCCAGTCGACCTGGCCCAGTCCGGGAACGCGGTAGCGCCACCAGCCCATGTCCCACGGGTCGTCGCCTTTGTTGACCTTGCCGAAGAATCCGTAGCGCTGCCGCGCACTCGGGTCGAGTTCGACGTCTTTCGCTTGGGCGTGCACGATCCGGTCGGCGTACGGGGCGATGGTCTCGACGGGATCGATGCCGATCCACGTGAGATGCGAGGGGTCCCAGTTCAGGTACAGGCCCAGCGAGAACATCCACTCCCACAGCTCCGGGGAATAGGCGAGGTTTCCCGGGTAGCCGTCGGGGTGCCAGCCCTCCATGACGCAGTTCTCGATGATGATCGCGACGTCGCGTTGCCCGGCGTAGTCCACCAGTTCCCGGAACACCGCCTCGGCCTCGGCGAGGTTGTCCGCAACCGGTTTGGTCCAGTCGCGGCCGATGAACGTGCCGACGTAGCCCACGCCGAGGGCGTGTGCGGCGTCGATGGTGTGGCGCAGGTGGGTGTGGATTTCCCCGCGCCGACCGGGGTCCGGGTGCAGGTTGTTCTCGTAGTAGGCCAGTGCGGACAGTTTCAACGAGTGCCGTTCGAACAGGGTGAGCGTGTCGTCGACGTGTTGCGGGCGGAAATCGGTGACCGGGAGATGGTTGGCTTCGAAGTCGCGGCTGCCGGTGCTGGGCCAGCAGGCGACTTCCAGCGCTTCGTATCCCGCGCTTTCGGCCCACTCCGCGATGCGGGGAAGTGGCCATTGGGGCAGGCAGGCGGTGAGCATTCCGAGTTGCATGGTTACACCTTCGTCCACGAGCCGGTGCGGGAGGAGTTCAGGACGGCCTCGACCAGGCGGGCCGAGCGGAGTCCGTCGGCAAAGGTGGGAAGCCCTTCCGGGGTCTCGCCGTCGATCGCGGCGTAGGTGTCGGCCACGAACGCCTCGAAGCACTGCGCATACCCCTGGGCGTGCCCGCCGGGCAGATGCGACAAGCGCCGCTGTTCGTCCGAGCCGGTGTCGATGTCGCGCACGAGGACGCGCGCTCCGCCCGGAGTTCCCAGCCACGCCCGTTCCGGGTCTTCCTGGTCGAAGACGGCGCTGGCACGGGAGCCGTCCAGTTCGAACCACAAGCGGTTCTTCCGCCCCGCCGCGACCTGCGAGATCGTGGTGGAAGCCAGGACGCCACCGCTGGTGCGCAACACCAGAGCCGCCGAGTCTTCCGTGGACACCGCCACGCGGTGGCCACTGGTCGCCTCCTGGTCAGGTGAGGTGAACGACGGTCCTCCGGTGGCGGGGCGGTGCGGCACGGCCACCGAGGTCGCGGCCAGCAATTCCGCGAACGGTTCGCCGGCGACCCATTCGACGAGGTCGCACCAGTGCGAGCCGATGTCGGCGAAGGCCCGCGACGGTCCACCGAGCTCGGGGTCCACGCGCCACCCCGACGCATCGGGCGAGAGCATCCAATCCTGCAAGTAGCTGCCGTGGATCAAGTTCCAGGACCCGAACTCCCCCGCCAGCCGTCGGGAGCGGAGCTCGCGCACGATCGGGTGGTAGCGGTAGACGAACGGCACGGTGGCCACGAGCCCGCTCTCCGCTGCGAGCCCGGCCATGCGCTCGGCTTCCTCGGCGGAAACGCCGAGCGGTTTCTCGCAGATGACGTGCTTTCCGGCCCGCAGCGCGGCTTCGGCGTACGGCGCGTGGGTCCTGTTGGGCGTGCAGATGTGGACGACATCAATGCGGTCATCGGCGAGCACGTCGTCGAGATCGTGGTAGGCGGTCGGCACCCGCCACTGCTCGGCGACCTGCCGCGACCGGTGCGGCGACGAGGCCAGCACACCGGTGACTTCAGCCCCGGCCAGCAGGGCGGCCCGCCGGTGCACCCCGGCGATCATGCCGGCACCGAGGACGGCGACTCGGCGACGCTCACCGCAGCGGCCGCCGCGTTCGGGGGGTTCGACAGCGGGTTCCGGGCTCACGGAGAGCCTCCTTCCGCAGGAATCGACAGGAGTACGGGTGTCTCACGCCCGATTTTCGTCGCGAATAAAGGTAGATCGCATTGTTTGCGACCACAAGAGACATCATTTATGTTCTTTTCAGTCATTAATCCGCTGCAAACGAACCAGGGGGACGGATGGTGAGCTGGGAGCCGATCAGGCTGGCAGTGCCGACGACGTCCGGACGAGCCCACGGCAGCCTGGTGCACAGCTCGTTGGCCCGTCTGATCGCCTCGGGCGCCGCCGTCAGCAGGGCGGAGCTCGTGCGGGCCACGGGCCTGGCGCGCTCGACGGTGAACACGCATCTCGAGGCGCTGCTCACCGCAGGGGCCGTGGTCGAATCCGGGATCGCGGGCAACGGTGGAAAGGGCCGCCCCGCTCACCGGCTGGGCCTCGCGCCCCGCGCAGGGGTGGTCCTGGTGGCCGACGTCGGTGTGCACACCACCCGGCTGGCCATCGTCGATCTCGCGCAGACCGTGCTGGCCGAACAGCAGGTGGCTCTCGACATCGCCGAGGGACCCGAATCGGGCCTGGACGTGCTGACCGAGCACTTCCACAACCTGCTCACCTCGTCCGAGGTGGCGCAGGCCGAAGTGCAGGCGCTGGTGATGGGCCTGCCCGGTCCGGTCGACTCGCAGGTGGGCACGCCCGTGCGCCCACCGATCATGCCCGGCTGGGACGGCTTCCCGGTCGGCCAGGTGATGGGCGAACGGTTCGGCTGCACCGCGCTCGTGGACAACGACGTCAACCTCATGGCCCTCGGCGAGGCCCGTGCCCTCCCGGCAGAGGCGGCTCCCCTGCTGTTCCTCAAGACCGGCACCGGCATCGGCGGTGGCGTCGTCTCCGCCGACGGCGAATTGCACCGCGGCAGCGACGGCTCTGCCGGCGACATCGGCCACATCCGCGTGGCCGGCGCCGATCACGTCGTCTGCCAGTGCGGCAACGTCGGGTGCGTCGAAGCCGTCGCCTCCGCCGGTGCTGTGCTGCGCCGCCTGCACGCGGAGCAGGGCGGCGAGGAGTCGTCCGTCGCGGATCTCGCACGGCTTCTGCGCGATGGTGATCCCGCGGCGGTGCACCTCGTCCGTTCCGCGGCCGAAACCCTCGGCGAGGTCGTGGCGATGCTGGTGCACTTCTACAACCCGAAAACGATCGTCCTCGGTGGACTCATCACCGTCGCCAGCGACGACGTGCTCGCCGGCATCCGCAGCGTCGTCTACCGAAGAGCACTACCGCTGGCCACCCGCCACCTCGCCCTGCAGCACAGCCTGCTCGGCCGCTCCGCCGGACTCGCCGGAGGCGCGGTCGCCGGGATCGAGAACGTCCTGTCCCCCTCGGGCATCTCCCGCCTGATGACCACGCCGGCACTTGACACGACCGCACCGCGGCGCTAATCATGTGCTCCGTCTCACAGCCCGGTTTTGTCGCCGCCGCAAGCAGCGACGTCCGCAGGGAGCTGCACCCCCTGCGCTGCCCGACAAACCGAGACGTGGAGACACCATGATCGACGCTCGTCAGTCCCTGCGCACAGGAATCCTCGGCACCGGCACCATCTTCCGGGCGTACGCCCGCGGACTCTCCCTGCACGAGAACCTGCCCCTCGTGCGCGTCGCCGACCTGGACCAAGACCGTGCCCGCGCAGCAGCCGAGGAATGGGGCATCCCGGCCTGGGGCACCACCGACGACCTCCTCGCCGACCCCGAGGTGGACCTCGTCGTCAACATCACCCCACCCGCAGCCCACGCCGCGCTGACCAACGCGGCGCTGCGCGCGGGCAAGCACGTCTACGTCGAAAAGCCGCTCGCCGCCACCGCGGACGAAGCGCGGGAGAACCTCGTCGTGGCGAAAGAAACCGGCAGGATCCTGGGCGGAGCGCCCGAGACGTTCCTCGGCACGGCCGGTCAAACCGCTCGCGCCGCCGTTGACGGTGGCCTCATCGGACGGCCCTTCGCCGCCACCTCGTTCGTCCGGTCCTCCCGGGCCGAAACCTGGCACCCCGACCCGTCGTTCCTGTACCAGGAAGGAGGCGGCCCGGTCATGGACTTCGGGCCGTATCACGTCGCGGCCCTGGTGAACCTGCTCGGGCCGGTGACGCAGGTCGTTGGGGCCACGAGCCGGGCACAGGACGAACTCGCGGTCACCGCCGCCAACCGGCGCGTGGAGCGCATCGACGTGTCCGTCGACACCCACGCCGCCGCCGTCTTGCAGTTCGCCTCCGGCGCGCTGGCCACCGCGATGTACAGCTTCGACGTCTGGGACACGACCCTGCCGCACCTGGAAATCTACGGCACCGACGGCACGCTGCAAGTCCCCGACCCCAACCGCTTCGACGAACCCGTGCTGCTCCGCCGACGCACCGACGACGATTGGTCCGAAGTTCCCCCGGTCATCGCACGGACCACCCCGGACCCACCACGTCCCTTCCGGGGCCTCGGTGTCGTCGACCTGGCCGCACACCTCGCCGGTGACGACCACCGCGCCACCGGCACCTTCGCCTACCACGTCCTCGACGTGCTCTCCGCGCTGCAAAGTCGCGCCATGTCCACCGGCGCCACGCCCATCACCAGCACCGTCGAACGCCCCGCCCCCGTGCGTGGCGCCCGCACGTCCGCCTGACACCGCTGACGGCGGCGAACCCCCTCCCCTCCACCGGCCGGCACCGGCTCCTCGACGGCTCTGCGCAGCTGGCGCCGGCTGGCAACTCCGCCGGTACTGACGAAGGAGTCACCCGTGGCCACGACTGCGCACCCACCCCTGCCGGAAAGTCCCGAACACAGACCCGACGCCTCGGAATCCCAGCCCGAACGCCTCATCCGCCTGACCGGTCAACCGGTGGGCATCGGATTCGTCGCCCTGTACATCCTGGCCATGTTCGGGCTGTGGGTGGCGCTGATGACCCCCGCTTCGGTCACGCTCTCGCTGCGAGTCGCCGCGCTCGACCCGGAGGGCAAGACCACCTCGCTGGCGTTGGTCACCGGCATCGGCGCGATCTTCGCCATGGTGACCAATCCCGTCTTCGGGCACCTGTCCGACCGGTCGACGTCGCGCTGGGGGCAGCGACGGCCCTTCATGCTCGGCGGAACCCTGTTCGGCACCGTCGCTCTGTTCGTGATCGGCGTGGCGCCGAACATCCTCGTCGTGACCATCGGGTGGTGTCTGACCCAGATCTGCCTCAACGCCGCCCTGGCCGCCATGATCGCCCTGCTGCCCGAACGGGTTCCGGACGAACGGCGCGGCAAGGTGTCCGGATTGATGGGTATGACTAGCCAGGTCGCCCAAGTTGTGGGGACGTTCCTCGTCCAGTTCACCGGCACCTCCGGCATCGGGATGTTCCTCGTGCCCGCCGCCATCGGACTGGTGTCGATGCTGGCCTTTACCTTCTACCTCAAGGAGATGCCGAAGAGCCGCGAAGAACTGCCGCGCAAGTCCTGGATGGACATTCCGCGCAGCCTGTGGATCAACCCCGTCAAACACCCGGACTTCGCCTGGGCCTTCCTCAGCCGGTTCCTGGTCTGGATCGCCGTCGCCCTGCTGACCACCTACAAGACCTACTTCCTCATGGACCGGCTCGGCCACACCAGCGCTGAAGCCGCCGAAATCCTGGTCTGGACGATGCTCACCCTCGCGATCACCGTCGTCCTCGCCAGCAGCGTCAGCGGCTGGTGGTCCGACCGAGCACAGCGCCGGAAAGCCTTCGTCGCGGTCGCCTCAGCGCTGTTCGGAGTCGGCATGATCGTGATCGCCTTCTCGCACTCGGTGGCGGGATTCATCCTCGGTGTGGCGATCGCCGGTATCGGCCAAGGAGTCTACGTGGGCGTGGACTACGCGCTCGTCGCCAGCGTGCTGCCCAACAGTGACACCGAAGCAGCCAAGGGCATGGGGGTGTTCAACATCGCCAACGCGCTCCCTCAGACGATCGGCCCCATGATCGCACCGATCTTCCTCGCCATCGGCGGAGGCGAGAACTACACCGCCCTCTACCTCGGCGCCGCCACATTCGCCGCCGTGGGGGCCACCGTGCTCCGGTTCATCAAGATCGCGCGATAGTGCCCGGATCAGAGCCGTGCAGCAGCAGGTCGCTGGCAGTTGTAGGTCTTCGCGCTCCGCGGGCACTTCATCGGAAGGGTCCTTTCGCGGTTGGGACGCTGTGACCAGCTACGTTGTTGATCGTCGGGCGTGGCGTCGGTACGCGCGGAACCGCCTGCGCCCGATTCCGGCGGAGAGACCGACGTGGCCGAGCCGGCGGTCTGCGCAACAGCCGCTTCACCCACCCGTGCTTCGCCGGGGTCAGACCGCGGCCACCTCGGCCCGCTGGGCTCCGGCTCCAGGCCGGGCGGTGGGAATTGTGCCCGTCTTCCTGGTGAACACGATGAGCAGCACGTCTCGCAACCGCCCACGACGAGGTCCTGAGCCAGAGCTCGGGGCCTGCACGAGCGTGGGGAGTCGGTTCGGCTCACCCTCCGACACGATCGTTGACCACACGCGTCGTGATAGGGCTTCCACGGTCCTCGCGTGTGGTTCGTGCTTGAGGCCCAGCTGGAGGCCCTCGAGGAGTGCGCGTCACGAAAGCTCCCAAGTTTCCCGGGGTAGTTCGGCGAGGTGATCGATCAGGTGGCGCAGGGCGGTTTCGCTCGATTCGGCGGTGGGTGCAGGTGGGCCGGAGGGGAGGCCTCCCAGGGAGGTGGGAAAGGGATCGGCGTTGTCGTAGGCGGCCATGAGGTCGGCGGCGCGCTGGATGACGCTGGGCGCCGCGGAGCTGGAGGAGCGTGAGAGGACGCTGGCGATGACCGTGGCGGCGACGGCCGGATCGATGAGACGGGTGTGGAAGACCGTCTGGTCGATGTCGCGCAGATCTTCGTCGTACTGGGCGCGGGCGACCGAGGCGTCGCTGGCGACGTCGATGATGCGTTCCATCGGCAGGGCGGCCGGGCCGGCGGTGACCCAGTGCTCGCCGTGCGCGTCGTGGTCGCGGGCGAGAGCGGCCAGCGCGGCCGCGACGGCGTCCCGGGGGACGAGGTCGATGCGTGTGCCGGGCGTGCAGGGCAGGAAGGGGAGCTGGCCGGACAGTGCGAACCCGAGCAGGTAGTGGAACGCCTGGAGCCGCGGGATGTCGCCGGTGCGGGAGTCGCCGATCACGGTGGAGATGCGGGCGATGCAGGTGGGCAGACCGGATTCGCGGACCAGGGTCTCACCGGCGGTCTTGGTGGCGGCGTACGCATCGAAGGGCGTGCCGTTGCCCGCTCGGGTGACGAACGCCGTGGAACCGTGCACGAGGCGGGCGCCCGCGTCCTCGGCGAACTGCAGCACGTGGCCGGTGCCGACGACGTTGACCCGGTGCAGGTGCTCGTGCGAGGCCGAGAAGTTCACGGCCGCCGCGCAGTGCACGACCACGTCGACCTCGGCCGCGAGCTCGCGGTACTCGGCCGGGTGGAGGCCGAGCCAGGGGCGGGTCACGTCGCCGCGCACGGACGTGGTCTCGACCGGTTTGTGGTGGGTGAGCGCGATGACCTCCTCGGTGCCGTCCAGCTCGCGCAGCAGGGCGGAGCCGACGGCCCCGGAGGCTCCGGTGATCAGAATCATGGGGTCCTCACGGTGGCGGAGTTCTCGTCCCAGCTGACGTCGTCGAGGGTGGTCACCTCGGCCGTGCTCGGGTGGACGCCGGTGGTTCGGGCGAGGTGGTCCTTGACGGCGATGTGGGCCAGCCAGTCGGCGGCGCGGGTGTCCGCGGGCAGGCCGTAGAGGGCGTTGACGGTGCCCGGCACCGTGTCGGCCCGCTCCACGTCGCGCCTGCGCAGCACTCCGTCCGAGCCGGTCAGCAGGAGGCGGGAGTCGGGTGCGGCGTCGCGCAGGTAGGCGCGCCGCTCCGGACCTGACACCGCGGTCAGGGCTCCGATCGGGATGTGCATGACCACGGTTTGGAAGGCGACCAGCACGTGCTGTCCGCGGCACATCTGGATGTCGATCGCGACGAGGTCGTCGGGCAGCGTGCCGGCGAAACGGGCCTCGACCTCGATCTGGCCGTGGTCGGGCAGGGGCTCGTACACGGTGAGGTGGTTGAGTCGGTGCGGGAACGCCAGCCGGTCGGAGCCGATCGCCGGGTCCCACCGGTGCAGCGCGTCGTGCGGGATGGTGTGCAGCGCGGCGTCCAGCAGCCCTTGGTGCAGCGCGCCGCGGGGCACCGACCCGCGTTCGGCCTCGAGGACGCCGCTGGCCCCGGTGGAGCCCATCCGCAGCCTCGTCACGTACTGGAAGCTCGGCCCGTGGAAGAGGTTCGCGTTCTCGTAGGGGTCCGGCGCGTCCGCGAGGTCCTCCAGCGGGGCGAAGCGAGTCGGCCGGGGTGGTGCTTCGAAGCCGACCGTCGCGGTGGCCACCGGGACGAAGCGGGAGAGTGCGCCGGCCTCGTGCCACACCGCGAGCCGGACTTGTTCGTCGGTGCAGGTGGCGCGGAGCCGGGTCGGGTTGGCCACGGGCAGCCAGCGCTGCACGTTCAGGTCGCGCAGCACCCGCACCGGGCGTCCGGCGCGGTCCCCGGCGGACCGGGCGAGGAGCTCGGCGGTCGACATCAGCGGCACGGCGGGGACCGTCCAGGTGGGGCAGTGGTCCGCCAGCCACGTGTCCGCCCGGGGGTCGAGCACGGTGTCGACCGTGGAGGGCGAGTCCGGCGCGCCGGGCACCACGCGCACCTGCAGGCGGGGCACGTGGTAGATCTTGCGGCCGTCCACCCACAGCCAGGCCTCGGCCGCTGCGTGCCCGCCGCCGGGGCCCAGTTCGACGTCCAGCACGTCCAGTTCGACGGTGACGAGCGCGTCGGAGGGTAGGACCTGGCCGCGGTACTTCCACGAGTCGGGCACGACGGGGTCGAAGCGGAAGCCGTCGTCGACGCCGCGCTGGATCAGGTAGCAGGACAGGAGCTGGCACATCGCTTCGACGCCGAGCGAGCCGGGTTGGACCGGGTCGTTGAAGAAGTGCGCTTTGAAGTACCAGGCATCTGCCCGCACGTCGCACTCGGCCCGCAGCCGTCCGAGACCGGCGGGGCCGCCGTCCGGCCAGTACCCTGTGAGCCGGTCGAGCATCAGCAGCATCGGGCCGGGCAGGCGGGCGGAGCGCCCGAAGAAGTGCGCGGGGCGGGATCGCAGGTCGACAACGGGGTGTTCGCAGGGCTGGGCGAGGCGGGAGCGGTCGTGGTCGGTCACCGGCAGACCGGTCTGGGCCACCAGCTGGTCCGCGGGCGCCATGGCGAAGACCGCCGTGCCCTCGAGCACGACGGCGCCGTCGGCTTCGCAGTGGATCCGGAACGTTTCGATCGTCGTGCCGTCCCAGTGCTCGACGTCGGTGAGCTCGACCGCGGTGCGCAACGAGCTGACCTCGGGGGGCACGTCGCGGACCGTCGAGAGTCGACCGTCGAGGTTGCGGATCCGCAGCTGCTCGTCGGCCGTGCCGCCGTTCATCAGGGCGGTCAGGAAGCCGCAGGGCTGCAGCGCGATCTCCATCAGTACGGCGACCGGCACCGTCCCGCTCTGCTCGCGGAACCACACGTGCCGGGGCACGTCGTACTCGGCGACCAGGCTGCTGCCAGGGCGGAAGTTCCCTTGGGTGGCGGACAGCTCGGTGACCCGGGTGAGGAACAGGTACGGCGGCCCCGGCAACCGCAACGCGTCGTCGCTGGCGCCGGGGAGGATCTCGGCGCGCGGCCCCCAGGCGGCGGTGAGCATCGTGGCGTGGTCGTAGCGGATTCGGCCCGTGCTCGCTGCGGCCGGATCCTCGTGACCGCGCAGGCCTGCCAGCGCGCTGAGGGGGACCGGATCGCCGGTGCGCTGGACCGCGGGTGGACCGAGGAGCTTCCAGTGCGGCAGGGGGGTGTCGGCGACGAGGTGAACGGCGAGCCCTTCGGCGCGCAGCACCACCTGCTGGTCGATCGTGACGACTACGTCGGCGTGCGCGGTCGTGCCGGTGAGCGAACGCAGGGTGAGGTGGTACCGGGGTGTGCCGCTCGGCGCGTTGAGCAGGATCCGCAGGCGGGTGGGCGACTCCGGCAGCGGTTCGAAGCGCCAGCCGTCGTGGTGGATCGTGCTCCCGGTCGCGGCGAGGTGGAACGCCATCGCTTGGAGCCCGCCTTCGAGCAGCGCGGCGGGCGAGTGCCACATGGTCGGCGGGGTGCGGCCGATCGCGGTGAGCCCGCGTTCGGGATCGAACGCAGTGACCTCGCGCAGCAGAAGGATGCGTCGCGACCCGATTCCGGGGGTTCGGACGTGGGCGCGCGTGAGTTCCCACTCGGGGCCGGCCCAGCAGTCGGCCGGGCGGCCCTCGGCGAACGCCGTGACCGCATCGGTGTCGAACGCGGCCCCGGGGTGCTCGGTCGGTGCGGGCAGGTCCAGGTGGTCCGCCAGGCTGCCGCGCAACGACAGGTGGCCGTCGACCTCGCCTCGCAGCGCCGCTTCGGTGACTGTCAGCGAGCTGAGCAGCTGATCGCCCGGTGCGGGCAGGGCGTGGTGGAAGGTGAGTTCGCCGTCGAGCGCGCCGTCGCGCTGCGGCCACAGCGCCAGCAGCTCGTCCAGCACGGCCCCGCCCGTCATGCGACCGGCGCGGTCGAGGTACCAGCCGTCCAGCTCCACGGTGGCCCGGGCCGTGCGGGCCGGTTCGGTGGCGGGCTCGGCGGCCGTTCCGGTGGCCGCCCCGGTGGTGGGCGGGTGAACGCTTGCCTGCGTGGCCAGGAAGCGTTCGTGGAGCTGGGTGGCCTGCCGCAACTGTTCGGAGATCGCCGCCGCGGCGCTGATCGGGGCCGGTGCCGGCTGGTGGGACCGCGGAGCGCGGGGCATGACCTCGAAGTCCTGGTCATCCATTGGTGGCCTCCCCGAGTCGCGTCAGCGCGCGGCCGGCGGTGATCAGCACGCGCGGGTCGTCGGCAGGGGCGGTCAGTTCCCGGGCGAAGACGCGCGCTCCGTCCTGCAGGGGGATCAGGTCGACGCCGCCGAGGCGGAACACCTCGGCCAGCTCGGGGGTGACCATGCCGCCTTCCCACGGTCCCCACAGCAGCGAGCGGACCACCGCGTTCGGCCGAGCATGCTGCTCGGTGGCGAGCACGTGGTTGAGGGTTTCGTTGGCCATCGCGTAGTCGCACTGCTCGGCGTTGCCGGTCGCGGCGACGACCGAGGAGAACACGCACAGCAGTCGCAGCGGGTCCTCACGGGTGGCGTCCAGCAGTGCCCGCAGCCCGTCGACCTTGGTGCTGAACACGGCCTCGAACTGGTCCTCGGTCTTGTCCTCCACCCGCTGGTCGTTCAGCACCCCGGCCGCGTGGATGAGGCCGGTGATCGGTCCCCACTGCTGCCGGACGTCGGCGAGCGCCGTCCGCACGGCTTCGCTGTCCCGGACGTCGACGCGCATGTAGCGGATCTGGTCCAGCCCGTCCACCTCGCGGTCGGAGCCGCGGCCGAGCAGGACGAAGCGTGCGCGGTGCCGGGAGCTGAGCTCGCGCAGGGCGGCGGCGGTGACGGCCCCGGTCCCGCCGGACACCACGATCACCGGGTCGGCTTCCCAGGCACCGTCCGCGGCCGGTTCCGGGGCCTCGGTGGTGTCGAGCGTCCACCGGGTGCCGTCCGCGGCGAGCGCGACGTCGAGGTCCGGGCCTCCGGTGAGCAGCTCGTCGACGAGGGCGGTGGCGGTCTCGGTCGCCGAGCGGTCCGCGCGGTGGCAGTCGATGGCCTTGACCGCGGCCAGTGGCCACTCCCAGCGGACGGTGCGGGCGAGTGCGGCCAGGCCGCCGAGCCAGGGCCGTTGCGCGTCGCGGTGGCCGAATCCGCCGCCGGTGTCCTGCACGGTGACGAAGACACCGCCCGCGGTGCGCAGCCGGGGCGCGATCGCCTGTGCGGCTCGGAAGGCGTCCCGTTGGGTGTCCAGGGCCTCGCCCGCGGACGCGGTCTCGGCCAGTCCGCCGAGCAGCACCAGGCCGTCGGCCTCCAGCGTGGTGATCTCGGCCGCGGTGCCGACCTGCGCGTGGACGCCGCGCTCGGTGAGCAGCCGTGCGGTCTCCTCGGCGACCCCGGTTCCGTCGTCGGTGACCAGGACGGTTCCGAGCCCTTGCATGGCGCTGCCCGGTGCGGGCGCGCGCCGCAGCGTCGGCACGTGCCGGTGGATCGTCTGGTCGGGGGTGGATGTGACGGGCTGGGCGGGTGCGTTCAGCAGCTCGCGCAAGCGGTCGGCGATCTCGCCGAGGGTGCGCAGCGTCAGCAGCGGGGTGAGCCGTTCCCGGTCCATTCCCTCCAGCTGCGGGAACATCGGGCGCAGGGCCGAGAGGACCTGGGCGCGGGTGATCGAGTCCAGGCCGAGGTCGGCCTCCAGCTCCATGTGCGGTTCCAGGATCTCCACCGGGTAGCCGGTCTTCTCGGCCACGGCGGCCAGCACCTGGGGTTCCAGTTCGTCGACGCTGCGTGACGGCACGGGTTCCGGGGCCGCGGCGGTCGCTGGGGCAGTGGGGGCCACCGGGGTGGCGGAGGCGGCGGGCGGTTCGGAGGTCACAGGGGGTTCGGGAGACGCGGGTGGCCCGGCCGGTGCGGGTGGTGGGGTGGTGGTCCGGAAGGTCGGCGAGGGGGTGGCGGTCTGCCCGAGGCCGTGGTCTGCGGCCGGGTCCAGCGAGGTCAGCGCGTCGATCGACTTCTCGGCCATGCTCAGGTACGCCGCGTGGGCGCGGGCGACCTCCTGCTGGGCTTCGGCGACCGCGCGCAGCGTGTCGCCGTCCTGGGGGACGTCCTCCTGGGCTGCGGAGCCGGACAGGACCGGTGCTGGCGCGGTCGGCTCGTACTGCGGGTTCGGCGGGTAGCGCCTGCCGTGGTTGCCTCCGTTGATCAGGACGGGCATCGCCGGGCGTGCGGGCTCGGGCTCCTCCGGGCCGTGCCACAGCCCGGCGAAGTCGAGCGGGACGCCGAGCGTGGCGAGCTGTCCGAGCGCGTCGAGCAGCCCGGTCACCCCGTTGGAGCTCGCGCGGTCCAGGGCGATCGCGTGGCCGTCGGAGAGGTTCTCCTTGACCAGGCTGGTCAACGCGCTTCCCGGGCCCACTTCCAGGAAGATCCGCACCCCGTCGGCGTGCATCGCCCGCACCATGTCGGCGAACCGGACCGGTGAGGCGACGTGGTCGGCGATCGCCTGCCGGATCTCGGCCGGCTGCACCGGGTGCACGGCTGCCGCGGCGTTGCCGTACACGTTCAGCAGCGGCGCGCGCACCGTCTCCGCGGACAGGAAGTCCCGCAGCGGTTCGGTCGCGGGGGCGACGAGGGGGCTGTGGAAGGCGGCCGCGGTGTCGAGCGTCCGTGCGGTCATCCCCGCCGCGGTGGCGTGCTTGCGCACCAGCGCGCCCGCCTCGGCGGTCGCGGCCACCACGACCTGGCGCGGACCGTTGTGGTTGGCGATCCAGGACTGACCGGGGTCGTGCTGCTCGAGGAGGTTGGTCACCTCGTCCACGCCCGCGTCCAGGGCGATCATGACGCCGGAGCCCTCCCGCATCAGCTCGCCCCGCCGGGCGGCCAGCCGCATCAACGTGTCCTCGTCGAACGCGCGTGCCGCGTGCAGCCCCACCAGCTCGCCGAAGCTGTGCCCGGCCACGCAGTCCGGCCGCACCCCCGCGGTCTCCAGCACGTTCAGCAGCGCGAGGCTGTGCGCGGCGATGGCGGGCTGGGCGACGCCGGTGTCGGTGACCGCGTGCTGCTGCGCCTGCCGCTCGGCCTCGGTGAACACCGGTGGGGGGAAGACCAGCGGCGAGATCTCGTGCCGGTCCCACACCGCGTGGGCCTGGGGGAAGTGCATCGCCAGGTCGGCCCCCATGTCGACGTACTGGGAGCCCTGGCCGGGGAAGAGGAACGCGATCCGGCCCGGAGTGCGGCCGACACCGTAGTGCAGGCCGGAGGGCGTCGAGAACGGCTTCGTGCCGACCAGCCCCCGGGCCTGCTCCAGCTTCTGCTCGAGGTCCTCCGTGGACGAGGCGACCACCGCCAGCCGGTGCTCCTGCGTGTGCTGGAAGGCGTTCTGGGAGCGCCGCGCGACCGCCGTGAGGCTTCCCGACAGGTCGAGCGAGAACAGCTCCTGCGGCGTCGCGGCGGACAGCACCACCAGTTCTCCGGGCCGTGCTTCGCAGCGCACCGCGGGGCGGGCTCCCGCCGTTTCGTCGGTGTACTCCTCCAGTGTGACGTGGAAGTTCGAGCCGCCGAAGCCGAAGCTGGACACCGAGGCCCGCCTGGGGTGCTCGGCCGTGTGGATCCACGGCCGTGCCTGCGTGTTGAGGTAGAGGGGGCTGTCCTCCAGGTTCAGCGCGGGGTTCGGGCGGCCGACCTTGATCGTCGGCGGCAGCACCTTGTGCCGCAGCGCCAGGGCGGTCTTGAGCAGGCCCGCGGCGCCGGCGGCGGCCTTGGTGTGTCCGATCTGGGATTTGACGGACCCGAGCGCGCACCACTGGCGGTCCGTCCGCCCGCTCGCCTCGAACACCGAGTGCAGGGCGGCTGTTTCGGTGGCGTCGCCGGGAGCGGTGCCGGTGCCGTGCGCCTCGACCAGACCGACCGTGTCCGGTCCGTAGCCGGCGGTCTCGTACGCCCGGCGCAGCGCCCGTGCCTGCCCGGTGTCCAGCGGCGCGTACACCGAGGTGCCGCTGCCGTCCGAGGAGGAGCCGATGCCGCGGATGACGGCGTGCACCCGGTCGCCGTCGCGTTCGGCGTCGGCGAGCCGTTTCAGGGCGAACAGGCCGAGGCCCTCGCCCAGCATGGTGCCGTCCGCGCGCTCGTCGAACGGGCGGCAGTCGCCGGTGGGAGACAGGGCCGGGGTCTTGCTGAAGCACTGGAAGGTCATCGCGTCGTTGAGCGTGTCGACCCCGCCGGTGATCACCATGTCGGAGCGGCCGAGCAGCAGGTCGTCGACCGAGACCGACAGGGCGGCCAGCGAGCTCGCGCAGGCGGAGTCGACGGTGAAGTTGGTGCCGTGCAGGTCGAAGCGGTTCGCGATCCGCCCGGCGACCACGTTGCTCAGCATGCCGGGGAACGTCGCTTCCTGCCACGGTGCCGAGTACTCGAGGATCCGGTCGCAGACGGCGTCGGCGTCGGCTTCGGACAGTCCGCTGTCCAGCAGCGTCCGGCGCCACTGCGGGCGTCCGGACCGCGTCGCCATCTCGCCGAGCAGCTGCAGGGAGGCGCAGCCGAGGAACACGCCGACCCGTTCGCCGTCGATCTGGCCGAGCCCGGCGTCGGAGAGCCCGGTCAACAGGCGTTCCGCGGCGACCAGTGCCAGCAGTTGGGCGGTGTCGGTGGCTGGCAGGTTGCGGGGCGGCACCCCCAGGGCCATGGGGTCGAACTCGACCTCGGGCAGGAAGGCCCCGCGGCGGGCGTAGGTCTTGTCCTGCGCGTCCGGGTCGGGGTCGTAGAAGTCCTCGATCAGCCAGCGGTCGGCCGGCACGTCGGTCATGAGGTCGCGTCCTTCGACGACGTTGCGCCAGAAGGCGTCCACGTCCGGCGCGCCCGGCATGATCGCGCTGACGCCGACGATCGCGATCCGGTGGTCCATGTTCGTTCTGCCGTTTCTCAAACCAGTGGGCGGGGGCGGAAGTCGAAGGCATCGGAGGGGAGGCGGGCCCCGAGCGCGCGCAGCTGGTGCACGCGGGTGAGCACGGCGGCTCCCTGGAGCAGGTTGCGGGCGATCTGCGTGACCGCGCGTCCGCCGGGTTCGGCCAGGAAGCTGCCCGCGGTCCAGGTGTTGAACGTTCCCGCGGCGGGGCCGCACCACAACTGGTAGTCGTTGCGGCGGCCGGGCGTGCCGTCGACCGCCCAGGTGACCGAATTGCCCAGGTACCAGCGGAAGATCAGCGCCATCTTGTGCCTGGGGTCCGCCTGGGCCCGGGTGAGCTCGCTCGGGCGGCGCTGCGCCCAGTACTCCTCGGTGCGTTGCCACACCTCGTCCAGACCGGCCCCGAGGACCTCGCGCTCCAACGAGTCCCTGGTCTCGGCGGGGAGCGATTCCAGCGACGGGTGTTCGAGGTACAGCTGGTGCAGCCGGGCCGCCCGACCGGCGAACATGGTGCCGCGGCGCAGCACCTGGACCTTGGCGCCGAGTTCGAACATGTCCGCCGCTGGCGCCATCGCCACGTCGGCCACCCCGGCCTGCGCGAGCATGGCCTTCGCCTCGTCGCCGACCGCGGCCTCGAGCGACATCTGGTTCACCGAGCCGGTGAGCACGTAGGCCGCGCCGAGGGCGAACGCCGCGGACACCGCGGCCGGATCGCCGAGTCCGCCGGCCGCACCCACCCGCACTCCCGGGCTCTTCCGCCGCGCCAGGGAAAGGACAGCGGGCAGGACCGACACCAGCGGTCGGCCGTCGGTGTGCCCACCGCTGTCCGCCTCGACGGTGATGTCGTCCGCCACCGGTATCCGGCTGACCAGGCGGCCCTCCTCCTCGGTGATCTCACCGGTGTCCACGAGCCGACGGACCAGCCCGGGAGGGGGTGGCGACATGAACAGCTCGGCCGTCTCAGGGCGTGAGACCTTGGCGAACAGCGCGGTCTTCCGAATGACCCGCCCCGTCGCGTCGGTCCGCAGTCCGGAGGCCGCGCAGCGCACCACCGCTGGGGTGATGTCCAGGAACGCCGACAGGGAGATCTTCGGTACTCCGGCGCGTAACAGACGCGTGGCGACCTCGTCCTCCATGGCCGCGTCGTCGGGGTGGTGGATGAGGTTTACTCCCCAGTTCCGCCGCTCGGCGAGACGTGTCCGCAGTCGTTCCAGTTCCCGGTCGAGCCGTTCAATACTGAGCCCAGCCGTCCCGAAGAACGCCAGCATCTCCGCCCGCGCCATCGCCTCGACCAGTTCGACCCCGGCGATGCCGTGCGCCATCTCGCCCGCGACGTAGGGAAACCGCACGTCGTGTGCCTCGGTGAAGCTCTGGTCGCCCAGCCACTCCGGGTACAAGGCCGGCACCGTGCCGACGCCCCCGGGTACCGGCCGCTCCGAGAGTCCCAGCGCGCCGTCCCGCTCGTGCGCCACCAGATGCGCCGGCTTCGTCACCCGCTGGGCGAGTTCGACGAGACCGGCGCCGTCGAACACTCCTGTCACGGCGTCAGATGCGTCCGAGCGCCAGGTTGCCCGGTGCCTGCGGATCGGTGCTGATGATGAAGTCGGTGACCGCCATCAGGATCTCGGGGTAGCCGAGGTAACCGTTCCCGTCGGAGTCCATCACCGACCACGCGTGCTCGGCGTGCTGCCGCTCCACGCGCAGCACCTCCGTGACGAGCCGGAGCCCGTCGTCCCGGGTGACCCGCCCGTCGTTGTCCTCGTCGGCCATCGCGAACGCCAGGTTCGTGACCACGCCGATGTACTGCAGCGTCTTGTCCGGCGTCTCCGCCACGCTGTTGGCCATGACCGTGACGAACTGCTCCCGGTCCAGCCGTTCCGGGTCCGGCACCCACGCGGGTTTGACCACCAGCGCGTGCCAGATCCGGTTCACCGTCGCTTCCAGCTGCTGGGCCCGTGGCGAGTCCTCGGCGTGACCGGTCAGCCGTGCGAGGCGGTGCGCGAACTGCAGCGTGTCGGCGGGCGTCACCGCGCCGTCGCCGTCGTCGTCCAGCACGTCGAACATCCACAGCTGCTTGCGCCGCAGGTACGGATCCTGGGACGCCGCCAGCCGCTCCGCCGCCGCGATGGTGGTCTCCGCGTCCGGTTTGGACGCGGCCGCGGCCTCACCCGCTAGCGCCGCAGCGGACACGGCCCCCGCTGCCAGGCCCGCAGTTCCACGCAGCACCGACCTGCGGGGAACATCCGTCGTTTCGTCGTCCTTCGGTGATTCAGCCACCACGAGCCCTTCGATTTCACAGCACGATCGCTGTTGAAACGGCGTTAACGATCTTGCGCCCGGAAGAGTAGCAGCGTTCCGCGTCATCAAAACCAAATAACACCCGATCCAGCTATTTTCAGAGCAACGAACCAGGATCATCGAGGCATTGGAGCCCCTCATGCATTCGGCTGGGGAGTCGGCGCCAGCGAATGGGGCCGGTGCCGCCGATGGGGGTCGCGGAATGTCGGTGCGAGTCCCCCTCGGGTGGTCAGGCGGAGGAACTGGTGCAGCAGCGCCGGAGTTCATCCGACTCCCCAGCGCGCGGGCTGGTTGTCGTTCCGGGTGCCGAGCCGGTTGATTAACGGATCTCGCGCTGACGCGGGAGATTCCGGTGACGATCGTCGTCGCGACCGCGGTCGACAACCAGCACATCGAAACTGGGTCCGGCAGGGGAGGCCGACTGAGGTGAGCGTTCGGACCGCCCGCCTGGGACGTGTTTTCGAAGGGCGGTTGCTCGTGTGATGCGATCACGGTGTGGTCCGTCGGCACGAGTTGAGCGATGAGCAGCGGCAGGACATCAAGCTGTTGTTGCCGGCTTCCGGAGCCCCCGGGCGGCCGCGCGTGGACGATCGTCGGGTGCTCAACGGGATGTTGTTCAAGGCGCATGCGGGAATTGCGTGACGGGACCTTCCCGAGCGGTGCGGCCCGTGGCGAACCGTCTGCACTCGGTTTTGGCGCTGGGGCGGGATGGCACCTTGGCCGATCTGGTCAACCGGGTGCAGGTCATCGCCGAGGCCTCTGGGGCGTTGGACTGGCAGGGCGCGGTGGATTCCACGATCGTGCGCGTCCGCCAGCACGCGGCCGGCGCACACCAGCACACAGGGGTCGCGGCGACGGCACCGGCAGAACACACCGAACCAGCTGATCAGGCTGTCGGCCGCTCCCGGCGGTCCCACCACCAAAACCATCCCGAACGCGGCGACCAGCAACGCCACCGACGTCGCCGAGGCTCTGCAGGCGGACGCCCACCGGCCTTCGCCCCCGCTGGCGAAGTGGCTGGCGGTTTTCGCCGAGCGCTCGGCCGGTGCGTCGCCGATACTCCAACGAGTGATTTCGGTGCGGCGTCGACGGGTTTCCCTGCTGGGACGCGTCTACACGGTCGTGGTGGTCCTCGTCCTGCTGCTGGGCGTGATGGCGGTGGGCACGGTCGTGCTCCAGCGGCGAGGTGAGAAGGCGACCACCGAACTGACTACCGAGGTGGTGCCCGCGCAGGTGGCGACCAGCGAGTTGGCCGCAGCCTACGTGGGGCAGGAAAGCGCGCTGCGCGGATTCGTGAACACCGGTGATCCCACCCACCTGGGGGTGTACCAGAACTACACGGGTGAGGCCGCGCAGTTGCAGGTCGGCATCGGTCGGCAGCTGGGCGATCATTCGGAGGTGACGGGGCTGCTGGGAAATGTTGACCAGTCCGCCCGGGTCTGGCGCGAGCAATCCGTCGAACCCGCGATCGCACGAACCCGAGCCCAGGGCCCGGACATGCTCTCACCAGCGGAGACGGTGGCCGAACGGCAGCGCTTCGGCGCCTTGCGGGCCGAGCTGACCGGGCTGCAGCATCGCGTCAACGCGATCGCCGGGGCGCAACGCGCCGACGCGGAGGCGGCGCGCTCCACGGCGAACGGGCTCGTCGTCGCCGTCGGGCTGAGCAGTCTCGTCCTCGCGGCCGCTGCTCTGTTCTTCCTGCGCAGGTCGCTGAACCGACCGCTGCGTACGCTCGTTTCCCAGGTCGACCAGGTGGCCACGGGCGATCTCGACCGCCCCGTGCATGACGTGCAGCCGCGCGAGTTGAGCTCGGTCGCGCAGGCGGTGGAGACCATGCGCCAGCGCGTCCTGGAGGAGACGCAGCGCAGGGAGCAGGTGCAGCAGAACTTGGCTCGCCACGAGGCGGCCGAGCGCAGGCGGACCGAACAGGACTTCGCCACTGTGGTCACTGCGCTCGACGAGGGCGTCATCGTGGTCAACCCCGCGGGGATGATCACCGCGGCCAATCCCTCCGCCCAGCGCATCTTCGGCGTGGCCGAGAGCGAGCTCGTCGGCTCCGCCATCGAAGGGTGGGCGGTGTTCGACGAGTCCGGCCAAGCCCTGCCGCCGGAGTCCCACCTGGCGACCCAGCACACCGGCCAGCCGCAGAACACCCGCGTGCTGCAGCTGGAGCGCCGCGACGGACAGACCGTGTGGTTGTCGGTCAGTTCCCGGGCGCTGGCCCAGCAGGAGCAGCCACCGCATACCGTGGTCCTCTCGTTCACCGACATCACCGAGAGCCGGGCCGCCCGGCAGCGTCTGGAGCACGAAGCCACCCACGACCCGCTGACCGGGTTGGCCAACCGGGCCCTCGTGCTGCGGCACTGCGACGAGCGTTCTCCCGAGCAGCCGTTGGCCGTGCTGTACCTGGACCTGGACAACTTCAAGCGCATCAACGACTCGCTGGGCCACGCCGCCGGCGACGAAGTGCTGCGCCTCATCGGCCGTCGCCTGGTCGAGGTGGTCTCCGCTGACACCGTGGTGGGTCGGCTCGGCGGCGACGAGTTCGTCCTGCTGGCGGCTGAAACCGCGCACGCGCGGCTGGCCGAGCTCAGCAGGCACCTGCTCGATGCCATCACCCGGCCGCTGCAGCTGCGGGACCGGCAGCTGCACGTCACGGCAAACCTCGGGATCGCGGTGTGCGAACTCGGAGATCCCCGCACGGGCGAGGACTTGCTGCGCGATGCCGACCTGGCCATGTACCGGGCCAAGAGCCGCAACAGCCGCTACGAGCTGTTCGACGTACCCCTGCGCGAACACGTGCAGCGGCACGTGGACCTGGAACAGGACCTGCGCCAAGCCGTGGACCGCGGCCAGCTCTGGGTGGCCTACCAACCCCTCGTGGATCTGGACAGCGGCCGCACCGTCGGCGTGGAAGGGCTGCTGCGATGGAGGCACCCGGAACACGGCACGGTCTCACCCGCCGAGTTCATCCCCATCGCCGAGGAAAGCGATCTGATCAACATCATCGGCGCGCACATGCTCCGCACCGCCACACGCGATCTCGCCGACCTGCGCCAGCGGCACGACCCGTCCCTCAGCCTCAACACCAACCTCTCACCGCGCCAACTCGACGACCCCGACTGGCAGGAGGAAATCCACCGCGCACTGCACGCCTCCGGACTGCCCGCCACGGCCCTGTGCCTGGAGATCACCGAAGAAGCCATCATGCACGACCCCGCCCAAGCAGCCCGCGCGCTGCGCAACCTGCGAGCGCTCGGGATCCGGCTGGCCCTCGACGACTTCGGCACCGGCTATTCCTCGTTGTCGCAGCTGCGGCACCTGCCCCTGGACATCCTCAAAATCGACCGCTCCTTCGTCACCGACCTCGGCACATCGGCCGATCTGCAGGCGCTCGTCACCAGCATCGTGACCATGGCCCACGCCCTCGGCCTCACCGTCATCGCCGAAGGCGTGGAAACGTCTTCCCAACGAGCTCTGCTCACCCAGCTCGGCTGCGACCAAGCCCAGGGCTACCACCTCGGCGAACCCGCCCCCTGCCACGAACTCGACGTCTAGCACCACAGGCCTCACCGCGGAGTGGACCATCCCAGGCACCGGCCGGTGCGGGTCCGTTCGCTCGGGGTGTTCGGGTGGGTGCTCTTGAGGCCACCGGCGTGCCGTTAGACTGAGCGTGCGGCATACGCACGCTGCGATGGGAGGTGCGAGCGTGGCTGATCCGGCGCCGGAGGCACGCGCTGGTGACGGGTACTTCGTGCAGTCCGTGGCGCGGGCTCTGTCCGTCATCCGGTCGTTCACCGCTGAGCGTCGGAGGCAGACGCTGGCCGAGGTGGCCCGGGAGACGGGGTTGGATCGAGCGACGGCCCGCCGGCTTCTGCTCACCCTGGTGCGGCTCGGCTACGTCACTTCGGAGGGCGGCCACTTCGAGCTCACGCCGCGGGTGCTGGAGCTGGGGTACGCCTACCTGGCCGGGATGTCGCTGCCGGAGATCGCCCAGCCGCACTTGCAGGCCTTGGCGCGCGAGCTCAACGAGACCGCTGCGCTGGCCGTCCTCGACGGCGATGAGATCGTCTACCTCGCGCTGGTGCCCAGCAGGCGGCTGGCCACGGTGAAGATCAACATCGGCACCCGGTTCGATGCGTGCACGACCTCGATGGGGCGCGTCCTGCTGGCCGGGCTCGCGGAAGCGGAGCTGGCGGAACGGCTCGAGTCTTCGCAGCTGCCGCGTCGGACCGAGCACACGGTGCGGGACGTGCAGAGCCTGCGCCCGGAGATCGACAAGGTCCGTGCTCAGGGGTGGGCCTTGGTCGACTCCGAACTGGAAGAAGGTCTGCGCGGCGCGGCCGTACCGGTGCGCGACCGCGCCGGTCGGGTGGTGGCTGCGGCCAACGTCTCGGTGCACGCCGGGCGCACCACGCCGGAACTGGTCGAGCGCGACTACGTCCCGGTGATCCTGCGAACCGCCCGCCTGATCGAGGCGGACCTCATCGGTGCAGGCAGTTGAGACCGGGACGGCCCGCTACGCCGCGCCGTTGTCGATGCTGATCCAGCACTTGCCCGGTGTTGCGGCTACTGCGGTGAACGCATCGGCGGCTGAGTCGAGTGAGAACCGGGCCTGCAGCACGTGGTGCGGCGCGAGGGCGCCCTCCTCCACCGCTGCGATCGTCTCGGCGAAATCTGCCGGGTGGTCGTAGATCAGCGAACCCGTGAGCGACCACTGCTGCGTGACGATCCTGTGCGAGGACAGCGCGATCGCATCCGGATTCATGCCGACGAGCGCGGCCCGGCCGCCCGGGGCCAGATGTCGCACAGCCGACTCCAGCGCTCCAGGGGCCCCGGAGGTTTCGAAGACGTGGTCCACGACCCGGCCCGGTTGCGCGGACGCGGCACCGAGGGAGAGCGCCAACTCGCGGCGCCCCTCATGGGGTTCCCGCACCGCCGGGGTGGTGCCGATTTCCAGCAGCGCCTGGCAGAGGAAAAGGCCCTGCGATCCCGTCCCGACGACGAGGCAGCGATCTCCAGGTCCCACCCCGGAGCGGCGTACGGCTGCACGCGCCACCGTCAGCGGTTCCACGCACACCGCGTCCGCGATGTTCACGTCATCGGCGATCGGGTGCGTGAAGTCCGCCGGAACCGCGACCCGTTCGGCGAGCACGCCCGCTGCGTCGAGTCCGACGGCGATGCGGTCCCCGCAACCGGAGGTGAAACCGGATCGGCACTGCTCGCAGCGCCGGCAGCAGTAGTTCGGCTCGATGACCACCCGCTGGCCCACGGCCCGGTCGTCGACGGCTTCGCCCGCAGCGATGATCTCGCCAACGCCTTCGTGCCCCAGCACCCACGGCAGTGCGGGGACCTTCCTACTGCCGCGCACGACGGCGGAATCCGTGCCGCACAGACCTGCTCCCAGCACGCGTACGAGGACGTCGCGCGGGCCGCAGGTCGGCTCCGGGGCGTCGATGATCTCGATGCGTTCTGGTGCGGTCAGGGCTGCTGCTTTCATCGAGCCTCCTGTGTGCGCTATACGCTCAACTGTGCGGATAGCGACCATATTCGCCTCCATGGGGATCTTCAAGGCCCTGCGTCCGAAGTGGCAGGGCGCGCGTGTGTTGGCCTGGGCGATCTTCCTGGGGATCGCGAGGGGCGCGGGCCCTGCGCGAGGGGGAGGCGTGGCGGGTGAGTGCATCCGGGTCTTGACGCTCTGTGGGTCACGTCGCACGATAGCGTGCAATTAGCGCACGATAGTTCGTACAACGCACAAGGAGGTGTCGAATGGCGGACGCAGAACCCAGACCCGTTCGGACCGCGGCTGCGAGTTTCATCGGTGCGGTCGTTGAGTGGTACGACTTCCTGCTGTACGGGATCGTCGCCGCGCTCGTCTTCAACAGCGCGTTCTTCCCCTCGTTCAGCCCCCTCGCCGGTACGCTGGCCGCCTTCGCCACGTTCGGTGTCGGCTTCGTCTTCCGCCCGCTCGGCGGGTTGGTCTTCGGGCACTTCGGCGACAAGCTCGGCCGGAAGACCATGCTCGTGTGGACGGTGTCCCTCATGGGTGTGGCGACGGCGTTGATCGGTCTGCTGCCCACCTACGCCAGCATCGGTTGGTGGGCGCCCTTGTTGCTCGTGGTGCTGCGCGCGGTGGAGGGCTTCGCCGTCGGCGGGGAGTGGGGTGGCGCTGCCCTGATGGCCGTCGAAAGCGCTCCGCCGAAGCTCAAGGCGCTGTTCAGCAGCGGCGTCCAGGTCGGCTACTCCGTCGGGCTGCTGCTGGCCACCGGCGCCGTGGGCGTGATGCAGGCCCTCACGAGCGATGCCGCGTTCCAGGCTTGGGGTTGGCGCATCCCCTTCCTCCTCAGCGTCGTGTTCGTGGCCGTCGCGCTGTGGATCCGCGCGGGCGTCCCGGAAAGCGACGTGTTCCGCAAGCAGGTCGCCGAACAGGCGCCGAAGCAGCGCAAGCTTCCGGTGCTCGATGCGCTCCGGCAGCACCCCGCAGCGTTCTTCCAGATCATCGGCCTGCGGTTGGGTGAACTGCTGACGATGTACATCGTCACGACCTTCGCCCTGTCCTACGCGACCGACCAGTACGACTTCAGCTCCGGCTTCATGCTCAACGTCGCCCTCCTGGTCGGCGGTCTCGGGATCGTGACGATCCCGTTCTTCGCCTGGCTGTCCGACCGCTACGGGCGCAAGACCGTGTTCACCGCCGGTGCCGTCGTCGGGGTCATCGGTACGGTGCCCTATTTCCTGTCCATGCAGGCGGGTTCGCAGATCATGATCGTGGTGACCTCGGTCGTGCTGGTCAACATCGCCCACGACATGATCGTCAGCGTCCAGCAGCCGCTGCTCACCGAGCTGTTCGGCGCCGAGTACCGCTACAGCGGGGCCGGGCTCGGCTACCAGGTCGCCGCGGCCGTCGGCGGTGGGTTCACCCCGGCCATCGCCACCGCGCTCGTCATGTTCGGCGACGGCGCCTGGCACTGGGTGGCGGCCTACCTCGGCCTCGGCTGCCTCGTCTCGGCTCTGGTCGCCCTGACCCTGCGTCCCGCGGTCGAACCCAGTGCCGTCCCCGAACCGGCGCGCGCATGACGGAACGGTTCATCGGGTGCTCTTCGTAGGACTCCTCCGGAGTGGAACAGTCCCGGTCAGAGCTCAGCGGCCTGCACGAGCCTCGCGATTCGGTTCGACTCCTCTTCGGCTCGAGTGCGCATCCGACTGAGCGCGCAGCGGTGCGGGGACCGCGGCCGGTCGACCGCCGGAGCGCGGCAGGGGGTGCGAAACGTTCGACCCGGCGCGGTGTTCAGACGGTCCCCGTCGTTCCGGCCGAAGGGGCGCGTGACCCGTCTGCCGCGGCGGACGGGCGATGGGCGCCCGACATCATCGCGGATGTTCGCGCGCTCGCCCCGTTCGGTGCTGGCGTGCCGACCTGCGCTCCGGTGACGTGTTGGGTCTGGTCCTCGGAGGAGTGGTCCTCGGCGGTGCTCAGGTGCGCGCTGACGGTGCGCTGCAATTGCCGGTGGGCGCTGCCCAGCTCTTGCTGGAGCTTGAAGACTTGCTGGGCCAGCGCGGTGTCGCCGGCCAAGGTGCCGGTCTCGGCGGCGCGCAACACCACTTCGATCTGACCGTGCAGGCGGTGGTGCACGTCCGCGAAGGTGATGATCTGGCTTTGCTGTTCCAGCGGTGGTGATGCCCGGGCCACGGCTTTGAAGGCCGTGTCCTGCCAGCGTTGGCACGCTTGCCGGTAGTGGCGGTCGGTGGACAACCGGTAGTGCGGCGCCACGTGCGGATCGAAGGCGATGCGGAGCAGCTCCTGGCTCGCCTCCACCAGCTCACCGCTCGCCTTCGTCAGGGCGTAGGCCCACTCCCACAGCTCCGCCCGGGCGCTCGCGCGGTGTTCCTGACGTGCCTGCTCGAGCTGCTCGTTGGCGAACTTGACCTGTTCCCAGGCCCGTTCCGCCTGGCTTTGCGCGCGTTGGACCGCCTTCGAGGACTGCTCGGCGTGGTCTTCCGCCGCTGTGGTCAACTGGGACACCCGACTTGCTTGCTGCGCCACCTGCTGGGCCTGCTTGTGCGCACGCCGCACGTGCCACCAGGCCAGGGTCACGGCAATGATCGCCACGCCGGCAGCACACCAAGTAATCAGATCCAGCGTTCGCATTGAGCTCAGAGTGGCACATGTGCGCGGCTCAGACACAGCGGGTGAACAAACTCTCGTCGGAAAGCCGCGCTTCGGGTGCGGACTGAGATCGTGCTGCTACGCAGCGCATCGCTCGTACGTCCGCGCACCGGGCGGATCGCAGCGAAGGCGACAAACCTCCGGTAGCCGGATGTTGGGCCGGCGCGGCTCGCTGGAGCCCTCGCGCCCTCGCGCCCGGGTGGCTGCCGGTTCGAACGGCCCCTCCGGGGCCGCTCGTGCCGTGCCGGTGATCACCGCGCTCGACGCGGTGGTTTTCGGTGCGGTCGGCCGGGACGCGCCGAGGCGACGGGGAAGCCGGGCGCGGACCTCGGCGAGGTCGGCAGCCGGTCGACTACACTTGGTCGCCGGCCTGCTCGGGATCACCTCGCTGCGCGGGGTGGTGGTAGATGGTGATCGGTGGGATGGTGCGGACTCTGGAAACCGTTGATCGGGCTCTGCAGTTGTTGCAGCTGTTCGATCGTCCTGATCAGCAGATGAGCGTGAGTGCGCTGGCGACGGGCCTGGGCATCCACCGCAGCAGCGCCTCCCGCTTCGCGGCGACCCTGGCCGAGCGGGGGTTCCTGGAGCGCTCCGAGAACGGGGAGGCGTTCCGGCTGGGCCCGGAGGTCGCGCGGTTGGGCATGTTGGTGATGCCGGGCCGGGACCTCCTCCGCGATGCGCACCCCGTGATGCAGTCGCTGACTGAGCAAACCGGGGAAACGGTGGTGCTTTCGGTGTACGATCGGGGCGAGTCGCTGGACGTGGCCCAGGCCGGCGGCGCCTACCTGGTCGGGGCCCGCCAGTGGTTGGGGCGTCGTTCTCCGCTGCACGCCTCCTCGGACGGGAAGGTGTTCCTGGCCTTCGCGGAACTCGATGTCGACGACGCGCTCGGACCACCGGCCACCGGCACCACCATCACCGATGCGGCGGCACTGCGTGCGGAGGTCGAGCAGGTGCGCCAACAGGGGTGGGCCGCGGCGCGAGGCGAGTTGGAACAGGGTCTCCACGGGGTCGCCGTGCCGGTGCGCGATCACCGCGGGCTGTGCGTGGCTGCGTTGAGCGTCTCCGGCCCCGAATACCGGATTCCCGAAAGCCGGCTGGCGGGCATGGCCGCGGAGGTGCAGGAGGCCGCCAGGCAGCTGAGCGCACGACTGGGATACGCGTCCACACCTGTCGATCGATAGACAGCGGCCCCGGGACCTGTGGTGGCGCGATCAATGGGGTGTTTCCTCCTCGAGGAAGATGGCGCCGGTGGGGCACGATCGTTCGGCCTGCCGCAGCTGTTCGCGGTCGACGGCGGAGAGGTCGCCCAGCTCGGCGACTTCCCGGGACGAATCGATCTGGAAGGCCCCCGGGGCCAGTCGCGTGCAGCTGCCCGCGCCGATGCAGATCGACTCGTCGATGCTGACCCGGACCGGGACGTCGGTGTGCTCAGAGGTGCTCATGCGGCTTCCTCCTGTTGGAGTGAGGCGAGTTCGGTGCGGGCGGCGGCGACGGCGCGTGGGTCGTTGGCGGCCAGAGCGGCGACGAATCGCCCTCCGTGGTGGTAGCGGGCCACGAAGCTGCCCGGCGCGGTACCGGGTTCGAGGTTCACGCTGTCCCACACCGGGGCGTGGCCGACCCACTGCAGTCGGGTGCCGTACTGGTGCGACCAGAAGAACGGGATCGGGGCGAAGGGCTCGTTCGCACCAAGAATCGTCCCCGCGGCCGCGGCTCCGTGCCGGCGCGCGGTGTCCCAGTGCTCGACCCGGAGGTAGTCGCGGTATCCGGGGTGGAACCAGCGGGCGCAGTCCCCGGCGGCAAGCACGTTCGGGGCGGCGGTGCGGCACCGGGCGTCGGTCGGGATTCCCGCTGTGCCCGAGTTCGGGCCGAGCCCGGCGATCGGAGTGCTGCCCGCGCCGAGCACGACGGTGTCGCCCGCGACCTCACTGCCGTCGGCCAGCGACACCGTCAGCTGGCCGCCCCGGTCTGCCCGGACCCCGACGGCGGCCCGCCCCGTGCGCAGGTGCACGCCGCGGGCGGTGTGCAGTTCGCCGATCAGTTGCGCGACCTGGGGGCCGACGAGCCGGGCCAGAGGCGCCTCGTCGGCCTCGACCAGCACCGTGTTGATCCCCGAGCTGCTGGCGGTGGCGGCGAGTTCGCAGCCGATGAACCCACCTCCGACGATCACGATTCGCCGGCAGGTCGCCAGCTGGCGTCGGATCCGCGCGGCGTCCTCCAGATCGCGGAGCACGTGCACGCCCGGGTGGTCCAACGCGGCCGGACGTGCTGCGCGGGACCCGGTGGCCAGCACCAGCCGGTCGTAGTCCAGTGCGGTGCCGTTGGTGAGCACGACCCGTTGGTGGCGCGGCTCAAGACTCGTCACCTCGGTGCCGATGCGTTGGTCGATGTCGTGGGCTGCGTAATCGGCTGGCGCGTGCAGCGCCAGCTGCTCGTGGGCGATTTCACCGCCGAGGAAGTCCTTGGACAACAAGGTGCGGTCGTAGGCGCTTCGCGGTTCAGCACCGAGCAGGGTGATCGAGCCGGTGTAGCCGCGCTCGCGAAGCGCGAAGGCGCACCGAGTACCCGAAACCCCAGCACCGACGATCACGACGCGGGACGGAGTCGGCAGCGGCGGCAGCGCGGGTGATCTGGACAAAGGACTGTGCCCTTCCTCGGGAGCGGTCAGGTGAACACCACGACGTGGCCGTCCTCGACGGTGGTGGGGTAGGTGCGCGCGCGCACCCGCGGATCGGCCAGGGCTCGACCGGTGGTGATGTCGAATTCCCAGCCGTGCCAGGCGCAACGCACGATCTGCCCGTCGCGGCCGTAGGTGAACTCTCGATCCTCGGTGGGGAGGGTCGTGCCGCAGATCGGGCCTTCGCACAGAGCTCCGCCTTTGTGCGGACAGCCGTTGTGCAGCGCGTAGTACCGGCCGTCGACGTTGAACACGCCGACGCTGCGTCCGCCGAGCTCGACGATGAGCCGCTGCCCGGGAGGGAGTTCCTCGACCGAGCAGACGACGTGTCGTCGCGACGGGCGCGCGGTGGAAGTCGTTCCCGACCGCATCACGCCACCGCCTCTCCGGTGCTTCCGGGACCCTGCTCGACCCGCCGGGGGAGTCGGTACACGTTCCGGGCGTTCTCGGTGAGCACACGATCGCGCCAGTTCTCCGGTATCCGCAGGAAGTTGGGGTCGTCGAAATCCCAGTGCGGGTAGTCCGAGGCGAACATCAGCATGTCCTCGGCACCGATGTCCTCCAGCGCTGGCCACAAGGCGCCCTTCGTGCGGGGCTGTTCCAACGGTTGCGTCGTGATCCGCACGTGGTCGTGGGCGTACTCGCTGGGAAGCCGCTTGACCCAGGGAGTTTCCTTGCGCAGCGCGCGGTAGTCCTCGTCCAGCCGCCACAGGATGCTCGGCACCCATGCGACACCGCATTCGATCATCACCATCCGGGCGGTGGGCCACTTTTCGAACACCCCGTGCGCGATCGTGCTCGCCAGGTGCGCCATGCCCGTCTCGCACAGCAGTGCGTGGGTCTCCCAGAAGAACGTGGTCGGGCCGCAGCCGATCGGGTTGGCGTTCAACCCGCCTTGTCCGCCCAGGTGCACTGCGAACGGGAGATCCAGCTCAGCGCAGGCCTGCCAGATGGGGTGGAAGAACGGGTCACCGTAGGGGCGCTGCGATCCGCTGGAGACCAGGACCTGCACGATGTCGGGGTGTTCGCCGACGCGCCGGATTTCGGCAGCGGCCTGGGCCGGGTCCTGCGGGGCGACCACGAGTGAACCCTTCAACCGCGCGTCCTGCGGCAGCCACTGCTCGATCAGCCAGTCGTTGTAGGCGCTGGCCAGCGCTTGCGCGTAGTACGGGTTGGCCAGCGTGGAAACCTCGATCGCTTCGTCTCCGGTGAGGATCGCGTACTCCAGGTCGTAGTGGTCGACGAGCTGCTCCCGCATCAGCTCGTAGCTCGACCCCGGCGCGGTCCCGTCGGCGGGGATGGCGTCGTACCGCATGAATCCCTCCGGATGCAGCCACGGCCGGTGCGCGTGCGGGAACGCCCCCGCCGGACCCGGTTTCTCCCCGCGCACCAGGTATTCCCGAAACGTCGGCGACAGGTGCGGCAACAACACCTCCGCAGAGGTCCAGGCGTTGTGCACATCGCAATCGATCACAGCCAGCTCCCAGCTTGTAGCCATATCGTCAACAGTGATGTCAAATGGCAACACAAGGATGATGCAGCGCCCGCGCGCCGTCAATGGCTCGGCACGACCCCGACGATCAGAGTGCGCCGCTGCCCGCGCACGGGGGCGCGCATCGATAGCGATGACACCGTGCTTGAACGCGTGGTGGCAGGCCCCGGCCTCGATGGCGTCCTGAAGTCGCCGCAGTTGCGCCCGGGCTTTCGGCGACCGACCTCATCCGCACGTTCCAGCGCTGCACCCGCACGTTGCGGGCGGAGACGAGACACGCGGGACAACAACGCCGGCAAGCGCGCACGCGGTATTGCGAAAGACGCCCCGTGGCGCACATATCCCCACCCCGAGGTCGACACTGGACGACGCGTCCCGCTGAATCCCCGATGCCGTGTCCACTGCGGACCGCCTGCGGAGCCCGCTGCTTCTGGCGCGGATTCGTGCCGGGCGCCCGGAGCGGATCACCCGCGTCGATGTCGCGCACCGGTGGTCGGTGTGGACGCCGTCAGGTCGTGCGGCTCACGCCAGGCCGGTCAGGTCGCGCAGGAACAGGCCGGGTGCGGGTTTCGGGGCGAACCACGTCGACTTCGGCGGCATCACGAGACCGGCGTCCGAGACCGCCATGATCTGCTCGATGCTCGGGGGGTGGGCGACGAACCGCACCGCCTCGTCGGCGGGGTGCCGGCAGTTCTCGGGCGCGCCGTTGCCGCACGAGATCGGCGTGATCCCGAGCTCGGGCAGCACTTCCTCGTCGAGGGTGACGACGTCCAGCGACGCGCGCACGTGCCCGTTCGCGCCGGACGGCCGCAGGACCATCCGGTAGCACTCGTCGGCGAAGCGCACCACCACGACACCCGGCTCCGGGGTCGTGACCGAGCAGTCCTCCCACCGCGCGATCACGGGTAGCGACACCAGCTTCTCGAACACCCCGGCCGCCGCCCCGCCGGGAACGGGGAGGCAGCGGTGGTAGCCGAAGACCCGCATCTCGTCGGCGGGGAACAGCGCGGCGAGCGTGAACGCGGCCGGGTGGTCCGAACCGAGGTGGTGGCGTCGCGCGGCGTAGTGCTCGGCCGCGGCCATCCGGTGGTGGCCGTCGGCGATGTAGAGGGCGTCCACCCCGCTGACGCCCAGCTCGACCGCCCGCGCGAGCCCGGGGTCCCGCTGGACCCACACGGTGTGCCGGGTTCCGTCCCCGGCCGCGAGGTCCACCTCGGGTTCGGTCGAGGTGATCCGCTCGGTCACCGACCGCAGCGCCTCGTCGGGGGAGTGGGCGAGCGTCACGGGCATCTGCTCGATCCCGGACAGCTCGGTGAACTCGTCGAGCAGCCGCTCCCGCTCGAGCTGCGTGGCCTCGTGCCGCCGGACCCGCCCGGCCCGGTAGTCGTCGACGGAGACCTCCACGACGACGCCGGTCTGCTCGTGCTCCCCTTCCGCGATGCGGTACACGACGACCGCCGGTTCGGGCAGGCGCGGGTACCGGCCCGAGTCGAAGGACTCCCGGATCCGCGCCGCGTCGCCCGGGTTCGCGTCCCACCGGTGGTCCAGCACCAGGCTGCGCGGCAACCGCGCGGTGACCCCCGCGGTCGGGGCCTCGGTGCGGGGGGCGCTCATGACGCCTCGCTCACGGACAGCGACGGCACGAACGAGCGGGCCGCCTCCGGGTTGACGCAGTGCAGCACTGTCCCCGCCGCGAACTCCTCGACCATGCGCACGATCTCGGCGGCCACCGCCTCCTGCGCCTGTTCGGTCGACGCTCCGATGTGGTGGGTGCCGTAGGTGTTGGGGTGCGCGGCCAGCCGGGAGTCGATGGTGCCGGTGCCGGTTCCGGGCTCGTCGGCGAAGACGTCGATCCCGGCCCGCACGCCCTTGGTGTCCATCGCCTCGATCAGCGCGTCCTCGTCGACCAGCTCGCTGCGCGCGGTGTTGAGGATGATCGCACCGGGGCCCACCTGCGCCAGCAGGTCCCGGTCGACGAGGTGCCGGGTGGCGTCAGCGGCGGGCACGTGCAGCGACAACACGTCGCACGTGCGTGCGAGCTCGGGGAGGTCGTCGACGAAGGTGATCCCGATGGCCTGGGCGCGCTCCAGCGTTTCGCGGTCGCGGCCGGGCTTGGTCACGGCATGCACGTGCGTGCCGAAGGCCGCTGCCCGTTCGGCGAACGCGAGTCCGATCTGGCCCAGGCCGATGACGCCGACGTTGCGGCCGAAGAGCCCGCGCGTCCGGGAGTAGCGCTTCTTGTCCCACCGCCCGGCGCGCAGGTCGGCGACGTTGTCGGGAACGTTGCGGTCGAGGGCCAGCAACAGCGCGAAGGCCAGCTCGGCGACCGCGATCGCGTTGCGTCCGGGCACGTTGGAAACGTGGACCCCCAGGCGGGAAGCGGCGTCGCGGTCGATGGTGTTGGTTCCCGATCCCGCCCGGATCACCAGGCGCAGGGAATCGGCGGACTCCAGGGCCTCGGCGGTGACGCGGGTGCTGCGCACGACCAGCACCTCGCACCCGGCGAGCCGGGCGGGCAACTCGTCCGCGGTCGTGTCCGGCTCGTAGGCGCAGTCGTGCGCCTCGGCGAGCCGGTTCCGGTACTGCTCGGGGAAGGCGTCGGCGACCAGGATCCTCATCAACCCTCCAGTGTCCTGCGAGTCCCCGCACCCGGTCGGACGAACGAGTGCCGGGTGATCCTCTTGAAACGATCAGCGCACCCTGCAGCCCGAGGTCGACGCCACACACGGGACCGGTGTTGCTCATTGTGCACCCGATTGCTGATGGCGCAATCGTGCGGGTGGCGCTCCGAGCGCGTCAACACCCCGTTCGGGGCGTGACGGGAGCGCCGCCTCGCGCTCCCGACCTGCGTTCGCCGCCGTTCGCCTCGGTGGGGGACTCGAACTGGAGCTCCTCCTGGGGCGCGCGGAGGCGGTGGAACAGGCCGGCCGGGTCGAGGGCCTCATGTCGAGCCTCGCCTCCCCGAAGGCGGCCTTCGCCGGTCGGGATGCGGAACTCGAATCACTGGTCGGGCAGATCTTCCTGGTCGCCCTCGTCGCGTGGCTGGTCTCGGCTTTCCGGAGACGGGGCAGCGATCCGGCAGCGCCGAGCAGTCCCACCACGGCGCGGTTCTCGACCGCGCGCATCGTGCTCGCGTGGCGGTCCGATCGGTAGGGGAACGCTTCGTGCCCGGGGCCGCCACCTCGGGAGACGCCACCGGCCGCTCTCGGGATCGGAGCGAACGGCCGGGCGTCCACCATCACGCCGAAGGCCACGAGCGGACCGGTCATACCACCACCTCGGTGCGGATGGCGTTGGCGACCGCCTCGGCGAACGCGGCGGTTCCGGTGGAGCCGCCCATGGCCGGTGTGCAGGTTCCGGTCGCGACCGTGCGCGCGACGCCCGAGTCCAGCAGCGCTGCCGCTCGGTGCAGGTCCTCGTCTTCGCGGCGGCCGGCCAGCCATTCCAGCAGCATGCCGCTGGAGAGCATCATCGCGATGGGATTGGCGACGTCCTGGCCGGCGATGTCGGGCGCGGACCTCGGTCCGGGACAGCACGGTGCGTACTGCTGCGCGTACCTCGTCGGCGGCTTCGGGGTGTTCCTCGGTGCGGTCGCGGCCCACGTTCCGCCTCCGGAGTACCACCGCAGTGGAAGGTGCGGTCCGCGGTGGTTCAGGAGAACTGGATGCCGCCGTCGATCATCACGGACTGGCCGGTCATGTAATCGGAGTCCGCGGAGGCGAGGTAGGAGACGAACTTGGCCACGTCTTCGGGCACTGAGACCCGGCCGAGATGGATCAGTTCCGAGTACTTCTCGATCGCCGCGCCCTTGCGCAGCCCTTCGTTCTCCGCCAGCTTCTCGTCGATGTGGTCCCACATCGCCGTGCCGACGATGCCCGGGCAATAGGCGTTCACGGTGATGCCGTGCTGCGCCCATTCCATCGCGGCCGCTTGGGTGAGGCCGCGAACACCCCACTTGGAGGCCGAGTAGGTCCCGAGCAGGGGGAACGGCCGGTAGGCCACGATCGAGGCCGCACCGATGATCTTGCCGCCGGTGCCTTGGCTGATCATCTGCCTCGCTGCCGCCGTGTAGCACAGGTACACCCCGCGGAGGTTGATCGACATCAGGTGGTCGAACTCCTCGGGGGTGATCTCCAGCAGCGGTTTCACGTTGGCGATGCCCGCGTTGGCCACCATGACGTTGAGCGGGCCCAGGTCGGTGGCCACGCGCTCGACCATGTTCCGGACCGCTTCCCGGTCGGAGACGTCGGCTGTCACCGTCATCGACCGCCTGCCCGTGGACGCGATCTCGTCCGCGACGCCCTGGAGCTGCTCCTCGTTGGCCTCGACGTCGTTGAGGGCCACGTCGAGACCGTCGGCGGCCAGTCGCAGGGCGATGCTCCGACCGATGCCCCTGGCAGCCCCCGTGACGAGCGCGGTCCGCGGGGGTCCTTCTTGGACGGCCATGATTCCTCCGAATTCGTTGAACGTGGTCATGCGTGGTCCTGCACGGACATCTCGCCCAGCGGGGGCCAGTCGTCCTGGTCGACCGCCGTGTTCACCACCCGCGGGGTCTCGGCCAGGTACGGCGGCAACGCCCGCTGGGCAGCCCTGAAGTGCGCGGACTGCACGTGTTCAACTCCGGCCTGCTGGTCGCGGTAGGACTCGAGCAGCGCGTACTCGGTGGGATCCTCGATGCTGCGGGACCAAGTGAACCACAGGAAGCCGGGTTCGGCACGGACGCTGACCCGGATCGGAACCGTCGAACGCGACGAGATCGCTCGCTGCCCCGCCACTCCGGGAACCACTGTCACCCGCGCCGCCGACGTCCTCGGCACGAGCCGAGCGACCATCTACCGCAAGATCGCGCGGTACGGCATCCACCCTCCTTCCTGAGAGCACCTCCCACGGGGCGCGATGTCATCGGGGGGCCTCGCCACCCGCGGCGACGTCGAGGGCCGTCCACGCGAGCGCGGTGGCGGCGTCCAGAAGGGCTTTCTCGGCGCCACCTCCGACGCAGTGGGCGGCGAACTCGGGTTGGTGGTTCAACGCCGGGAGCGAGCCGATCCCGACGTAGGGGTGGATCGCGGGCACCACCTGGGAGACGTTGCCCATGTCGGTGGATGCGCGGTTCATCCGCCCTCCCGGGGAGTTGCGGTCGGAAGTGCGGCCGAGCCGCCCGGCGTTGCGGATGTAGGCGTCGAGCGCCGGCCGGTAGTTGCTGAACTCGGCGTAGGGCTTGCTTTCCGGCGTGAACTCGAGGGAACTCCCGGTGGCCAGGGCGCCCGCCTCGAAGCAGCGCCGAACCTTCTGCTCGGTGGCGTCCAGCTGCTCCAGGCTCCCGGCCCGGACGTACCACCGGCCGTCGGTGCGGGCGGGGATCGCGTTCGGCGCCTCCCCGCCGTTGGTCATCACGCCGTGGACCCGGACCGAGGGTGGCAACTGCTGCCTCAGCAACCCGATCGCGACCTGGGCGATGGTGAAGGCGTCGGCGGCGTTCACGCCGTGCTCGGGGTAGGCCGCGGCGTGGGCCGCCCTGCCCTGGAAGGAAACGTGGGAGTGCGATACCGCGAACGGCTCCGCCTCCGCGACGTCGACGGGGGCGGGGTGCGCCATCATGGCCAGGTCCAGCCCGGCGAACGCCCCGCGCTCCAGCAGCTCGATCTTGCCGCCCCCGCCCTCCTCGGCGGGGGTGCCGTACACCTCGATCGTGAGCCCCGCGGTGTCCGCCAGCGGGGCCAGGGCCCGTGCCGCGCCCACGGCGATCGCCGCGATCAGGTTGTGCCCGCAGGCGTGCCCGAGGCCGGGCAGGGCGTCGTACTCCGCGCAGAGCCCGAGGCGGAAGGGACCGCTGCCGCAGGTCGCGAGGAACGCGGTGTCGAGCCCGAGGTAGGCCGGTGTGACCGCGAACCCGGCCTCCTCGAGGCCCTCCGCCACCCAGCGTGCCGAGCGGTGCTCCTGCCACGCCGTCTCCGGGTGGGCGTGGAGCTGCTCGGAGAGCCCGATGAGCCGTTCGGCGTCCGCGGCCACGGTGCGGGCCGCACGTTCCTTCGCCGCATCGAGGTGCTGCTCAGCCACGTCGTCGCCCATCACTCGTCCCCGGGGACGCCGTACGCCGGTGCGGAGGCGGGGTTGAGCGCGCGAGTCACGTAGTCGTCGCGCTGGGGCAGCCAGATGTCGAGGAGGGACCGCAGGTCGGCGATGGGCGCCTCGCCCCAGTCGATCCGCAGGTCGGTCTCGCACCACGGCACCTCGCGGGTGACGGCGAGCCCGGCGGAGTGCACCGGGCCGGCCTCCCCTCCGGCGGACAGCCCGGCGGAGAGGCCGGAGAGCAACCGTTCCTCGAGCTCGCCCGTCGAATCCTCGAAGGACTCCACGATCGCGTCGACGACCCCGGGCGAGGAGAGCATGTTCCCGGCGGCGACGACGCGCGTGCCGACGCGGTCGTGGTGCACGCCGAGGGACTCGGCTCCGGAGTACGCGGCGCCCTCGCCGCTCAGCCCGAGGGCGGTGAGCTGGCGGTGCTCGATCAGGTCGCGGTCCTGGACCACTGCGTCCAGCGCGCTGCGCGCGTCGCTGCCGCTCTCCAGCTCGTCCAGGAGCGCGGTGCCGAGTCGCGGATCGGTGACGTTCTGCGACGCCACGCCGCCCACCCCGGCGCGCAGGTGGATGCACCGGGCGGCCACGGCCGGGCTGGAGGAGGTCACGGCCATTCCCACGGCACCGTGGCCGTCGGTGGCCAGTACGGAGAAAGTCACTGCTCACCCTCCGGAACAACGGCGACGGCATCGATCTCGACGAGCCACTCGGGCCTGGCGAGCGCGGAGACCACGAGCCCGGTGGAAACGGGGTGCACTCCTCGGGTCCAGCGCCCGATGGTGCGGTATACGGTCTCGCGGTAACGCGGGTCGACGAGGTAAGTGGTCAGCTTGACCAGGTGCTCCATGCGAGCGCCTGCTTCTCCCAGCAGCAGGTCGATGTTCGCCATCGCCCGTTCCGCCTGGGCGCCTACGTCGCCGATGCCGACGGACTCGCTGGTGTCGAGGTCCTGCCCGATCTGGCCCCGCACGTAGACGGTGTTGCCCGCGACGACGGCCTGGCACAGGTCGTTGTCGAGGTTCTGCTCCGGGTAGGTGTCGCTGGTGTTGAAAGGCCTGATCCGCGTGTGCCCACCGGCGGTGATGGGTGCTTTCGCCTGGCGGCCCTCACTCGTGGAGGTCATCGTCTGCTCCTCAACTCCTCAGTTCTCGCGGGTGGCCGACCCGACGACGGCCCGCTCGGCGGCGTCGTGGGCGAGGTAGGCGCGCTGGGTCGAGATGTGGTCGGCGATGTGCCGCGCGTCGTGCCAGACGCCCCAGATGAAGCTCGATCCGCGGCGGGACAGCCAAGGCAGTCCCAGGAAGTAGACGCCGGGCTCGGAGGACACGCCGCGGCGGTGGTTCGGCTTGCCGTCCTCGTCGAACGCGTCGACCTGCAGCCAGCTGTAGTCGTTGGCGAAACCTGTCGCCCAGACGATCGAGGTGACGCCGGCCTCGGCCAGGTCGAGCTCGAGCAGGGGGTCGGTCACGCACTCCGGGTTCGGACCGAGCACGTGCGCTTCCGGCTCTTCGGGGAGGTCGAGTCCGTTGCGTTCGACGTATTCGTCCGCCGCCCGCAGGAGCTCGAGGTACTTGGCGTCCCCGAGCGCGATGTTCGTGCCGAGGTCCGGCGCGAAGCGCAGCGTGCCGTTGTCGTAGGACGCCGTCATGCCGACGAGTTCGATGCCCGCGTCGGCCAGGGCGCGGAAGTCCACGGTCTGTCCACCGCGGGCACCGCTGACGGCGATGGTCACGTGTTCGGCGCCCTGGGGAGGCGTTTCCGCGTCCCAGAGGCCGAGCACGCCGAGCCACCAGCAGAAGTCGCGTCCGCGGTACTCGCGCGGAGGGCGCTCGTGGGGGCCGACCGAGAGGAAGACGCGGCGACCGGACCGGCGCAGCTCGTCGGCTATCTGGACCCCCGAGGAGCCGGCACCGACGACGAGGACCGCGCCCTCCGGCAGCTGCTCGGGGTTGCGGTACCCGCTGGAGTGGATCTGCACGGCGGCGTCGCTGTCCGGGACGATCGGCGGGATCACCGGTCGCTGGAACGGTCCGGTCGCTGTCACGACGAAGCGCGCGTCGATGCTCCCCTCCGACGTTTCGACCCGGAATCCGGGACGACCGGCGTTCTTCCGCACCGAAGTCACCTCGACACCGCACCGGACGGGGGCGTCGATCTTCTCCGCGTACGCGGCGAAGTAGTCCGCGATCTCGTCCTTCGACGCGAAGGCGTCGGCTGCGACGCCGGAGAACTCCAGGCCGGGGAAGCGGTCGTGCCACGCGGGGCCGTTCGCGACCAGGGAGTCCCACCGCTCCGAACGCCACCGCTCGGCGATGCGGTGCCGCTCCAGGACGATGTGCGGTACGCCGCAGGATCCCAGGTGCTCGCTCATCGCCACCCCGGCCTGGCCGGCCCCGACGACGACCACTTCGGTCTCTTCGCTCGACATTCCAACCTCCACTCGTGCGGTAGCCCGTCTCGGTGCCGAGTCGGCTGTGCTTCCGCACTGGAAATCCTCGGGCACAGCTGCTTTTCCGTCCAACAGATGTTGTTGCTATTCCGGTTCGATTTTTTCGATGACCCCTCGCCTTCAGCGGGGAGGCGCGTCGGCGACGTCCTCGGGGTGCAGCAGGGCGCAGCCGGCGGTCTCCCGGAGCGACAGGGCGGCGACGAGGCCCACCGCGGCGAACACCATCACGTACGGGCCGGGCACCAACGTGCTTCCGGTCGCGGCGATGAGCACGGTCATCGCGTACAGGACCGTGCCGGCGAACAGGGCAGCGGTGAGGTTGTAGCCGAGGGACAGGCCGCTCTGGCGGGTGCGGGTGGGGAAGGCCTCCGCCGACCACACCGCGTGGGTGCCGAGGATCGCCGCGAGGAGCACGCCGAGCAGCAAGCTGGCGACCCAGGTTCCGAGCAGTCCGGTCCGCATGAGGAGGAACGCCGGAGTGGCGAGCACCAGCAGGGCCGCGTTGGTGCCGACGAAGACGGGTTTGCGCCCCACGCGGTCGGACAGGAGGCCGAAGACCGGAACCAGCACCAGTCCCAGCAGCGAGATCACAGTGGACAGAAGCGCTGCGTTGTCGGCCGAGTGCCCCAGGTGGTCGGTCTGGTAGGTGACCAGGTACGTCAGCACCATGTAGAAGGGCACGTGCATGGCCACCATGAGGCCCGAAGCCTGGAGCAGTTGCCGCTTGTTGGAGCGGAGCATGTCCCGCACGGGACTGCGCGGGACGGTGTCGTTGACTTCGAGCGCCCGGTACTCCGGCGTGTCCTCGATCTTGTTGCGGATCACGACGCCGATGACGCCGAGCGGTGCGGAGATGAGGAAGGGGATGCGCCAGCCCCAGGAGGTGAGCTGGCCGTCGTCGAGTCCCGCGGACAGCAGGAAGAAGACGAAGGAACCGGTGAGGAAGCCCAGCAGGGAGCCGACTTCCAGCCAGCTGACGCCGAATCCGCGACGGCGCCGCGGGGCGCTCTCGGCGAGGAAGCTCGCCGCACTGCCGAACTCGCCGCCCGCGGCGAAGCCCTGCACCAGCCGCAGGAGCACCAGGAGCGCAGGGGCGGCGACCCCGATCGACGCGTAGCCGGGAAGCAGGCCGATCGTGAGGGTCGCCCCGGACATCATGAAGATGACCAGCGAGAGGGTCCGCTTGCGGCCGATCCTGTCGCCGAGCGGTCCGAACACCATCGCACCGATCGGCCGGATGCCGAACGACACGGCGAAGACGCCGAACACGGCGAGCAATCCGGTCGTGCTGTTCCCGGCCGGGAAGAAGACGGTCGCGACGGTGCTGGCGAGGTAGGCGTACGCGGCCCAGTCGAACCAGTGGACGAACACGCCGACGGCTCCCGCAACGACGCTTCGGCGCAGTGCGACGACGTCGCTGGTCCGCTCGCCCCGCGTCGTCGTGACGCCGCTGTTGGTGGTGAGCATGCGCACCTCCTCGTGCGGATGGGTGGAGAAGCCGGGGTCTGCGGGAGCCCCGGCACCCGTGCCTCAGGGCGAGGACAGGCCGGTCAGGGCGGCGGGGCTGGTGAGCGTGCGGAGTTCCGCCTCGGTCAGCAGCTCGCGCTCGCGTATCAGGTCGAGCGCGCTCCTGCCGGTGTGATGCGCCTCCAGCGCGAGGGCGCAGGCCGTCTCGTGGCCGAGCGCGGGGCCGAGCGCGGTGACCAGCCCGGTGGAGGCGGCCACGGTCTCCGCGAGCCGGTGCCGGTTGGCGGTGATGCCGCGCACGCAGTGTTCGGTGAGGACGCCGATTCCGGCGGTGAGGTGGTCGAGGCCGGCGCCCAGGCTCCGGTAGATGATCGGTTCGAAGGCGTTGAGCTGGAGCTGGCCGCCTTCAGCGGCGAGCGTGACGGTCACGTCGTTGCCGATGACCTCGAAGGCGATCTGGTTGACCGCTTCGGGGATCACCGGGTTGACCTTGCCGGGCATGATGGACGATCCGGCCTGCCGCGCAGGCAGGTCGATCTCGCCCAGACCGGCCTGCGGGCCGGAGGACAGCAGACGCAGGTCGTTGCAGATCTTGGACAGTTTCACGGCGGCCCGCTTGAGCGCGCCGGACAGCTGCACGAAGACCCCGGCGTCCTGCGTGGACTCGACGAGGTCGGGTGCGGACACGAGCGTCGGAACGCCCGTCAGGAGCCGCAGGTGCTCCACCGCCCGTTCCCGGTAGCCCGCGCGGGCGTTGAGGCCGGTGCCGATCGCCGTGCCGCCGAGGTTGAGCTCGTGCAGCAGCGATCGGGCCTCGGCCAGCCGCTGCTCCTCCTCGGCGGTGGTGGCGGCGAACGCGCCGAACTCCTGCCCCAGCGTCACGGGGACGGCATCCTGCAACTGGGTGCGGCCCATCTTCAGCACGTCGGCGAAATCGGCGGATTTGGCCTCGAAGGCCGCGCGCAGACCGGCCAGGGCGGCGAGCAGTTCCGCGATGTGCGCGTCCAGTGCCAGCTTCACCGCGGTCGGGTAGACGTCGTTGGTGCTCTGGCCGAGGTTGACGTGGTCGAGGGGGTGCAGAGCGGAGTGTTCCCCGCGGGCGTGTCCGAGCAGCTCCAGCGCGCGGTTGGCGATCACCTCGTTGGCGTTCATGTTGGTCGACGTGCCGGCCCCGCCCTGGACGAGGTCGACCACGAACTGGTCGCGGAGCGCGCCGTCCTGGATTTCGGCGCAGGCGTCCGCGATCGCCCGGGCGAGCGCCTCGTCCAAGGCGCCGACTTCGGAATTGGCGCTGGCCGCGGCGCGCTTCACCGCCGCCAGGGCGCTGATGAGGTGGGGACGCGCGGCGAGCGTCTCCCCGGTGAGGGGGAAGTTGGCCAGCGCGCGAGCGGTGTGCGCCCCGTAGTAGGCGTCCGCCGGCACGTCGATGTCGCCGAGCATGTCGTGCTCCGTGCGGTGCCCGGCGTCGCTCGGAGCGGTGTGCCGGGGGCGGGAACTCAGGGGCATCGGCGTCCTCCGCGTTCATCGGGGCTCGGGGGAGCGGTGCACACCGGTTCGCGGGAGGGTTCTTCGGCGTTGCCGCGGGGTGGGGCGCCGCGGGGTGCGGCGCGGTGGTGTCGCTTCGCTGCGCTCGCGACTTCGACTCGGGCGGCGGGATCCATGCAGGTCAGCCTGTCCCGGGAGCCGGGGATTCGTCCAACAGATGTTTTCGTTGCGGCGGATCGGGAAAACTGATGAATTGTCGGCGCCCCCGTGCGGCCCGGTGCTCGTGAGCGGGCGAGCAGCGGACAGCTCAGCGGTTCCGGGACAGGGGCTGCCTCCGCGCGGGGCGGCGTCACGATCCGCGACGACGGGACGGGGAGTCAGCAGGAGCGCCCACCGGCCGGGAGCTCGTCCCCGCCGGCTCCGCCGCTGAGGCCTGCCGTGCGTCGCCTCAGCCCCGGAACCTCCCGCGCAGGAGCTCCATGACGGCCTGAGCGCGCGCGGTCTGGCGCACACCGTCCACGACGGTGATCGTCACCTCCAGCGGAGGGTGCTCGCCGTGCAGGTCGAGCGCCACGACCTCCCCGCCGCCGTAGGTCTGGCTGGTCCGCGGCCGCTGGTTGAGGACGGAGTAGCCGAGCCCCCGGGCGACCAGGGAGCGCACGGTCTCGTAGCTCTGGCTGCGGTAGCGCACGTCGGGGGCGGTGCCCGAGGCCGCCACGAGCGCGCGGAAGTAGTCCCGGCTGTGGGGAAGGTCGAGCAGCACCATCGGATCCGGCGCCAGGTCGGCGAGATCGACCGCGGTGCGGTCCGCCAGGCGGTGGTCTGCCGGGACGATGACGTGCGCCGGGGCGTGGTCGATCGCCTCGCGGTGCAGATCGGTGTCCGTTGACGTGCTCAGGTCGTAGGTGAGCGCGAAGTCGATGCCGCCGGTGCGCAGCGATTGGTGCAGGTGCTCGGCCTCGGCTTCCACCACGTCCAGCTCGATGTCCGGGTAGTGGTTGTTGCAGGCGGAGAACAGGGCGGGCAGGTAGTACGGCGCGAGCGTCACGAAGCACCCGAGCGTCACCGGTCCCGTCAGCGAACCGCCGCTGCCGCGGGCTTCTGCTTCAACGTCGCGAGCGCGGGTCAGGAGGTCGCGGGCCTGGTGCAGCAGGCGCTCACCGGCTGACGTGAGGGTCAAGCCCCGGGCCCGGTGCCGGATGAACAGTTGGACGCGCAGTTCGTGCTCGAGGTTGGTGGTGGCCGAGGAGACTGCCGACTGGGCGATGCGCAGCTTGTCCGCGGCCGCCGTCATCGAGCCGCACTCAGCGGCGACGACGAAGTAGCGCAGCTGGACGAGGGTGAAGTCGACGGACATGGTTGGAGCGACCTCCGCATCTGGATTCGAGTGGGGGAGTCCGCGGACGTGCTCGGTCAGTCCTCCACGAGCCGATCGCCGGTTGCTCCCGCGGGCAGCGCGCAACCGGTGGCCTGTCCGGCGTAGGCGGTCAGCAAGCCCCTAGCGTGCTCCAGGTCGACCGACGTGTTGTTGCTCAACAGGTGCAGCCCGAGCCCGTCCTCCAGCGCGACCAGGGTGTGCACCACCTCGCGCAGCGGTCGGGTGAGGACGAACTCCCCGCTGGCCCGCCCCGTTTCCAGCACCGTGGAGTACAGGGCCACCTCCCGGTCGTAGAGGCTGGTCATCAGCGCCGCGTGCGTCGAGCTGCGGTCGGCCAGGTCGTGCATCTCGTAGAGCACGCGGGTCACCTCGTCATCACGTCCGGCCGGCAGCCCCGAGTCGATGCTCGCCACCAGCTTGTGCCCCGCCGACTCCACCGATTCCACGATGGCCAGTCGCCGTTGGTAGAAGCGCTCGACCACGCTGCGGTGGACGTCGAACATGAGCTCGTCCAGCTCGGGGTAGTGGTAGAGCACCGAGCCCGGCGACACCCCCGCCTGCGCCGCGATGTCCCGGATGCGCAGGTTGTCCCGACCCCGCTCGGTGATGGCCCGCGAGGTGGCGCCGATGAGCTGCTCGCGACGCGTCCGGTGCTTCTTCGACCGTGTCATGCCCAACATTATTGATGCGCTGATTCAATTTTGGCAATCTCAATTCGCTCCGTTGACATGCGCGGGAGCTCAGGAGTTGAATCGCTGTTCAAACACGGCAAGTGATGCGGAGCACACTTGATCCGTCGTCAGGCGATCTTCACAAGGAGACCGATGTCCGCGCTGACTCATGAGCATTGGGTCGGGCTGGCCGCCCGGATACGCCCTCGCACCGACGCCGTCATCGACGGCGAACCCGTTCCCGCCGCATCCGGACGCACGTTCCCCTCGATCAACCCGGCCACGGGTGACGAGCTCGCCGACGTCGCCGCGTGCGGGCACGACGACGTCGACGCCGCGGTGGCCGCGGCGCGCCGCCGCTTCGACTCCGGCCGGTGGTCGCGAGCCGCCCCGGCCGAGCGCAAGCGCGTCCTGCTGCGCCTGGCCGAACTCATCACCGAGCACGGTGCAGAACTGGCGCTGCTCGACTCGTTGGACATGGGAAAACTCGTCACCGACGCGCACGGGATCGACGTCCCCTTCGCCGCCGAGCTGTTTCGGTGGTACGGCGAGGCGTTGGACAAGTCCTACGGCGAGATCGCGCCGACCGCACCGGGTGACCTGGCCCTGATCAACCGCGTGCCGCTCGGTGTCGTGGGCGCGGTCGTGCCCTGGAACTTCCCGTTGGACATGGCCGCTTGGAAACTCGCCCCGGCCCTGGCTGCGGGCAACTCGGTGGTGCTCAAGCCAGCCGAGCAGTCCCCGCTGTCCGCGCTGCGACTGGCCGAACTCGCCGCCGAAGCCGGGCTTCCCGACGGCGTCCTCAACGTCGTGCCCGGCCTCGGCGAGGCCACGGGCAAGGCCCTCGGACTGCACCCCGACGTCGACTGCATCGCCTTCACCGGCTCCACGCAGGTGGGCAAGCAGTTCCTGCAGTACGCCGCCCAGTCGAACCTCAAGCAGGTCTGGCCCGAGTGCGGCGGCAAGAGCCCGAACCTCGTCTTCGCCGATTGCGCCGACCTCGACGCGGCCGCCGAGGCCGCCTGCGCCGGCATCTTCACCAACCAGGGAGAGGTGTGCTCGGCGAACTCGCGCCTGCTCGTCGCACGCGAGATCGAAGACGACCTCCTCGCCCGGATCGTCGAACGAGCGGGGGAGTACAGCCCGGGCGACCCGCTCGACCCGGCGAGCCGGATGGGCGCGCTCGTCGACGAGAACCACACCCGCCGCGTCATCGACTTCCTCGACGAGGGCAAGCGCACCGCCCACCTGCTCACGGGAGGTGAGCGACTCGCCGGAGCGGGCTGCTTCGTGGAACCGACCGTGTTCGCCGATGTCGAGCCCGGCAGCCGCGTCGAACGCGAAGAGATCTTCGGGCCCGTGCTGTGCGCGACCGCGTTCGACAGCGAGCAGCAGGCCCTCGAGCTGGCCAACGACAGCCAGTACGGGCTGGCCGCCTCGGTGTGGACCGACGACCTGGGCCGCTCGCTGCGCGTCTCGGACGCGCTGCGGGCCGGAACCGTCTCCGTCAACACGGTCGACGCGCTCAGCGCGCAAACGCCGTTCGGCGGCTTCGGCCAGTCCGGATACGGCCGCGACCTCTCGCTGCACGCACTGGACAAGTTCACCGGTCTCAAGACCACCTGGATCAAGCACTGACCCCACGACGGAAGGGCTTCGACATGACCACTGCCGACACCGCCGCACCCGCGCGCCTCGACAGCAGCGAGCTGGTCGAGAGCGACCGGGCCCACCTCATCCACCCGTACCTGCCGGACGCCACGACCGAACGAGTCGTCATGACCAAGGGGAGCGGTTCGCAGCTCTGGGACTGCGACGGGCGCGAATACCTCGACGCCACCGGCGGTCTCTGGCTGGCCCAGATCGGCCACGGCCGCGAGGAGCTGGCCGAGGTCGCCGCCGCGCAGATGCGGGAGTTGGAGTACTTCACCAGCTTCTGGGAATTCTCCAACAACCGCGCCATCGAACTCGCCGAACGCCTCGCGGGGCTCGCGCCCGAGCCGCTCAACCACGTGTACTTCACCAGCGGGGGCTCCGAGGGGGTCGAAGCGGCTCTGAAGATGGCGCGGTTCCACCACCACCGCCGGGGGGAGACCGACCGCACGTGGATCCTGGGCCGGCACCGCGCCTACCACGGCGTCGCCTACGGCGGAGGTTCCGCGACCGGATTCCCGCTCTACCACGACGGTTTCGGACCGATGCTGCCGAACGTGGCGCACCTGAACCCGCCGTGGCCCTACCGCACCGACCTGTTCGGCGAGGACGACTGCACCGACGTGTGCATCCGCGAGCTCGAGAACACCATCGCGGAGATCGGCGCGGACAACATCGCAGCCATGATCGGCGAGCCGATCATGGGCGTGGCCGGCATGGTGGTCCCCCCGGACGACTACTGGCCACGGGTGCAGGAAGTGCTGCGGCGGCACGGGATCCTGCTGATCTTCGACGAGGTCGTCACCGCCTACGGCCGCACAGGCCACTGGTTCGCCGCGGAACACTTCGGGGTGCGGCCCGACATCATCATCACGGCCAAGGGCATCACATCCGGCTACCTCCCGCTCGGCGCCGTCCTCGTCGGCGACCACATCGCCGAAACACTCGGTCGGGAGGGCTTTCCCATGGGATACACCTACAACGGCCACCCGACGGCCTGCGCGGTCGCCCAGGCCAACCTCGACATCATCGAGCGCGAGCGGCTCCTCGCCCGCGCGAGCGAAATCGGCGCCTACCTCACGGGGAAGATCGCCGCGGAACTCGACGACGTGCCGGTCGTCGGCGAAGTGCGCGGCGTCGGCATGTTGCTCGGCATCGAACTGGTCACCGACACCACCAGTCGCGCCCCGCTGCCCGATCCGGGAGCCGTGGCCGACGCGGTGCGCCGCGAGCACGGCGTGATCGTGCGCGACTCCGCACGAGGGATCGTTCTGTCGCCGGCCCTGACACTGGACCGCGGCGAGGCCGACCGCATCGCGGCGGCCCTGCGCCACGTCCTCGAACGCACCGACGCGTCCGGAGCGGTGCACGTCTGAGCAGCACCCCGCGGGCGAGGCCGGCCGCCACGGCGGTCTCGCCCGCAGCACCGAGGTCATCCCCGGAGGGAACTCCGGGAACCAAGCACCAGGACTCGCCTGAAAGGTCGGCCGCCCATGAGCGCCCCCACCCTGCAGCGCACCCTCGGCTTCTGGAGCGCCCTGGTCACCGGCATCGGACTCGTCGTCGCTTCGACCACGCTCACCTCGCTGGGCAACGGCTTCGGGCTCGGCGGGCCGGCTTTCGCCCTGGCCGGCCTGGCCGCGCTGGTCATCACGACGCTGATCGCGTTCTCCTACTCCGAACTGGCCACCCTCATCCCCGGAGCGGGGATGATCGGTGACTACACCGCTCCGGCGCTGGGCCGCGGGCCGGCGATCTTCGGTGTGCTGGCCGGCTACATCGTGCTCGTGGCCACGGTCGAACCGGCCGAACTCATGGTTTCCGGCCTCGCCGCCCACCAACTCGCCACCGGCATCCCGCCGACGTCGTTCGCCGTGGCGCTCACCGCGCTGTTCACCGTCATCAACCTCGTCGGCGTGAAATCGTTCGGCCGCGCCCAGATGGTGGTCACCGGCGTCATGATCCTCGCGCTCATCGGCTTCGGCCTGGTGGGCCTGCTGGAGGCCGGGAACGCTCCCACCGCCGAACCGGTCCCGTTCAATCCCGCCGGCTGGTCCGGAGTCGTGCAGCTCGTCGCGATCGGGGCGTACCTGTTCATCGGGATCGAATTCGTCTGCCCCATGAGCGAGGAGATCCGCAATCCCGGGCGCATCATCCCGCGCGCCATGATCGGCGGAGTGGTCCTCGTCTACCTGGTGGACATGCTGTTCGGTTTCGCCGGGATGCGCTACGTGGGGCTGGGGGAGCTGGCGAACTCGGAGACCCCGCACCTGCTGATCGCCGAAGCCATCGCAGGACCTACCGGTCTGGTCGTGCTCACCGCTGCGACCATCCTGGCGTCGGCGAGTTCGGTCTCGGCGATCCTCGCCGCGGTGCCGCGGATGCTCTACGGCCTGGCCCGCAGGGGGATGCTGCCGCGAGCGTTCGCCTGGGTGCACCCCCGGTTCCACACCCCGTGGGTCTCGGTGCTCGCCGTGTCCGGCATCATCATCGCCTCGCTGGTGACCATCGCCGGCAACGACGCCGTCCTCACCCTCGTGCTGGTGGCCACCGTGATGTGGCTGGCCTCCTACATCCTCGCGCAGGTCGACGTCATCGTCCTCCGCCACCGCTATCCCGACGCCCACCGATCCTTCCGCGCACCGCTGTACCCCCTGCCGCAGATCATCGGCATCGCAGCGTGCCTCGGGATGATCGTTGGCATCCACCCCGACGCCGAGATGCGCGCGACCGTCTGGCTCGGGGCCGCCTGCTGCACCGCGGTGATCCTCGGCTACGCCTTCATCTGGCTCAAACTCGTCAAGAAGGTCCCGTTCTTCACGCCCACGCCGCTGGTGGGTTCGGATCCCGTCTCCCGGGACGCGCAGGAACCGGCACGTGGAGCGCGGTCATGACCCCGCCATCCGGGCGAGCGGCGGATGCGGCTTTCCTCCCCTCCGGGCCCCTCGACGCTCCCGCTGCGCACTCGCTGCACCAGCAGTCGCTCCCGTTCCGGAGATCCGGCATGTCCGTTGTGGACCGCAGCGGCAGCGGAGTGCGCATGACGGGGCGCGACGGGGACGTCCGGCTCGCCTACCGCACGCGCAAGCAGCTCCTGCTCCGGATCCACCAGCTGCACGTCGCCACCTCGGTTGACGGCGCGTCCGGACCCGGCGAGGACTGCACCCTCGAGCTGCGCGTCCGGGGCGCACGCCGGAAGGCGCACTGGTGGAAAGAGCTCGGGCGGGGAGGGGCGTTCCCGGACGAGATCGCCGACCGGCTGTCCGGTCCCGCCCTCGCCGAACTCGTCCGCACCGTCGACCTGGCGGCGTGCACCGCGTCCTGGACCGCTCGTACCCGCCGCTGGCGCGTGTGCATCGCGCCCTACGGGGGGCACCACCTGCGGCTCCTGCTTCCTCCCATGACCTACACCAACACGCTGACCGAGCTCGAAGCAACCACGATCACCGCAGCACTGCACGAGCTCGCCGATGCCCTGGCCGGGTGGGGAGCGTCCGGTTGACGAAGACCGCCTGCGGGGGAACGGAGCGGCGCACGACGGCCTCCGGAACCGCCTCCTCGACACCGGCGATCGCTGCGAAGGACCGGGTTCGTGGCGGTGCTGCCCCGGTCGTTCGCAGCGGCCACCTCACTGGCTCGCCGACCCGAGGCGCTGGGCGCTGTCGTCGCAGCCCAGTTCGCGGAGCACTTCTTCGTTGTGCTGTCCGAGGCTCGGCGGCGCGGTGCGCACGGTTGGTCGCTGCCCGCGGTAGTTCACGGGAAAGCCGACTTGTCGCAACGGGCCCGCGACGGGGTGCTCGACCGCTCGACCAGGGCGGACAGCACGCCGATCGTGCCGAACAGGGCTGCGCTGAGATCAGCCATCGCGTATCCGGCCTTGACGGGTGGACCGTCGGGCTCCCCGGTCAGCGACATGGTCACGTGCGGACCCGCCAGGATCTTGGAGAGGTCGACGACGCGGAGCCCCCGCAGCGGGGCGGCGGTGGTGGATGTTGGCGAGCTCATGTTCTCCTCACACCTCGGAGCTGATGTGCGTGGTTACCGGTCGGTGCATCATTCGGCCGGTGGAACATCGCTGCCGTCGACCAGCTCGTCCAGGTACGCGAGCGCCCGCTCGTGCGCCGGCGTCGTGGAGGCCCCGAGGAGCCGTTCGACGTAGGCGGCGGCGACGACTGCCGTGCGCTGACCGTGCCCGACCGCGGTGTCGTGGGCGGCCTGTTCCAGCAGCAGCGCGGCCATGACGGCCCGCGCCAGGGCCTCGGCGTAGTCAGCGATGCGCGCTTGCTGGTGCTGGCGGGGGTGCGCGAGCAGTTGCTCGCCCTCCAACCGCAGGTCTTCCCAGCGTTGGATCGCGGTGTGCACCGCAGTTTTGAGCTGCGCCGCATCGATGGCTCGGAGGCGTTGCAGGTAGGTGTCCGCGAGCAGGTGGTGGGCCGAGTCCTGGCGCACGCACCGCAGGACGTCCAGCGCGATGACGTTGGACGATCCTTCCCAGATCGAGCCCAGGTGCGCGTCGCGCACGAGCCTGGGGTTGACCCAGTCCTCGATGTAGCCGTTGCCACCGCGGATCTCCATGGCCTCGCCGGTCACCGAGCGGGCCTGCTTGCACACGGTGTACTTCGCCAGTGGCGTGAGCACGCGGACGAGCCGGCGGGCCTCGGCGTCACCGGCATCGGCCTCGTCCAGGCGCGCGGCGGATTCGAGCACCAGGCCCAGGGCCGCCTCGGCGTCGAGGAGCATGGGCAGCAGGGTCGCCCGCATCAGCGGCTGGTCGAACAACCTCGTGCCGAACACGACCCGCTGGCGGGTGTGCTCGACCGATTCGAGCACGGCGCGGCGCATGAGCGCCGCCGAACGCATCGCGTTGGACAGCCGCGACACGTTGAGCATCTCGGCCATCTGGTGGAAGCCCTGCGTCAGCGTGCCGACCGGGCGCGCGTAGGCGTCGTCGAGGGTGACCTCGCCGCTGGCCATCGACCGGGCCCCGAGCTTGTCCTTGAGCCGGTCGATGCGGTAGCTGTTGCGGCTGCCGTCCGGGCGGAGCCGCGGGACGAGGAACATCCCGAGTCCCCGTGTGCCCTCGCCTTGGCCGGGCACGCGCGCCAGGGTGAGAACGACGTCGGCCGACACGTTCGAGGCGAACCACTTGTGCCCGCGCAGCGTCCAGTGCGTCCCGTGGTCTGTGGCTTCGGTGCTGGTCCGGGCGATGTCGGTGCCACCTTGTTTTTCGGTCATGAACATCGCCCCCGTGGCGAGGTCGTCCACGTCCGGGGAGCTCAGCGCCGCGATCTCGGCCGCGAAGGTCTCCGGGTCGAACATGCGCAGGACCCGGGCGGCGGAGTCGGTCATCGACAGCGGACAGGCCAGCCCGAACTCGGCTTGGACGAAGACGTACGACAGCGCGTACTTCACCGTGTGCGGCACCGTCGTCGGCCACCCCAGCACGCCCGCGCGGTGCGACATCGCCGCAAGCCCGAACCGCTCGAACGCCATCCGCATCATCCGGGTGTAGGCGGGGTGGAAGTCGACCTCGTCGATGCGCTCCCCACCGGGGCCGTACTGGCGCAGCCGCGGCGGATTGGCGTCCGCGGTGGCGGCGAGCTCGTCCAGCTCACCGGCGGCCAGCGCCCCGATCTCGGTCAGCACCGGACCGATGCGCGCGCGATCTTCCCGGGAGAGCACGCGGTCGAGCAGGCGGGGCAGTGCGGGATCGCGCTCCGCGAAGTTCATGCGGTGTCCTCCGATCAACTCGACGAGGGGGGACCCGGCCGGAACCGGCCGCGCGGCAGGGGCCATCTGGTTCCAGCTGCTGCGGCGGATCAGCGCGAACACGCAGAGCACCGTCAGTGCGACGTAGCCCGCGCCGAGCGCCACGACCGGCCAGATCGAACCGGTGCGCGCGAGCAGGAACTGCGCGATGACGGGGGCGGTCCCGGCGAAGAGGGAGGTGCACAGCTGGTAGCACAGCGACATGCCGGTGTAGCGGACACCTACTGGGAACACCTGGGACAAGAGCCCCGCCATCGCCGAGTAGTACATCGCGTGCGGGAACGTGGCCACGGCCATCCCGATGCTCGCCCACAGCAGCGATCCTGTGTTGATCAGAACGAACATCACTGGCAGCAGCACGATTTCGGGAAGCAGCATGGCGAGGATCGCTCGCTTCAGGTTGATCCGACTGGCCAGGACGGCCCCGAGGGGCTGCACCAGCACTTGGACCACGAGGGCGATCGCGATGACCGCGAGGAAGCTCGAGCGGGTGAAGTCCAGCTCGGTCGTGGCCCACGACAAGGCGAACGTGGTCTTGACGTAGGTGATGGACACGCCGGCCACCCCGGCGCCGACACCGAGGGCGACCAGCAGGGGGTACCGCCCCAGCACCTCCTTGATCGGCAGTGTCGACTCGCGCTTGCTGTCGAGGACTTGCTGCATCTCCGGGGTTTCGTCCAGCCGCAGCCGGATGAACAGGCCGACGAACACGAGCACCGCCGAGGCGAGGAACGGCAGGCGCCAGCCCCACGACATGAACGCCTCGTCGGGCAGCCACGCGATGGCCACGAAGGCCAGCGTGGCCAGCAGGTTTCCGACGGGCGAGCCCTGCTGCGCGAACGCCCCGCAGAGGATCTTCTTGCCCGGCGGGGCGTACTCGGTGGCGATGAGGACAGCTCCGCCCCATTCCCCGCCCATGGCAATCCCCCGCGAGCGCGGACGCGGAACCGTAGATGTAGAAGTCGAACCACTCGACCGTGGTACCCACGAAGGCGGTGATCCCCGCTTTGCGGGCCTCGCGGCCTGGTGCGCGAGCTTCACCAGCTCTGATGGAGCTTCCCTGCGACACGAGGCACTCCTCTCGGGCGGGGCGGATTGTCCCGCCATGCGAGGAGCGGCGTGCCCAGCACCACGGGATGCGGATCACCGTGGCAGCGGAGACTATGAGCTGTCCAAGATGAATACCGCGCCTCGGCGATACCGGATCACTCATAATCCGCAGGTGTCGGCAGCGCGGTCTCCGCCACCTCCAGCACGGACCGCAACGCTGCCGACGGGTTGTCGGAACGCCACGCCAGTGCGATGGACATGGTCGGCACCTCCCCGCTGACCGGCCGGAAGACCACGTGCTCCATGCGGATGTTCTGCGCCGAGCTGACCACGAGCGCGACACCGACCCCGGCCCCGACGACGGTCAGCAGGTTGTACGCGTCCGGGGCTTCCTGCGTGATCAACGGGGTGAAACCGGCGTTGAAGCACGCCTGCATCGTCGCGTCGCGCACGGCCGAGCCGCGCGAGGCCGGGAAGGAGACGAAGCGCTCGTGCGCGAGTTCCGCCAAGCCGATGCTGGATCGGTCCGCGAGGGGATGCGTGTCGGGCAGGGCGATCACCAGCCGCTCCACCCGCACCACCCGCGAGGAGACCCCGCCCCGCGTCGGCAGCGCGACGAATCCCAGGTCCAGCGTTCCGTCGCCGATCCGGCTCAGCGCTTCACCTGAATACGTCTGCCCGCGGAGCACGAGTTCGACACCGGGCAGCTCGGAGCTGACAGCGCGGGTGAGGCGCGGCAGGGCGTCGTAGCTGCTCGCACCGGCGAAACCGACCGTCACCCGCCCGACTTCGCCGGTGCCGGCAGCCTGCGCGGTGCGCCGCGCGACCGCCGCTTCCGCGAGCACTCGCCGTGCCGGCTCGAGCAGTGAACTTCCTGCTGCGGTCAAGCGCACCGAGCGCGTGCTCCGTTCGAAGAGCGTGACGCCGAGATCCCGCTCGAGCAGACGGATGTACTGGCTCAACGGTGGCTGCGCCATGTGCAGCCGCGCGGCAGCACGGCCGAAGTGCAACTCCTCGGCGACCGCCACGAACCCCTCGAGATGCCGCAACTCCACCTGGGCAGGATTTCAGACCGGCAAAGCCCGGCGAGTCGATGAACGATTCGCCCCGCGCCCTGAACCACTCGCGGGCTGTCATATGACTACGGCCGGGGTGGTCTTGTTGGCGAGATCTCGACATTCGATCGCGGTGCGCCCGACTGGCACGTTAGGTTTGCCCGGGCGCCCCTCGTCGCGCCCCGCGCACAGCAGAGAGGTCCACGTGGATTACGGAATCGACATCAGCCACTACAACCAAGTCGACGATTGGCACGCGGTGCGGGGTAACAACATCACCTACGCGTGCATGAAGGTGACCGAAGGTCGGGCATGGGTCGATGAGCAGGCGGGTGCGCATGTGGCGGGGGCGCGGGGCGCCGGCATCGCCACGGGTGGCTACCACTTCGCCCGTCCCGGCGGGATCGACCCGCAGGTGGGGCACTTCGCGTGGTGGTTGGGTCAGCACGGGCTGAAGGAGCCGGGAAACCTGTGGCCGATGCTGGACATGGAGGACACCGACATCACCGACCCGAACGCGTTCATCCCCGAGTTCATCCGCCAATTGCGCGCGGCGACCGGTGTGCCCGGGGTGCTCGTCTACGCCAACCTGAACTGGTTCCGGAACATCATCGATCCGAACCTGTGGGCCGGGGACGATGTGCTCCTGTGGGTCGCTCGGTACAACGGGGACCCCGGAAATCCCGGGTGGAGCCACCCCCGACTGGCCCTGCACCAGCACAGCAATTCCGGCACCGTGCCGGGGATACCCGGTGACGTCGACCGGAACGCCACCGTGGGGGACTGGACCCTCGGCGCGTTCACGATCTGAACTGGCCGTGAAGCGACCGCACCGAGGCCGGCCTCGTGCTGGCGCAGCGAGACCCCGCGGCGGGGGGTCCGCGGGCGGAGCACGGGGAGGCGGGCGAGCTCGGACAGCTCGCCCGCGCGCTCTGACCGGCTGCGTCGGTCGCTGCGTTGAGCTGCACGCCCAGCTGCAGCGGATGCGCGTCGCGTGCACCGCCTGACGTGTTCCCGGCCGAGCGATACGCTCTGGACCATGGTCCGGGTGCTGGTCGACGAGGTGGTCGATGCTTCCGTGGAGCAGGTCCTGTCCCTGGTCATGGATATCGAACGCTACGCCCGGGTGGACAAGAAGATTCGACCCGTGCTGTGGCACCAGCGCGACGGGAACGTCGTCCGGTTCGCCTGCCGGCCGAAGCTCGTGGGACTGCGCCAGCCCAAAGTTGTGCAGTATGCGCAGCTCACCCCTGGTGAGCGGATCGACATCGGGCTGGTCCCCCTGCCCGCCAACCGACTCGCGCATGCCCTGGCCCGGTTCCAGGCCAGCTTCGAGTGCCACCAGGTCGAGGGCGGCACGCACCTCATCCGCACGCTCGAGTTCCAGTTCACCCCCGCGCTGCGCTGGCTGCTCGAACCGCTGTTCCGGCGTCGGCTCGAACCCGAAGTGCGCGCGGAGATCCAACTCGCCAAGCAGCACCTCGAACAGCAACAAGGATAGCGGTCCCGCTGCGCACGCTTCAGCTTGCGCTCAGTCCTGCGCGGCACCCCCGGGTTGGCAATGCTCCGCCCGTTGTGGCCCCGCCGCGTGCAGCGCCGCGAGGTAGCCGAAGGTCAACCCGGCCGGATCCACACCGATGGACAGCGCGAGTTCGCGCGGAGTCCGCCCGCGGTGCAGGTACCCGCTGCCGACGTAGCGCCGCAGCAGCACCGCGGGCAGGTGCTGCGCGCGCAGCTGCGGGCTCGCGGGGAATCCGCCGCAGGCCGGGACGATCCCGCGTCGGGCGCGGACGCGTTCGGTCCGACCGCGGTGGGCAACGACGTCTTCGACATCGATCGCCTCGTCGCGCTCGAAGGTGGCGTGCGCGGCGAAGACGTCCACCGCGCGGCCCATGTACCACTGGAGCAGGTCCAGGTGGTGCACCGCCTGGGTCATCAGGACCCCTCCGCCGCCGGTGGCCCACGCGCCGCGCCAGGCTTCGGCGGTGTAGCAGGACGTGTCGCGGTGCAGCAGGACCGAGACGTGCCGAGACGCGGGGCCCGGGGGTGCCGTCGTCGATCGCGCGGCGGATCTGCTGCGCGGCGGTGGCGTGCTGGGCGCGCGGCCTCGCCGGTGACCACCACGCCTGCCAGGTCGGCACGGGCCAGCAGCGCTGGCACCCGGGTGATCTCGTTGATGCCTCGGGCACCTGCACCTGGACGATCACGATCGCTCGGTGGTGCAGCACCACCGAGAACCACTGCACCTCGCCCCCTCGACGTCGGTCGGTGTTGCGCACCTCGGGAGCAACTCGGTCGCGCTGCCGCCCACCGCTGCACCCCCGGAAAGCCTCCTGGTTCGGCCTACCGCGGTGCTGATTCGGGTAGCGCTGGTCACAAAGCGCCGGGTACGACCAAAAACCCCCATGCGAAGAACGGTCCGACCGCGACGATGGTGCCGGTGTAGCCGAGAAGTTGCCGGTAGATTCGTGTTCTGTCCGAGCCGTTGGCGTTGCTCAGCACGAGTGCGCCGTTGCTGGAGAACGGGGAGGTGTCGACGATCGTGGCAGACACGGCCAGGGCGGCGACCAGGCCCGCAGTGCTGAGGTCGCTGGATAGCAGCAGCGGAACCGCGATCGGGATGATCGCGGTGAGGATGGCGGTCGATGAAGCGAAAGCGGAGACCACGGCCACCACGAGGCACAGCAGCAATGCCACCAGCAGGGGACTACCCAGGCGGGACGCACCGCGGGAGATCGCGTCGATGGTTCCCGCCTGTTCCAGGACCCCCACGTAGGTGATCATTCCGCCGATCAGCAGGATCGTGGACCAGCTGATTCCCTCGATCGCCCGGGACTGCCGGTTGATGTCGACCAGTGCGAGCAGGGCACCGGCGCTCAGCGCGAGGAAACCGATCTCCAGCTGGAACACCAAGGCGCCGAGCACCAGCAAGACCAGCGTCGCGAGAGTCAACACTTGCCGCCAGTCGACCGTCGTCGCCGTTTCGGTCTCCTCCTGGCGCTCCGAAGCGAAGTCCCGAGTTCCAGCCCGCCGGTGGCCGCCCAGGGCCAGAAAGCTCACGACCGCGATCAGAACGTTGAAGGCGAAGCTGGCCAAGAGCAGCGCGGACGGAGCGATGTGCAGCGGCGTCTGCTCGATCATGCCCAGCACGAGCGCACCGGAAACCGCGATCGGGGAGAACGAACCGGCGTGCGCGCCCGCCACGAGCACCGCGCCGATGAGCAGTTGGCTCATGCCGTGGCGTTGCGCGATCGTCAACCCGACGGGGACGAGCAGTGCGATGGCAGCGGTGGGGAAGGTGCCGAGCGCGGACAGCATCCCGCACACCGCGAAGAGCACCCACGGGATCAGGGCGACTTTGCCGCGCACGAGCGTCACCCCGGCCCGCACGAGCAGGTCGACGGTGCCGTTGCGCTGCGCCACCGCGAACAAGTAGGTGACGCCCACTATCGTGACGAACAGCGAGGCCGGGAATCCTGCGAGGATCTCATCCTCGGTCAGGTTCAGCGATGAGGTTCCGACGAGGAACGCGCCGATGAACGCGAGAATTCCGATGTTGATGGGCAGTAACGTCGCGACGACGAACATGACGCCGAGCGCGGCTAGCGGAAGGATTTCAGACATCGTTGTCCCAGCTCGGTTCTCAGTTGTGCGGGCCGGGAACGCCGGCCCTCGGGGAAGGATGCGCCGCGATGGCGCGCCGTGGCCGATCGAGGCTGCGCAGCCGGTCAAGCCAAGGAGCCGGCCCGGCGTCCGAACACGGCACCAGAGGTGAGGCCGGTGCCGCCGGGGTAGTTGCCGCTGAAGAGGCCGCCGAGCATTTCTCCGCAGACGAAGAGACCCGGCAGGTGCTCGCCGAGCCCGTTCAACGCCCGCCCGTGGGTGTCCGCGCGCAGGCCGCCGAAGGTGAACGTGATGCCGCAGGTCACCGGAAAGCCGTAGTACGGTGCGCTCCCCAGCGGGATCGCCCAGTTCGACTTCGGCGGCTCCACGCGTGCGGACCGCCCGTCGAGTGCTGCGATGTCCAGCGGGATCGAGCGGTCGATCGAGGCGTTGAAGTCGGCGACGGTGCTTTTCAGCGCGGCCGCGTCCACGTCCAGTCCCGCGGCGAGTTCTTCCACCGAGTCCGCCGCGACGACCGAGGCGCCGGTCATGTCGTACTCCTCGGTGCGCAGTTGCGGGCGGGTGGTGGCATCGAACAGCTGGAAGGCCACCCCGCCCGGCTGCTGCAGGATCTCGGCGCCGTACTTGGCGTAGGTGAGGTTGCGGAAATCGGCACCTTCGTCGAGGAACCGTTCGCCGCGCGAGTTCACCACGATGCCGAGCGGGTAACCACCGCGAGTGAGCTGGTTGGTGAACTCCCGATTGCTCTCATTGTCCGAACACCAGGCGTCCCACGCGACGCTGTGGCAGGTGGTCCAGTCACCGTAGGTGGCCGCACCCGCATCGACCGCTGCGATCAGCATGTCGCCGGTGTTGTGCGGCGTGCCGCGCACCTTGGCCTTGCGCCAGCTGTCGCCGAGGTGTTCCGCGCGGAGGTCGGCGTCGGCTTCGAACCCGCCTGCCGCGAGCACGACGGAATCCGCGCGCAGCACACCAGTCCGGCCAGCTCCGTCGGTCCACCGCAGACCAGTCACCGCGCCGCCGTCCAGCAACAGCTCTCGTGCGCGCACGCCGTAGCGGACGTCCACTCCGGCCTGTTCCGCGGCCCGCGAGTGCTGTTCGATCAATCCTTTGCCGCCGCCGGTGCTACCGACTGCGAGGCCGCCCCAGAACACCTGCCGCCCTTGCTCGTCCGGGTAGGCCTGACGCTCGTACATCAGCCGGAAGCGCAGTCCCTTGCCGTGCAGCCAGCGCAGCGCCTCCTGGCTGTCACCGACCAACGTGTCGGTCAGCGCCGGATCGTTGCGCCCACCGGTCACCTTCGCCATGTCGGTGGTGAACTCCTGCGCGGTGTAGGGATCCAGAATCGACACGGCGTGCCGATCATCGCCGTCGAGCAGATCGGCAAGTTCGCCGAAACCACGATGAGCGATGCGGAATGCTCCCGCGGTGTAGTAGCTGTTGCCGCCGGATGCACCGGGCCGTCCCTTCTCCACCAACAAAACTCGTCTGCCGCGTTCGGCCGCGGCGTGCGCGGCGCTGAAACCAGCGTTGCCGCCCCCCACGACCACAACGTCGAACGTCTCGCCGGACTGCATCGTTCCTCCAGGTTCTGCACGGATGCGGGTTGAAAAGTGGTTCAGAAGCGAGCGACCGGTTCCGGAACTCGGAGTTCGGCATCGCAGAGGATCCGGGCCGCGCGTTGCACGGTTACTCGATGCGGCAGGCGCTCGCGGAAATCCGCGCATGCGGCGCCGACGACACCGGCGGGTGTGCCGATCCGCAAGTGCGAAGCGCCGCAGGCGGTGGAGCGGGCCGCGACGATCGATCCGGGCAACGAGTTCGCGGTGGCGACTCCGACCGCCGAAGTCAGGCCGATCGCGGGATGCGGTGCGTTCATGGACAACATGCGGACGCAGATGTCGACCCCGCTCATCCCGGCCGGCGGACTGCCCACGATTCCGACCTTCGGAATCGCGTCACCGCCAGTGATCCCCATCCGTTCTGCGGCTGCTCGACGGACCCGGCGCAGTCGTTCGACAGGTTCGCGTGCGAGCGGCTCGCGTCCGGTCAGCCCGAGCGCGCCCGCGTCGACCAGCGCCATCGGCGCTCCGGCGTCGAGCATGCTCACCCGTACCGGCTCTTCGTCGACGAGCAGGTCCTCCACCGCTTTCCCGGTCGGGAGCGCGCGGCCGGTGGTGCTTCCCGCGGAGTTGAGGAAGGTCAGTCCCACTCCGACGCCACCTGCTCGCGCGCCCGGCACGGTTTCGGCACCGAACTCGTGGGCCTGTCCGCCGGTGGTGTCGACGCCGGCTTCCAGCACGGCTCCGGTGTTGCTGTTGCGCAGCACGACCGTGGTCCTGTCCCCGGCAGGTGCGACGAGACCGCGAGCGACCGCCCACAGCGCGATGGCGGTGGCGCAGTTGCCGCAATTGCTGCCCCATTCGACACCCGCAACGCCGATGCCGACCTGCCCGAAGAGATATTCGAGGTCGATTCCCGGTTGGTCGCTGGACTGCACGAACGCGGCCTTGGCAGTGGTGGGGGTGGCCCCGCCGACGCCGTCGACGTGCGCCGGATCGCCCGCGTCGTAGGCATTGACCAGCAATCGCTCCAGCCTCGGCAGGTCCAACTCGATGCGTCCGCGCAGCACGGCGGTGTCGAACAGCCAGCACTTACTCGTCCCGCCACGCACCAGGCTCGCCGGTACCCGCACGATGTTCCTTCCTTCCTCGTTCGAGCGGGCGCTCATCGCCGCGCTGGATGCCGCAGACCCTGACAACAGCGAGCTTTTACAGCAATGCTCAATTTCTTACACTGCATTAAGCAAAGCTAATGTCGAGGGGAGTGCGCATGGACGTGCGCCGCATGGGGTTGCTGACCGAAGCAGCCGATCGCGGATCGCTCAGCGCGGCAGCGGAGGCGTTCGGGATCACCGCCTCCGCCGCTTCGCAGCAGATCGCGCGACTGGAGGTCGAAGTCGGTCAGCCGCTGGTGGAGCGGTTGCCGCGCGGAGTACGGCTCACCGACGCGGGTGAGGCGCTGGCCGTGCGCGGCCGCCGCATCCGCAGCGAACTGCGGGGGGCGCAGGCGGACCTGGACTCGTTCGCGCGGTTGCACCGGGGCGCGCTGAAAATGGGCGCCTTCCCGACAGCTAGCGCCTCGATACTGCCGCTGGCGCTGACCCGGTTCTCCCGCAAACATCCCGGCGTGCGGGTCACCGTGCAGTCATCGCTGCTGGTGGGCCTGCTGGACTTGCTGCACTCAGGTGAGGCCGAACTGGCGATCCTCTGGGACTACGAGTGGAACCGGATCGAGGACGAGTCGCTGCGGATGACGCACCTGCTGGACGACCCGACGGTGCTGGTGGTCCCGGCGAATTCGGAACTGCTCGAACGACCGCGCGTGGAGCTGTCCGAGCTGGTCGACCAGCACTGGATCACGCGCGCGGACAACCACCCGGTCGCCGAGGTGTTGTACCGCAGCTGCCGCCTGGCGGGTTTCGAACCGACCATCTCCTACGAGTCGCACGACTACCAGGAAGCGCAGGCGATGGTGGCCGCAGGACTGGGCATCGCCATCGCGCCGCGGCTCGCGTTGACCAACCGCCGCCACGACGTCCGGCTGATCAGCTTCGACTCGGGCGTGCCCGCTCCGACCCGGAGGATTCTGCTGGCCCGGCCCGTCAATCGGACACCCACACCCGCCACCGAAGTCATGATCGAGACGTTGCAGGCGGTGGCGTCGAAGTTCGCCGACACCAACCTGCACCTGACCCAACTGGGCACCGTCCGCGTGCGGTGAATCGCGTCATCCGCGCCGCACGCGCCTGCTACAGCGTGGGCTGTCCTGCGTCGTAGACGAGGTAGCCGTCGTCGTTGATGCGCACGCCCTCGATCGGTTCGTGGTCGTCGCGCCCAGCTCGCTGCGTCAGGTGCTCCACCGGAACTCCGCGGAGGAGTTGCACGAAGTCGCTGAGCATCCGGCGGTGGCAGCGCCACCACAGGCTTTCGCTGCACATCACGGCCACCTGCGTGCGGGCGAGCTCGTCGAGGAGCTCGTCGATGCCGTCGGTGAACTCGCGGGTGCGCATGTGCGCCGCGTAAGCGCGGAACGCGTCGTTGCGCCACACCCAGTCCGGGGAGTCGTGGGGGAGGCTGCGGAAACCGCCGAGCCGCTTGTCCCAGCGGTAGGAGATCCCCGACTCCGGAAGCCACCGCTGCAGCTCCCCGCGCGCGAACTGCGGGTTGCGGCGGCTCCCTGGCGCGCTGCGCACATCGAGCACGGAGCGGACCCCTGCTGCGTGCAGCAATGCGGTGATCTCGTCCTCCGACGCGGTGCCGTGGCCGAACGTCAGCAGCTCCATCGGCGTCACCTCCGACTCCCGGGGTCGTACCGCCGGAACCTATCGAACCGGGCGGGGTCCCGCACCGAGCCGCCAGCACCGCCCGGCACCACGTCGCAGCACGGCCGGGCCGGAACGGGCTCGCGGTGCTCCGGCGCGGTTCCCTCCACCTCCTCGTTGACGGACCCGGAAGCCCTTTCGGCGCTGCTGCACCTGCACTCCGGCTACTTCCGTCGTGGAACAGCTCGCCACCGAGGGGCTGCCACCGCACGTCCTGGGGGTGCGTCGACAACGCGGTGAGCATCGCCAAGACGGCAGATCGCAGCGTGGTGGACTGCACGACTGATTTGGCCGTGCGCTGCGAACACGTCGTGGCCGACGCGGGCGGGCTCACCCGCGTGGATCTTGCCGAGCAGCACCGGGTGAGGCAGCGCAACATCACTTCCGCCCGGGACTGCATCTCCCCTGTCGAGCTCACCGCTGCCCGGGTCAGACGGCCGCAGACGGCCGGTTCGGGATTCCGGGTGCCGCTGCGTCACCGATCCGGGACGGTTACTGGCGCCGGCGCTGACGAGCACGGTGCCGGGCCCGGCTGACGAGAACGTCATGGATGTCACCGCCGGAGGCGTCAAACCGAGCCGGTGTAGCGGGCCAGGACGTGCCGGGCGGTGGCTGCCATGGCTTCGTCGACCATCTGCCCTTCGAACGCCACCGCGCCTTCGCCGCGGGCTTGGGCCTGCTCCACGGCGGCGACGAGGCGTTCCCAGCGCGCGAGCTCCTCGGAGCTGGGGGAGAAGACCTCGTTGATGATCGGCACGTGCGCAGGGTGGATGGCCATCATCCCGGCGTAACCCAGGGACCGGTTCTGCTCGGCGAAGGCGCGCAGGCCAGCGGGATCGTCGAGCTGCGTCCACAGCCCCGCGACCGGATGCTCGACGCCTGCGGCGCGTGCGTCGAGCAGCACACGGGAGCGCAGCGCCAGCGTTTCCGTGCCGCGCGGGCTCCAGCGGTACCCGACGGCCCGCGCGACATCTCCGCTGTCGGCGGTGAGCGCGCCGAGGTAGGCCACACGCCGCGCTGCCGCTCCGACGTCGTGGGCCTCGCGCAGGCCGCGCGCGGTTTCGAGCAGGGGCACCAGCGCCACCGATCCCACGGGCAGACCCCGTTCGCGCTCGCACCACGTCAGCAACCGATCGGCCACGCGGACATCTTCCGGACCCTCCACTTTCGGGAGAACGATGCCGTGCAGTCCGGGGCGTACCACAGCGCGGACATCATCGGCACCGTCCCACGTGTCCAGCGCGTTGACCCGGACGAACAGCGCCGGCGGCTGCTCGCGGGTCGACACGTGGTGCTGCCGCTGCAACGTGGCCACCACACCGCTCCGGGCATCGGTCTTTCCCGAGTCGGGCACGGCGTCTTCCAGGTCGATGACCGCGGCATCGGCCCCCGCCCGCGCCGCTTTGGCCAGCCACTCGGTTTTCGTGCCGGGAACGAACAACAGCGACCGCAGCGGAGCGCGGGACACCTCGTGGTGGGGTTCAGACGACACCGTTGTCCTCCAGGCGCGCGAGCTCCTCCTGGTCCAGACCGAGCCAGTACGCGTAGACGAGGTGGTTGTCCTGGCCCAACGCCGGTCCCGTGCGCCACACGTGCCCGGGACGCTGCCGGAAGTGCGGCAGTGCGGCCTGCATCCGCACCGGACCGAGCTCGGGGTCGTCGACGGTGACGATGTCGCCGCGTTCGGCGTAGGTGGGGTCGGTGGCGATGTCGTCAGCGGTGAACACGCGGGAGGCCACGACTTCCGCCTGCGCGAACGCCTCCAGGCAGTGCTCGGTGCTGCGCGCGCCGACCCACTTCCGCAGCGCGTCGTCGAGCTCGTGCCGGCGGGCCTGCTGCTGCTCCGCGGTGGCGAACTCGGCCGCGTCGAAGCCGAGCAACTCCGCCACGTTGATCACCGATCGCGGCGTGGCCGAGGTGACGGTGATCCAGTCGTCGTCACCGGACCGGTAGGTGTTGATCACCGCGGCCGGCGCGACGGCCAGCTGGTTGCCCGAACGCCCGGGCGTGGAGCCGAGCTGGTCGTGCAGCACGACCTGCCATTCCACGAGCCGGAACAGGGGCTCGAACAGGGCCAGGTCGATCCACTCCCCGTCGAAGCCGGGATCGGTCGCCCGCCGGTACAGCGCGGCCATCACTGCGTAGGCGCCCATGAGCCCGGTGACCGCATCGCCGTGGGAGAACCCCGTGTGCACCGGGGGGCCGTCGGGAAACCCGGTCAGGTGCACCACGCCGCTGCGCGCCTCGCCCATCTTGCCGAATCCGGGGGCGTCGGCCAGTGAGGTGTTCGCGCCGAACCCGGAGATCTGCAGCAGGACTGCCGTCGGATTGAGCCGGTGCACGGACTCCCAATCCAGGCCCCACTCGCGCAGGCGTCCCGTGCGGACGGTGACGATGACGACGTCGGCCCAGGCAACGAGCCGGTGGGCGACGTCGCGGCCGGATTCCTGGTGGAGATCCAGCGTCACCGACCGCTTGTTGCGTCCGGCCACGCTGAACCACAGGGGGGTGCCGTCGCGTTTCGGGCCCATCGTGCGGGCCGCGTCGCCGGTTCCCGGCGGTTCGACGTGCACGACGTCCGCGCCCTGGTCGGCGAGCATCGAGCCCGCCATCGGCCCGGCCACGACGTGGGCGAACTCGACGACTTTCAGCCCACCCAGCTGGCCCCGTCCGCCGGTGTCGGGATCCTGTTGCGACATCGCTGCATTCCCCTCGGTGCGTGGTCGGTCGACCGTTCCCGGTCGGGATCGCAGTGTGTCGAGCGGCGCGCATGCGCGTCCAGCAAGAGCCTCGGATCGATTCATGCGGATGATGCATCGGGCCGCGCGGGTCAGGACCAGGAAACACCCGCCGGCAGTGCGGCATCACTGCACCGGCACTGTTCGAGCACGTCCAGGAAACGCTGACCCGCCGCGGTCAGCGGCCGCCGCGCCCGCTGCACGAGTTCCAACCGCCGGTCGACGACCGGCTCGACCAGCGGGCGGTGCACGACGGCGTCGGCGGCCATCAGCGGCAGCACGAGCGCGGGCATCGCCGCGACTCCCAAACCGGCGGAGACCAAGCCGCCCACGGTGGCGATGCTGCCCGCCTCGGCAGCCGGAGTCGCCTGCGCATCGACCTGGGCGAACGCCGCATCGGCGAGTCGGCGCGCGCTCGAATCGCGCCCCACGGCGAGCAGCGGTTCGGCGGCCAGTTCCCGCCAGGTCACCTCCTCGCGTGCGGCGAGCGGATGTCCTTGCGGCAGCACGGCGACGAAGCGGTCCCGCACCCACGGCCTGCGCTCCAGGCGGGTCGCGGGCCCGCCGACCGTGGTGATCGCGAAATCCGCATCGCCCGAGGCGACTCGCTGCAGCACCGCGCGCTCCAGACCGTCCATGATCCGCACCGCCACCTGCGGGTGCTCACTGCGGAAGCGCGTGATGACCTCCGGCAACAGCACGGCCGCGATCGACGGCAGGGTGGATACCGCTACCGTCCCCGCTTCCCCGAGCACGAACCGCTCCAGCTCCTGCATCCCCGCTCGGTGGGCGTTGAGCACTTCGTCGGCGACCCGCAGCGTTTCCGCGCCGGCCGGAGTCAAGGCGACGTTGCGCGTGTCGCGTTCCACCAGCTGCGCACCGAGCGAGCGCTCCAGCTCCGCGACCGTGCGGCTCAGCGAGGACTGCGACACGTGCAACTGCGCTGCCGCCGCGGTGAAGCTCTCCGCCCGGGCGACGGCGGCGTACGCGGCGAGTTGGCGCACCGTGGCATCCATGGTCCGGGAGCATAAGCCGCGCGGCCGCGGTTGCGAACGGACGCCGCGGCTTCTCCCGCGCAGCGAGCCGATGCGCTGAGCGCATGGACATATGTCCCAACGATGCTGGACAAGCAAACGAATGCGACCAAGAATGACCGGCACTCGCCCCGCCTGCGGTGCACACCACGCGAGTGGATCCATCCGCCCTCGACCGAATGAGGCCGCATGCTCACCGCGCTCGGTTTCACCACGATCGCCGCGATCCTCCTGTTGCTGATCACCAGCCGCGTCGCCGCCGTCGCCGCGTTGATCGGCGTGCCGGTGCTGGCCGCACTGCTCGCGGGACACGGGCCGGCCGAGATCGGCGAGATGATCAGCTCCGGCATCGGCGACATCGTCGGCGTGGTCGCCATGTTCGTGTTCGCCATCCTCTTCTTCGGCGTGCTGCGCGACGCGGGGATGTTCGATCCGATCGTGCGGCGCATCCTGCAGTACGCCGGCAGCAATCCCGTCACGATCGCGGTGGGCACCGCCCTGCTGGCACTCGTGTGCCATCTCGACGGCGCCGGCGCCACCACGTTCGTCATCACGCTTTCGGCGCTGCTGCCGCTCTACGACGCGATGGGCATGAGCCGCTTGGTGCTGGCCACCGTCACCGGCCTGGCAGCCGGGACGATGAACATGCTCCCGTGGGCCGGCCCCACGGCCCGCGCCTCCAGCGTCGTCAACGTGGACGCGAACGCGTTGTGGACCCCGTTGCTGCCCGCACAGCTCACCGGAATCGCAGCGGTGCTCGGTGCGGCCGCCTGGCTGGGACGCAGGGAGAAGCTCCGCCTGACCACCGGCGCGGAATCAACCCTGCGGCTCAGCCGTGGCGACCGCCTGCGCGCCGCCACCGTCAGCGACGCCGCGGCGGGGACCGCGGCACGCAGCGCTGACGACAGGGCAGGCGTGGCCGTGCTCGAGGAGTCGGCGACGGCGACCGCCTCCAGCGACGCGCAGCTGACCCGGCCGCGGCTGTTCTGGCCGAACCTGGTGCTGACCGCGATGACCGTCGGGGTGCTCATCTCCGGCATCGCGCCGCCGGCAGCAGTGTTCATGGTGGCGCTCGTGCTCGCGCTGGTCGTCAACTACCCCGGTATGCGTCGCCAGAACGCGCGCATCGACGCCCACGCCCAATCGGCCGTTCTCATGGCCACGACACTGCTGGCAGCCGGGGCGTTCCTCGGCATCATGGGGGGAACCGGCATGATCCGGGCGATGGCCGCGGCACTCGCCGGCGGCGTTCCGCCCCAACTGGGGCCGTTGCTGCCGCTGCTCGTGGGAGTGCTCGCTGTGCCGATGTCGTTCCTGTTCGGACCCGACCCGTACTACTTCGGCGTGCTGCCCGTGCTCATCGGGGTGGGGGAGCAGTTCGGCATCGCTCCGGAGGACCTCGCGCAGGCCTCGATCCTCGGTGAGGAGACCGTCGGATTCCCGCTCACCCCGATGACCGGAGCTTTCTTCCTGCTCGTCGGCCTGGCCCGGGTCGACATCGGCCGCCACATCCGGCACATGGCTCCGTGGGCGTGGGGAATCAGCCTGCTCGCACTGGCCGTTGCCGTCGTCACCGGAGTCGTCCCGGTCTGGGCCGGGTGATGAGCGGGAAGTGATCCAGTGTGGACCACGCCCCGTCCCATCGGGCACGCACCGCGCCCCGGTCAAGGATCGTCCCGGATGGCGCACCAGAGGTTCCGACAAGGAAAACCCCGGTGCGCCACCCGCAGGAGCAGAACACGCGGGGGCAAGCGGCTGGCCGGGGCTTCACCGGCCACGGCAGCGGACGGCGGTGCTCGATGGCGACCGGAATGGTGGGGAGCGGTTCGCCACCCGCCCGCGCCGGCCGTCCGGCAGTGCCATCAGGAACGCGCTGCTCGGCACGCGCACCTCCGGCCGCAGCCCGACCGTGCGGATACCTGCCCGCAGCACGTCGGCTGTCGGTCGGCCGGGACGCTCCCGCCACGCAGCACTCGACAAGTCCGGCGCGCAGCGCCGCCGCGCCGAGCTGCACCGGATCGTTCTGCGCCGCGGTGCGGCGGTCATGCGTGCAGCCGCGGCAGCACGGCCGAAGTGCAACTCCTCGGCGACCGCCACGAACCCCTCGAGATGCCGCAACTCCACCGGACGGGACCTCAGGGCCGTCCCGCGACGAGCGCCCCGCCTTGCACCACCGCGCGCAGGTGCTGCTCCGGCCGCGCCAGGACCTCGGCATCGGTCAGCGGGTCCCCGTCGACGATCAGGACGTCGGCGGTGGCGCCCGGTGCGATGACGCCCAGCTCGCCCCGTCGACCCAGCAGCGCAGCGGCGTTCACCGTCGCCGCGCGCAGCACCTCGTGCGCGGGCTGGACCCGGTTGCGGATGCGGAACTCGTCGTTCTGGTGGACGTGCATGCTGCCGAGCAGGTCGGTGCCGAAGACCAGCTGGACTCCGCCCTTGTGGGCCGAATCCAGGGCGTGCAGGCCGGCTTCGAGCACGTCGGCCACCTTGGCCTGGCCGGCCGGGGGCAGACCCGCGGCGGCGCCCTCGCGGTGCAGGTACTCGTAGGTGGTCAGCGTGGGCACCAGGAACGCCTGGTGCTCGACGAAGAGCCGCACGCTGGAGTCGTCGATGAGGTTGCCGTGCTCGATGCAGCGCACGCCGAGCTCCAGCCCCCGGTTCACCGCACTGGCCGTGTAGGCGTGCCCCGTGACGTAGCGGTTGGCGTTGCGCGCCTCCTCCACGGCCGCCCGGACCTCCTCGGCCGAGAACTGCATCGAGTCCACCCGGTCCGTGGGGGAGGCGACTCCGCCGGAGAGCATGAGCTTGATGTGGTGGGCACCTGTCCGCAGCTGGTGCCGTGCGCCGCGGCGCACCTCGGTGGGGCCGTCGCAGACCAGGCCCATGGTGGGGCAGCAGGCGTGGTCGTCGAGGACCTGCCGGCCGGCGCTGCGCATGTCGGCGTGCCCGCCGGTCGGCGAGAGGGCCTTGCCGCCGAAGACCACGCGCGGGCCGGGCCAGAGCCCCTCGTCCACGGCCGCGGCCACGCCGTGGTCGGCGCCGCCGACGTCGCGCACCGTGGTGAAGCCGCGGTGCAGCATCGCCCGCAGGATCCCGCTCGCGTGGGCGGCCACGTAGTAGGGGGACTGCTCCGCGACGCTTCCGAGGTCGGCGCTCGCGGCGGTGGCGTGCACGTGCGCGTCGATGAGGCCGGGGACCAGGTACCGCCCGGTGGCGTCGATCTCCTCGGCCGAGCCGGGCGCTTGCAGCGCGCTTCCCACTTCCTGGATGCGGCCGTCGTGCACCAGCACGTCCGCCCGCTGCGCTTCGCCCGTCGCGGCGTCGCAGACGACTCCGCGGCGGAGGATGAGGGTGTTCGAGGTCATGAGTCCCTTCCCGCGGTGCGATCACCGGACTCCTGGCATTCCGGATCGTGCCAAGCGCCCCCCACGAGTGCAACAGTTGTTGCACAATGGTCGGGATGAGTTCTCCCGAGAACGCAGCGGAGCAACCCCGCGAGCAGGTGCTGCCCGGCTGGCTGGTCTCCCGCCTGGGCGACCGGAGGCCGGCCTCCGGCGCGCGGCGGGTGCTGGCGGTGATCGCCGCCCAGCCGCGGCAGATGTCCTACGCCAGCACCTCGTCAGCGGCGGCCGCGGCCGCGGTCAACGTCGCGACGGTGGTGCGCACGGCCCAGCAGCTGGGTTTCAGCGGCTGGCCAGCTCTGCGGGCGGAGATCCGCTCGCGCTACCTGTCGGGGCTGTCGGCCTCGGAGGTGCTCAGCGAGCACCACGAGGAATCGGACCGGGGACCGGCGTGGTCCACGCTGCGCCGGGACCTGCACAACCTGCACGACCTCGCCCGGCTGCTGGATGAACCGCAGGTGCGGCGGGTGGCCCGGACCATCCGCGCAGCGGGCACGACGCTGGTCCTCGGAGCGGGCAGCTTCGCCGCCCCCGGCCTGCAGCTCTCCCACCTGGCGCAAACCATCGGCCACGACGTGCGGCTGCACCGCGTCGGTGGGACCGCGCTGTTCAACGCGGTGTCGCTGCTGGGACCGGAGGACTGCCTCGTGGTCTTCCAGCTCTGGCGCACACCGCACGAGATCCTGCGCGCCGTGCACGTGGCCTCCGCGGCCGGGGTCTCGATCGTGCTGGTCAGCGACCAGGTCCGCGAGGACGTCCGCGGGCTGGCCGACGAGCTGGTGGTGATGCCCAGCGAGGGGGCCAGCATGTTCCCCTCGCTGGTGGCCGCGACCACGGTCGTGCAGGCGATCCTCGCCGCGCTCGTGGCCTGCGATCCGGCCGCCGCCGCGGCGTGGAGCGACGGGATCGAGCAGTTGTGGTCGCGCTACGGCCTGTTTCCCGATCAGCAAGAACGTCTGCAATGACCATTGCGTTCCGGTGGTCGGAACCGGTTCCATGGCCGCACCCCGGCGGAGGGGTCCCCCGATCTGACGTCCACGCGGCTGCCCCCGATCGTCCCGGAGGGTCCATGCAGACGACCCACGTGATCGTTCTCGTGCTGTACCTGCTGGTCATGACGGGCATCGGCGCGTGGTTCACCCGCCCCGGCAAGGTCGCGACGGGCGACGACTTCGTCTTCGCGAACCGGAACCTGCCGCGTCCGGTGATGATCGGCACGCTGCTGGTCACCTGGGTCGGATCGGGAACGATCATCGGAGGCGCCAGTTTCGCCTACGACTACGGCCCGTTGGCCTCGCTCTTCTTCCTCGGGGGTACGCCGGCGGGGATCCTCGTCCTCTACTGCCTGGCGCGCCGCATCCGCCGGGAGTCGACGTACACCGTTCCCGAGCTGTTGGAACGGCGCTACGGCATCGCGGTCCGCGTGATCGCTGCGCTCATCACCGTGCTGGCCTACACCGGCATCACCGCCTACCAGTTCACCGGAGGCGGCCACATCATCAGCGTGATCACCCCGCTCCCGCCCGAGCAGGGCTCCATCTTGGTGGCGCTGCTGGTCACCTTTCTCGCGGTGGGCGGCGGCTTGAAGTCGGTCGCCTGGAGCGACTTCCTGTCCGCCCTCGTGATCGTAACGATCCTCATCGCCGCGGTGCCGCTGGTGCTGGGGAGCGAGCTCGGCGGCATCGGCGAGTACTGGCAGAACCTGCCCCGGAGCCGCACGACGTTGAGCGGGGGACTCACCGCGCTGCAGCTGTCGGGCTACTTCCTGCCCTTGTTCCTGCTGATCCTGGCCGACCAGAACATGTACCAACGACTCGGCGCGGCCCGCGACGAGTCCGAAGCGCGCAGGTCGACCGGCGGATTCTTCCTGTCCAGCTTCCTGGTCACCGTGCCCGTGGTGCTGCTGGGCTCAGCAGCGATCATCCTGATGCCCGGAATCGACCCGGACGCGGCGGTCCTGTCCCTGGCGGGCGAGAGCTACCTGCCTGCCGTGATGGGCGGTCTGCTGCTGGCCGGTGCGCTGTCCTTCATCATCACCACGGGCTCCTCGTTCCTGCTCTCCTGTGCCGGGAACGTGGTCTACGACGGGACGCAACGGCTGTTCGGCGTGCGGATGAGCGGCCGCCGACGGCTGGTGGTGCACCGCCTGGCCGTGCTGATCATCGGAGTCGTGGCCTACGTGCTCGGCAGGTTCTTCCCGAGCGTGCTGGAACTGCAGATGTACTCCTACACCGTCTACGGCGTCGCACTCGCCCCGCCTGTCCTGGCCGTCTTCCTGTGGCGACGGGCCAGCAAGTGGGGTGCGCTGAGCTCCATGGGGCTGGGCGCCGTCGTGACCATCGTCTGGGAACAGCTGGACCAGCCGCACGACCTGAACTCGGTGCTGGTCTCGCTGCCGGTCTCGCTGGCCGCGCTGGTCGTCACCAGCCTCGTCCTGCCCGACCGCGGCGCGGGCCGGCACGACGCGGTCAGCCGCACCGACACCGTCCGCAGTGAGGAGTGACATGTCCATCGATCTGACGGCGTTCCGAGTCCTCAGCTTCGACTGCTACGGCACGCTCATCGACTGGGAGCGCGGGATCACCGCCGTCCTGGCGGCCTGGGCCCGCGAGCGGGGCCTCGACCACGACAGCGAGAACCTGCTGGAGACCTACGCCGGCCACGAGGCGGCGGTCATGCGCGAGCACCCGACGTGGCTCTACCCCGACGTGCTCGCCGAGGCGTTCGTCCGGACCGGCTCCTCCGCAGGGACGGAGGTCGACCGGGAACGGGCCGAGCAGCTCGGCGAGTCGGTCCCGGACTGGCCCGCCTTCCCGGATTCCGCGGACGCGCTCGCGCGGCTGCGCCGCCACTACGACCTGGTGATCGTGAGCAACGTGCACCGCGGCGGGTTCGCCGGCAGCAACGAGCACCTGCGCGGCGACTTCACCCGGATCATCACCGCGGAGGACGTCGGCGCCTACAAACCCGCCGACCCGCACTTCGAGGCGCTGGACGCAGCGCTCGGCGAGCTCGGCTGCGGGCGCGACGAGCTCCTGCACGTCGCGCAGAGCCTCTTCCACGACCACGTACCGGCCCACCGCCGCGGGTTGGCGTCGGCCTGGATCAACCGGCGCCACGACCGGCCCGGCTGGGGCGCCACTCCGGAACCGGCGGAGGACTGGCGCTACGACGCCGAGTTCCCCTCCATGGCCGCGTTCGCCGACGAAGCCGACCGCCAGTGGGCCGCTTCCGCGTGACGGAACGGCCGGGAGCAGTGCTCGCCCGCCCGCGGAAGACCTTCACCGCCGGACCCGCCGAAGACCACGTGACCTCCCCTCGGAAGCCGGACACGCCGCTGTGCGGCCGGAGGGAGTGGCCGGTCGTGCTCCCGCTGCCGTCCGCGGTCGCTGCGGAGGAACATCCCGGATCCGCGGCCGCCGCGGAGAAGGCCGGGGTGTTTCACGGTTCTTCCGTGGTCGGGGAGGCGGTGGCCTTCTCCTCGGCGTCCTCGGAGCTTTCCTCCGCGGTCCGCGCACGGCGTCGGCGGTGTGCGCGCAGGGCCCAGACGCCGGCGATCACCGCGGCGATCAGCACCAGGAGCAGCACGACCACCTGGTCGGAGACCAGGCTCGCGCCTTGCTGGACCCAGGCCTGCAGGGCGAATTGCGCGTCCATGCCGACAACACCGCCCAGCGAACCGGTGCCGTCGGTGAGGAGGAAGACGAGGCCCAGTGCGATGAACACCAGTCCGGCGATCAGCGTGGTGCTGTGCACCCGGAGAACGCCCAGGTTCAGTGCGCGTCCGCGCAGCCACGAGCGTCGCCCGAGGTCGAACCGGTCCCACAGGGCGGCGATGACGAACAGCGGCAGCGCCATCCCCAGCGCGTAGATCGCCAGCAGGATCCCGCCGTAAGCGGGGCTGGCCCCGGTCATCGCCATCGACAGCACGGCGCCCAGCAGCGGACCGGCGCAGAACCCCGCGAGCCCGTACACCGTGCCCAGCAAGTACACCGACACGCCGGAGGAGATGTTGATCCGCCCGCTGAGCCGTTGGGCGGCGTTCGACCCGAAACCGAACCCGACGATCTGCGCGATGCCCAGGCCGATCATGAGCAGGCCGCCGATCAGCACGACGACGTCGCGGTACTGGTTGAGCACCGCACCGATCGAGCCCGCGGCAGCACCCATCGGGACCAGCGTGGTCGCCAATCCGAGGTAGAAGAAGGCGGTGCGCATCAGCAGCCGCACCCGGTCGGCGAAGGCGTAGGCGAAGAACGCGGGCACCAGCAGTGCCGAGCAGGGACTCAGCAGGGACAGCACGCCGCCCAGGAACGCGCCCAGGTACCCGATGTTCATGCTTTTTCCTTCTCTTCTTCGATCACCTTGATGAACTGCTGCAGGGGTTGCGCGCCCAGGATCGCTTGCCCGTTGATCACGAACGTGGGCGTGCTCGACACGCCGATCTGCTCACCCTCGCGAAGATCGCGATCGATGGCCTGCATGACCTCGGGACTGTTGCGGGTGGCGTTGAACTGCTCCATGTTCGGGACTCCGGCCTCGCGGGCCACTTCCTGGATCCGCTCGTCGGGGAAGTCGGGGTGGCCCTGGCCCGCCTGCACGCCGATCTCGTAGGCCGCGTCGTGGAACTGCCAGAACTTGCCCTGTTCGGCAGCGGCGCGGCCGGCCTTGGCCATCGCGTAGGACTGCTGGCCGAAGATGGGGAAGTCGCGCCACTCGATGCGCAGCGTCCCGTTGTCGACGTAGCGCTTGATCAGCTCCGGTTCGATGTCGGTGGCGGCTTTCGCGCAGTACGGGCAGCGGAAGTCCTCGTACTTGATCATCACCACGGGTGCGTCGGCGCGGCCCCGTGCCATGGGATCGCCCGGTTCGCGCCGCTGCAGGGATTCGAGCCCCCCGGAGGATTCCGAGCTCTGGGACTGGGCTTGTTGCTGCGAGCCGGCCCGCTGGCCGGATTCCCCTCCAACAAAAGCGCCCCAGACCAGTGCCACGACGGCCACCACGCCCACCGCGGCGAACACCCGCGCGATCCAGGTCGATCGCTTTCCGCTCACCGACGCCATATCCCTCGCTCCTCACGGCTGCAGACGACTTCGCTGGAGGTTTCAGCGTAACTACTATGAACCGTAGTAGAATCCGTCGCGTCGCCGTGCGAGCCCCGCGGGAGAGATGGGCAACCATGCGCAGCGGGGGCGCACGCCGGTGGTCGGCCACGTTGCCACCCGCCGTCGACGCAGCCGACGCGGGAGCGTGACCGGTCTCACCCCGGATTCGGTCTTCGCGTGCCGGGCGAGGTTCCGCGGCAGGGCTCTCCGGGCGGGGCCGCGGAAGCGGTCCTGCCCGGAACGCTCATCGACCTGCGCCCGCACCGCACGGCCGAATCCGCGGATCAGGCCCGGTCCAGCTCGGTGCGAGCCGCGTGCCCGGTGACGGAGACGGGATCCCGACGGCGGGCGTAGCGGCCCGCGGTGAACAGCGCCAGCAGGCACGCCGCCAGCGCCGCCGCCGTGGTGACCCCGAAAGCCGCCGTCGCACCGTGCACATCGGACAACTGGCCGGACAGCGAGGAGCCGACCGCGTAGCCCGCGACGACACCGCTGTTGAGCACACCCATCGCCGTGGCCAGCCGTTCGGCGGGGACGACCCGCTCGGCCAGGCTGAACACCGTGATCATGTACGGACCGACGGCCGCGCCGAGGAGCGGCAGGAACCCTGCCAGCGAGCCCGTGCTGTTGGCGAGCAGCACCACCGGGATCGAGAGGACCAGCATCGCCGCGGTCGTGGCCCGCAACCGCGCCGGCAGGTCGAAACGCCCGGGCAGGGCGGCTGTTCCGAGCCCCGCGAGCGCGCTGGTCAATCCCATCGTCGCGTAGAGCGCACCGGCCAGTCCCGGGTGGCCGGCTTCTCCTGCCAGCGCGGTCGTTCCGGTCTGCACGCTGCTGAAGATCACGCCCTGCAGCACCATGGCCGCCAGCAGCGCCAACAGCAACGGGCCGACCGTTCGCCGCCTCTCGCCCCGTCCGATTCCGCCGGCGGGGCGAGCGTGGTCCACCCGGCCCCTCGGGGCCGTGCGGTGCAGCGCGAACATCGTGCCCGCCGCACCGCCCAGGACCGCGGCGAAGGGCAACGCGGCTTCCACGCCCGCGACGGCCCCGAACAGCCCCACCAGCGCCGGTCCGACGACGAAACCGAGCTCGTCGAGCGCTCCCTCCAAGGAGAACGCGGTGCTCGTGGCGGCGGCGGGACGTTCGTGCTGCCGCACGAGGTGGATCCAGCGGGTGCGGGACAGCGGTCCGACCGGGGGGATGGTCAGTCCGGCGAGCAATGCGGCAACGGCGCACAGCCACAGCGCGGCACCGTGCACCGCGAGGAGGGTGAGCACGACCAGCAGTGCGGCGTTGACCAGGGCTGCCGGGGTGACCACCGCGCGTTGTCCGTGCCGATCGGTGAGCCGTCCGATCAGCGCGCTGCCGACGGCCTGTCCGATCGCCAGCGCAGCCGAGGCCAGTCCGGCGGCGGCGAGACTGCCCTGGGTGGTGCTGATCAGCAGCAGCACCCCCATCGGTGCCATGGTTTGCGGCATCCGGGCCAGGAACGAGGCCAGCGGCAGCACGGGGCCGCACAAGGTGAACAAGTTTCGATACGAGACGCGCTCCGGCACGACGCCTCACTTTTCTCGCGTGCCCGCCCACCCCCGGCACGCTCGTGCCCGATGCAAGTGCTGTGCAGGAAACGGCGACCAGGACCGTCGAGGCCGGTCGCGCGGGCGGTCATCCCGCCCGATCACCGACCAGGGTACTCCAGCGCTGGCAGGGCTCGGAACCGGGGCGCACCGCAGGCCGGTGCCCGGCTCACCGAGGTGGCCTCGGCGAGATCGGCGGTGGCTGCGGCCGGCGGGGGACGGGAGCCCCGCGCGACGACGCGCCCGGACGCAGCTCAGCGCTCTGCACGACCGCGGGATGCGGCCCGACTCGCCCCTTCGGCGCAGTCGAAACCCTCAGCGATCCTGCGTGCCGGGTTTCGTGGTCGAGCTTCTCCGCGCTGGGTAGTTGCGGCGTTGTGCGGTGGTTTCGCCTGTCCGGATCCACGCGACCGGACACCACCCGGATTCCTGTGGTGTGCATCCGCACCGCTGGCTCGGAGCGGAGCTTCCGCCTCGATCAGGGCGCGGTGTCGTTGGGTGGCTTGTCGAGGAGTTGTTCGGCGGCGTCGACGATGTGTTCTCGGAGCGCGTCATCGGCGCGTGAGCGGTCCCCGCTGCGCAACTCGTCGAGCAGCTGTTCGTGCTCTTCGGCGATGGAGTGCAGGCGGTGCTGCGGTCGTCCGAGGATGTGGAACTGCATGCGGATGCGGGATTCGATGCCGGACCAGATGTGGGTGGCGTGCACCGAGTGCGCCTCGCTGATCAGCGTTCGGTGGAAGCGCACGTCGGTCTCGGTCACGGCGCGGAGGTCGCCGTGGTCGGCGGCTGAGCGCATGGCGTGCACGATCTCGGCGAGCCCGTCCCAGAAGGCGGTGGCGGCGTGCGCGATCGCGTGGCGGGCGGCGTGCTGTTCGAGTTGGAGGCGGACGGGGAGGAGGACTCCGCGGAGCTCGTGGGCGTCGACCTCCGTGACGAACGAGCCGCGGTTGGGGTAGTGGACGACCAAGCCTTCGCTCTCGAGCTGGCGGAGAGCTTCGCGGACCGGGGCGGCGCTGGTCGCGAACTCGGCGCGCAGCTGGTCCTGCCCGAGCCGCGATCCCGCCGGCAAGCGACCCTCGACGATCGCCTCCCGCAGGGAGTCGACGACGAAACCTCTGGTCGAACGGGCGGCGCTGGCCATGCTGTGCACCACGATCCTCCTCGGCTGCTTGTCGGTGAGTGTACGCGCTGGACCAGCGTATTGCCGATTATCGATAATCAGCATACAGTGGTGCCCTGTGCGTGACAGCTGAGGGAGGACGTGCTGTGCAGATCCGTGACATCCGGGCTGTGGGACTGCGCGGAGCCACGCCGCCGGGCGGGTGGTCCGCCGAGCTCGAGCCGGACGACGTCGTGCACACGCTGCTCGCTGTGCACGCGGACGAGGGGCTGGTGGGTGTGGGCAGCGTTTTCACCCACGATCAGCTGGTGAAGGCTTCCCTCGAGGTCTTGTGGCCGCTGCTCGAGGGGCAGAGCGTCCTCGAACCGGAGCGGCTGACCGAGCGGTTGCACCAGCACACCTTCTGGTCGGGTCGTGGGGGAGCGCTCACGCACGCGATCAGCGGGATCGATCTGGCGGTGTGGGACTTGTTCGGCCAGATCACGGGTCAGCCCGTGGGACGGTTGCTCGGAGGGCGCCACCGCGAGCGCGTGTTGCCGTACGCCTCGGTGCTCGCCGACGAGCCGGGCCCGCTGAAGCACACCCTGAGCGACTTGGTCGACCAGGGCTTTCGGGCCTTCAAGATCGGTTGGGGACCGATCGGCCGGGGAAGCGCTCGTCAGGACGAGCGGGTCGTCGCCGCGGCTCGGGAGGCGATCGGGGACCAGCGCCTGCTGGCCGTGGACGCGGGCGGCAGCGACGCCTTCTGGCGGGGGGATTACAAGTGGGCGCTGCGGACGGCGTCGATGCTCGATCACTACGAGGTGGCGTGGTTCGAGGAACCGCTGCGCCCGGACGCGGTCGAGGAGTTCGCGGCTCTGCGTCACCGCGCTCCGGTTCCGATCGCCGGCGGCGAGGTCCTCACGCGCCGTCAGGCGTTCCGCCCGTACCTGCAGGCCGGTTGCTTCGACATCGTCCAACCCGATGTCACCAAGGTGGGCGGTCTCAGCGAGAGCCGACGCGTGGGCTGGCTCGCCGAGGAGAACGGCTCTCGGCTGATTCCGCACGGTTGGAACACCGCGGTGGGGTTGGCGGCCGATCTCCAGCTGGCCTCGGCACTGGCCGACACCGACCTCGTGGAGTACAAGACAGGTTCGGCCTACGTGGACGGACTCACCACCGAACCGTTCCGGCTCGATGCCGAGGGGATGCTGCCGATCCCCGCGGGTCCGGGGATCGGCATCACGCTCGACCCGGACCAGGTCGCGCACCACACGCGAGGCGAGGTTCTGCTCGCGGCCTGATCGGGGGACAGCACGTGCCAGCGGCTGCCGGGTGAGGACGGACGGAGGGAGAGCGGGATGAACGAACCCTTCATCGTGATCACCGGTGGGGGATCGGGCATTGGTCGAGCTGTCGCTCTGCTGCTCGCGAGTTCGCAGGTGCCCGTTGCCGTCGTCGACGAGGACGAAGCAGCGGCTGCGGAGGTGGCTGCCTCGGCCCGGGAGGCTGGAGCGCCTGCGGCGACAGCCCGGCCCTGCGATGTGACTGATGAGAGCCAGCTCAACCAGGCGGTAGATATCGCGGTGGGGGAGAACGATGCACCTCCGCGCGGGTTGGTGGCAGCAGCGGGCTTGGACATCAGCGGTCGGGTGCACCGTTTGGACTCCGCGGACTGGCGACGCGTGCTCGAGGTCAACCTCACCGGGTCGTTCCTGGCGGCGCAGGCCGTTCTGCGGCACCTCGTCGCCACCGGGACACCAGGCTCTCTCGTGCTGTGCTCGTCCCCGGCCGCCCAAGTGGCCTTCGCCGCTGGCGGCGCGAACGCCTACGCCGCCAGCAAAGGCGGTGTCTCCGCCCTGGTCCGCACGCTCGCGGTCGACTACGCGGCGTACGGCATCCGCGCGAACGCGATCGTCCCCGGAGCCACGGAAACTCCCCTGATGTGGACGGGCACGCCCGAGGCTGAGCGCGAGCGGCTCCGCACTGCGATCCGCAGCGAGATCCCCCTCGGCCGGCTCGCCGATCCGGAGGAGCCCGCACGCGCGGCGGCGTGGCTCCTGGGCCCGGAGGCCTCCTATGTCACCGGTAGCCACCTGGTCTGCGACGGGGGCGTGCTGGCGAAGGGCTCGATCAGCTTCTGACCGCTGAGGTGATCCCGGCGCTGCTCCCGCGGTTCGGAGGCTCGGTGCAGGACATCGCGTTCGGCGGGCGAGGTGTCGGCAGCGCAGCGCTGCTGACCGAGCCGTTGTCGCGCACCGGGGCTTGATCGGAGAGCTCGGGACACAGGATGCTGGTGACACCGCAGCGCCGTCGGAGGAGGATCCCGTGCAGATCGGTTCCGTGGACGTGTTCGCCTACCCCGTCCGCTACGCCCACGGCGAGTACGTGATGTCCGGCGGGCGCGCGGCGTCCGCCCAGGACGGCACGTTGGTTCGCCTGCGCACCGAGGACGGTCTCGAGGGGTGGGGCGAGGCGACCCCGCTCGGGGCGACCTACCTGCCGATGTTCGCGGGCGGCGTGCGCGCCGCGTTGCAGCACCTGGCTCCGGTGCTGCTCGGTGCCGATCCGACGAACCTGGCCAGGGTCAACGCCGCGATGGACGAGGCCCTGGCGGGCCACGAGTCCGCGAAGAGCGCGGTGGACGTCGCCTGCTGGGACGTGCTGGGCCAGTCGGTGGGGCGGCCCGTGGTGGATCTGCTCGGCGGGCGCTTGCAGGAGGACTTCCCCCTCTACGAGGCCGTTCCGCTGGGCTCGCCCGAGTCCATGGCGGAGTTCGCGGCCGCCCGCACCTCCGCCGGGATCACGCGGTTCCAGCTCAAGGTGGGCAACGAGCCGACCGACGACGTCGCGCGCACCCGGGCGACCCGCGAAGCGGCCGGCGAGGACGCGGTCATCATCGCCGATGCGAACACGGGCTGGAGCCTGCTCGAGGCCCGGCGGGCGCTCCGCGGGTTGGGTGAGCTCGACGTGCTGGTGGAGCAGCCCTGCCGGACGACCGAGGACTGCGCCCTGGTGCACCGGGGCTCCGCGGTGCCGCTGGTCCTCGACGAGTCCGTGCTGGGGGTGCGCGATCTCCACGCGGCGAAGTTCGAGGCCGGTGCTGTCGCGGTCAACGTGAAGATCGGCAGGATCGGCGGGTTGACCAGGGCCGCGCGCCTCCGCGACGCGGCCGAGGAGCTCGGTCTGGCGCTGTGCCTGGAAGACACGTGGGGCGGTGACGTCGCCACCGCTGCGGTCAGCCACCTCGCCGCCGGCACCCGCACCGAGAACCTGCTGCACGCCTCCTTCTACAACGACTGGACCGACGGCCACGTCGCCGGCCACGAGCCCCGCTCCGACCGCGGCCGCGGAGCTGCCCCCACCGCGCCCGGGCTCGGCATCCAGGTGGATCCGGACCTGGCCGGCGAGCTCCTGTTCTCCGCCCGCGCGTGAGCACCGGTGTGCACACCGGACCCTGAGCCGCCGAAATCGGTGCGCGGAAAGCACTTCCGGATGAAATCGGCGCCGGTTCCGGCCCTCGCCGCACGCTCCCGGGTTACGGTCGTGCACCTGCGCAGCAATGCAGAACGCCTGCGGAGGGTGCTCGTATGTCGGTCGCGCGTCCGTTCCTCTTCCTCGCGCACAACCGCGGTGTGCGGGCGTGGGCGCTGATGGTCGCGTTGAGCGCGGTCATGATCGCGACGCTGGCCCTCACGGGCGACGACGTGCTGCAACCGGCGGCGTTCCTCATCGGTGCCGCCGCAGGCCCGGTCGGCCTCCTCGTGGCGACGCACCGCCGCACCGAGGTGCTCAACAGCGTTCCCGCCGGGACGATGCTGCTGACGATGGTGGTCGGTGGTGCATTCGCGCTGCTCGTCGGCGGGGTCTTCGACACCCTCCTCATCACTCGCGTGAACTCGTGGGAGATCCTCTACGTCGGGCCGATCGAGGAGATCGCCAAGCTGATCCTCCCCGTCGCGCTCGCGCTGACCGGCCGGTACCTGACCAAGCTCTCCGGAGTGGCGCTCGGCATGGCCGCGGCGACCGGATTCGCCGTGCTGGAGTCGATGGGATACGCCTACGGTGCGCTCAACGCACCCGGGGGCCTCGCGGGTGCCGAAACCGACCTCATCATGCGCGGGTTGACCGATCCGTTCACCCACCAGATCTGGACCGGCGCCGCCTGCGCGGTCATGTTCGCCGCCTGGCAACGACGTGGCCGAGTGTCGTTGAGCTGGTCCGTCGTGGCGATCCTCGCGGCGGTGATGGCCCTGCACTCGGTGTTCGACCTGATGCAGATGTCCCTGCCGCTTCCCCCGCTGGTCACGTTTCCGCTGACGCTCCTCGTCATGATTCCCGCGCTGGTGCTCTTCCTCCGGGTCACCCGCGACCTCACCGCCACCCGCCCCGGCCGTGTCCCGGAGCAGCGCAGCGCGCCGGGCGCAGGATCCGAACCGACCGAGGCCCCCACCGAATCGGCACCGAGGGGAGAACCGCAGTAGGCCGCTTCGGGAGAGCCTGCTCTGCGGCAGCCCGCGCGGGATCGTGCTCACCACAGGAGCCGCAACGTCCCACCGGTCGACGGTGCATCCGACCCGGTCTTGCGGTTTTTCTCCCAACGCTGAGTTGCGGAGCCGGAGCGAGCGGGAGTGCCGCGCCTTCCGAGGGGCGCGGCACTCCGCGCCGCGTTCGTGGTGTCACGCGGCGGCGTCACGGCAGCTGGTAGACGCGGCCCGTCTCCGCCCTTTCGATCGACCGGACGTAGGCGTTGGCGACGTTCCGGACGGGGATGGGCTCTTCACCGGGGAAGAGGTGCCCGACCTTCTCCATCGACTCGGCGAAGACGGTGGGGCTGACGGTGTTGACGCGCTGCGGGGCGATCTCGAGCGCGGCGGCGCGGACGAACGCTTCGACCGCGCCGTTGGCGGCGGACGCGGCCGAGCTCGTCACGACCGGTTCCTTGGCGAGCACCCCGGTGATCAGGGTGAAGGATCCCCGCTCCGGGAGGGCCGCGATGCCGCGCCGCACGAGTTCGATCTGGCCCAGCGCCTTGTCCATGAGGCTTTCGCGGTAGTCCTCGTGGCTGAGCGACCGGACGCGGTCGTAGACGACGTGGCCCGCGGCGCACGCCACGGCGTCGACGGGCCCGACGGTGTCGTAGAGCCGCGAGATCGACCCGGCGTCGCTGATGTCCACCGGGTGCGCCTGGTGCGAGCGGCTCGCCTCGACCACCTCGTGCCCGCGCTCCTGCAACACCGCTTGCACTGCGCTGCCGAGTCGGCCGGTGTTGCCGATGAGAAGGATCCGCATTGTCGAACCACCTGGTTTGTTGGACGTCTGTGTGACCACGGCGCGCACCACGGCCGGGTGCGGGCGCCGTGCGGGTTGTGCTTCGCGCTGTCCGCGGACAGCGGTGGGCTGGTCCGGTCTGGCGCGGCCGCGCGCACGGCTCGTGCGCACGAGCTCGCAGACCGATCGATGATCGCCGCATTGCGGCTTGATTGTCAAACAATCTGTGCGGGGTGGCACCCCGACGACGCGCGGGGGGCGCTGCGAACGGGGCGAGCGCGGCAGCAGGGGAGGCCGCACCGCGCGGTGCGGCCTCCGGAGAAACCGGCGTGCCGGTCCGGTGCGGGCTCAGTCGGCGGTGAAGACGAGGTCGTGCCAGCCCTTGCGGCTTTCGCCGGCGATGTCCGACATCACGTGCTTGACGTTGGTGTACTCCTCGAACGAGTAGGCGGACATGTCCTTGCCGAAGCCCGAGGACCGGTACCCGCCGTGGGGCATCTCGCTGATGATCGGGATGTGGTCGTTGATCCACACGCATCCCGCGCGGATCTCGCGGCTGGCCCGCTGGGTGCGGAACACGTCCCGGGACCACGCGGAGGCGGCGAGTCCGTAGGGCGTGTCGTTGGCCAGCGCGAGCCCTTCGTCGTCGGTGTCGAAGGGCAGGCACACCAGCACGGGGCCGAAGACTTCCCGCTGGACGATCTCGGAGTCCTGCGCGGCACCGGTGATCAGCGTCGGTTCGTAGTAAGCCCCGGACTCCGGCATGTCGGCCGGGACGTTCCCGCCGCGCACGACCTTGGCGCCGGCGCCGCGCGCGCGGTCGACCATGGCGGCGACCCGGTCGCGGTGCTCGAGCGAGATGAGCGAGCCCATGTCGGTGGCCGGGTCGTCCGCCGGTCCGAGCCGGACCTCGTCCATCAGCTCCGCGACGCGCTGCGCGAACGCGTCGAACAGCGGGCGCTGCACGTAGGCCCGGGTGGCCGCGGTGCAGTCCTGGCCGGTGTTGATGAGCGCGCCGGCCACGGCCCCCCGCGCGGCGGCTTCCAGGTTGGCGTCGTCGAAGACGAGGAACGGTGCCTTGCCACCGAGCTCGAGGTGGACGCGCTTCACGCCCCCCGCTGCTGCGGCGGCGACCTGGCGGCCCGCGGTCGTCGAACCGGTGAAGGAGACCATGGACACGTCGTCGTGCTCGACGAGCGCTCGCCCCGCGGTCTCGCCGCAGCCGGTGACGATGTTGACGACACCCGCGGGAATGCCCGCTTCGCAGGCGGTCTCGGCGAACACGAGCGCGCTCAGCGGCGTCAGCTCGGACGGCTTGAGCACGATCGCGTTGCCGGCGGCGACGGCGGGCAGCACCTTCCACGCGGCCATCTGCAGCGGGTAGTTCCACGGCGCGATCGCACCGACGACGCCGACCGGTTCCCGCCTGATGGTCGAGGTGTGCTCACCGGAGTACTCGGCGGCCGCCTTGCCCTCGAGGTTGCGGGCGGCGCCGGCGAAGAACGCGATGTTGTCGATCACGCCCGGTACGTCGAAGCCCTCGGCGAGCTTGATCGGCTTGCCGCCGTTGCGGCTCTCGGTGGCCGCGAGTTCGCCGCTGCGCTGCTGCATGAGCTCCGCCCAGCGCAGCATCGCGGCCGAGCGCTCACCGGGCGGCGTGGCGGCCCAGCCGGTGAACGCCCGGTGAGCGGCGGCGACCGCGTCGTCCACGTCGTCAGCGGTGGCGGCCGCTCCGGTGCTGACGACCTCGCCGGTCGACGGGTCGACGATGGACAGCGTGCCGCCGCGGCCTTCGCGGTGCTGTCCGGCGATGAACTGAAGCCCTCGTGGACTCATCCGTCCTCCAAGATTCGCTGTTCGGGCAGGTGGGCGGCGGTGGGAGCAGCGGTCCCGGGCCCCCACAGGTCCCCCAGGGTGTACCCCTCGGGGAAGGGGTCCTCGTCGTCGAGGACGTGCTGGGAGAACCCGGTGATCCAGCCCCGCCCGCTCACGCTCGGCGACACCGCCGCGTACGGCCCGACGTCGGTGGTGTCGAGCAGGGTTCCGGTGAACGTCGTGCCGAGCAGGCTCTCGTGGACGAAGGGGCTGCCCAGCGCGAGCTCCCCGCGCGCGTGCAGGGCCGCCATGCGGCCGCAGGTCCCCGTTCCGCACGGGGAGCGGTCCAGCGATCCGGTCCAGGTCCGCGGGTCGGTCACGTCGACCTCCCCGCTGGGCAGGACCACGGTGTTGCGGCCCGAGACACCGGGGGTCGGCGAGTCCCCGTGGATCATGGCCAGCGCGACGTGGTCGAGGTCGGGGTTGTGCGGGTGGCTGACCGGGAACTGCTGCTGCGCGGCGGCGCGCAGCACGGCGCCGACCCGCGTGAGCTCCTTGGCCGCGGCGGGAACGAGCTCCACCCCGAGGTCCGCCGCTCTGGCCTGCACGAAGAACTGCCCGCCGAAGACGATGTCCACCGGGACCTGCCCGTGCTCGGGGAGGTCGAGCACGTGGCCGAGCGCCACGGCGAAAGCGGGTGCGTTGCGGAAGGTGACGCGCGTGACCTTGCCGCGGGCGACCTCCGCGTGGATCCGGACGAGACCGACCGCGGTGTCCGCGACGAGCTCGGTGACCGGTTCCTCGACCGGGAGGGCCCCGGTCTCCAGCAGCGCCGTCACCGCGCAGATGAGGTTGCTGCCGGACATCGGCCGGAAACCGCCCTGCTCGAGCACGACCAGGCCGAAGTCCGCGGCGGGGTCGGCGGGCGGCAGGACCAGGACGCCGCACAGACCCGGGTAGCCGCGGGGTTCGCGCAGCAGGCGCAGGCGCAACGCGTCGAGGTGCTCGCGGCAGTACTGCAGCCGTTCGGCCGTGGTCGCGCCTTTGACGTGCAGGTGGCTGCCGATCACCACGCGTCCCGGCTCGCCTTCGGCGTGCACGTCGACGGTGTGGAGGATCTGCCTCGGGATCACGGTGCGCCTCCTAGTTCCCGGTCACGGTCGCACCGGCCTGGCGCAGGAGCCGCCGGAACTCCTCGCGGTACTGCGGTGCCAGCGGCAGCGCGGGGCGCCGCATCGGTCCCGCGTCCTGCCCGACGAGCTCGACGCCCGTCTTGACCGCGCAGGCGTAGTTGTGCGATTCGAGGAACTGGCAGATCGGGAAGATCCTGGACCACAGCGCACGAGCGGCCGCGAGGTCACCGCGCACCGCCAGCGCGTCGTAGAACTCCGCGCAGAGCTGGGGGATCACGCTCGCGGTTCCCCAGACGCTCGCCTTCGCACCGACGGCGAGTCCGTGGAACGACAGCGTGTCGAAGCCGTTGAGGGCGGTGATGTCGTCCGCGTGGTTGTGCAGGACGTCGGTGAACTTCGGCGCGTCGCCTCCGGTGTCCTTGAACGAGGTGACCCCGGTTCTGCGGCCCAGCTCGCCGAGCTGCTCCGCGCTGAGGTGGACGCCGGTGGCCGCGGGGATGTTGTAGTACATGATCGGCACGTCCACCGCGTCCGAAACGGCGCCGTAGTGCGCGAGGAGCTCCTCCCAGGACGGGGCGTCGTAGAACGGGGGGACGACCATCACGGCGTCCGCCCCGGCCCGGCTGGCGTGGCGGCTCAGCTCCACGGTCTCGGCCGTGCTCAGCGCGCCGGTGCCGGCGACCACGGGCACGCGGCCTCCGGCGGCGTCGACGTAGAGCTCGGTGACCTGCTTGCGCTCGTTCGTGCTCAACGTCGTGAACTCACCGGTGCTGCCTCCGGGGACGAGGCCGTTGATCCCCCCGGCGAGGACGTGCTCGGTCTGCTTCTCGACACCCTTGGCGTCCACTTCGGACGCGTCCGCGGTGAACGGGGTTACGACCGCGGCGAGGATTCCCGTGAATTCGGTGCTCATGGTCCTTCTCCTTCGGTGGTGGGATCGTCGGTGCTGCGCGTCATCTGCGGCCGCGTCGAGCGGTCGGGCGGCGCCGGGCGAAGCGCTCCGGGGAGACCGCCTCCGCGACCGGGGGCTGGCTCCGGTGCGTGATGGCCCCGGTGATGAGCTCCGCCGTCGTCGGTGCCAGGGTCAGCCCCAACATGCCGTGCCCGGAGGCGATGTAGGCGTTGGTGAGGCCGTCGAGTCGCCCGATGACCGGCAGGCCGTCCGGGGTCATCGGGCGCAGCCCGGCCCACGGCTCGGCCCTGCCGGGCGGGTCGTTCCAGTCGGCGAACGCCTCGGCCGCAGCGCGTTCGATGGCCCGCACGCGGGGGGTGCTGATCCGCTCGTCCAGCCCGCCGAACTCCATGGTCCCGGCGATCCGCAGCATCCCGTTCAGCGGCGTCACGGCCACGCGGGCGTCCTCCAGGGTCAGGGCGCTGCGCAACCGGATCGGGTTGGGGGAGTAGTCGATGCTGTAGCCCTTGCCCGGTCGGATGGGCACGGGGGAGCCCAGGCGCTTGGACAGCGGTCCGCTCCAGGCGCCGGCGGCGAGCAGCAGCGCCTCGCCGGTGACCTCGCCGGTATCGGTCACCACCCCGGTGACGGTGTCGCCGGTGCGCAGGAACCGCTGCACATCGGTGTTCTCGCGGATTTCGACCCCGAGCTCGCGGCAGCGCTTGACCAGTCCGCTCGTGAGCGAGTCGGGCTCGACCTGCCGGTCGTCGGGGAAGTGCAGCCCGTGGCGGATCCGGGACGACAGCGCGGGTTCCCGGTCCTGGACCTCGTCGCCGTCGAGCCGTTCCGGGTGCATGCCGAAGCTCTCGAAGACGTCCAGGGAACCGAGCTGCTCCCGGTAGCGCTGCTCGGTCTCGAACGCCAGCAGCACCCCGGCCCGGTGCATCTCGAAGTCGACCCCGTCGGCGGCGTAGTCGTCGAGCAGGTCGACCGCATCGGCGGCCAGCCGGAGGTGCGTGTGCAACCCGGTCCTGAAGTCGCGTTCGTTGCAGTGGCGCGCCATGGCCACCATGAACTTGACGAAGTCCGGTGCCGGCGACGGTCTGATCCACAGCGGACTGTCGGGTTTGAGCAACCAGCGCAGTGACTGCAGGATGACGCCCGGGGCCGGGACGGGGCCGCTCTCGGCCAGCGCGATCTTCGCGGCGTTGCCGTGCGACGCCGCGGATCCGGCGGTCCGCGCTTCGAGGACGACGGCTTCGCAGCCGGCTTTCGCCAGCCGGTAGGCGCTGGCGAGACCGACGACACCGCCCCCGACGACAACGATCCGCATGACGGTTCGACCTCCTGAGCTGGGTGGGGAAAGATCCGTTGCGGCAACGGGGTGAGCAATCCCCCGAGTCGGTGAAGATTGTCAAACAATCTGCACCGTGTGAGCGGTGACACTAGAGCTGTCGCATGGTCGTGTCAATGGGAACGGACGAACCCTCCGGCTGCATCCCGACTGCATCGATGCGGTCGGGAGCGGGGAGCGCATCGAGCAGCTCCACCGGTGCGGACGCGGACGGACCGCCCCGGCTCCGCGGGCACCGGGCTCCTGCCGCTCGAACCTCCGAGCCCGCGCACCGGCGGGCGAGCGGGGAACGGATCATTCCCCGGCGGCGCCGCCCCGCGCGCTCCGGAGCTCGCGCAGGAGCGCGGCGACGTGCAGGGACGCGCGGGATTCCGCATCCGAGAGGTCCACGCCGAGCACGGACTCGATCGTGGCGAGGCGGTTGTACAGCGCCGGTCGGCTGAGGTGCGAACGCCTCGCCAGCTCCGTCTTGTTGCCGCCGTGCCGCAGGAACTCCCCGAGAACGCCGACGAGGTCGGTGCGGTGCTCCGCGTCGTGCGCCAGCAGTGGGCCGAGCTCCGCCTCGGCGAACGCGACCAGCCGGGGGTCCTCGCGGAGCAGTGACAGCACACCGCGCAGGCGCACGTCAGCGCTGCGGTGGAACAACCGGTTGCCGGGGGTGCGCGGCTGCTGGACGGCCGCGACCTCGGCGGCGTGCGCGGACTCGTCGATCAGCGGACCGGTTCCGGCGAGCGCGGCGCCGGAACGCCCCACGCCGATCACCCAGGAGGACCCGTCGCCTTCCGCGGCGATCCCCTCGTGCACCGCCGGGGCGAACCGGTGCAGCACCTGGTCCTCGTCCTCGGCGGCGAGGCCGAGCACGGCCGTGACCGTTCCCGGCCGGGTGGAGGCGACCAGCCCCGGCTGGCCCGTCCTGCGCAGGTGGGCGGCAACGACGTCCCGCACGCGGGCGGCCGGGTCGCTGCCCGGCGCGCCGGCCTCGCCGCGGGGTTCGGCGGGCCGGCCACCGCTGGGGATGAGCGTGAGCGGGAGGTAGGGGCCGCGGGGCGTGAGACCGGCCGCGGAGGCGCGGGCGCGCAGGTCCGGACCGTCGATCGCGCGCCCGGCCAGCAGTTCCGCCAGCAGCCCGGCGTGCGTGCGGTGCTCCTCACCGCGCCGTTCCCGCTCGATCAGGCGGGCGACGGTCAACGCTTGGGCGGTTCGCTCGAGCACCGTCAGCGCCGCGTCGTCCTCCAGCGTTCCGCCGAGCATGACGAGCCTGCCCCACGGGCTGCGGCGGGGCCCCACCAGCGCAGCGGTCCAGCGCTCGTTGCCGAACGGCATGCTGGTGCCGTCACCGGCTGCGCGTGAGCGCCGTTCCCACTGGTCGAGGACCTGGGCGGCCGGTGCGGCGCCGAGCTCGTACGCGATCACGCGGTGCCCGAGGTCCTCCAGCACCAGCGGCGCCCCCGCCAGGAGCTGTCCCTGGTGGAGGATCTCCTCGGCGCCGGAGGCCTCGACGGCGAGTTCCGAGAAGGTCCGGTGCACCCGCTCGGAGAAGCTCAGCCGCTCGACCTGCTCGTCGACGATCCGCGCGTGCACCGCCTCGGTGAGCGCGACGAACCGCAGCGGGCGGTGGAGCACCACGAGCGGGAACCCCAGTCGGCGCGCGGTGCGGACGAGGCCGCGCGGGGGCTGCTCGAACCGCCGCCCGAGCTCGAGCACGAGCCCCGCCGCGCCCGCGCGGTCGAGGTTCTCCAGGTAGTCGTGCTGCTCCTTCTCGGTGCGGCCGATCCCGATGCCGGTGGTCAGGATCAGCTCGCCGCCCTTGAGCAGCGCCGACAGGTCGTCCAGCTCGCTGACGTGGACCCAGCGGACCGCGCGATCGGCGGTGGCGGGGGAGAGGAGCTCCGGCACCGCCTCCTGGACGAGGGGCAGGGCGAGGATGTCGCCCACGGTCAGCTGCCGCACCATGCGCGCGATCCTACTGACGAGTTGTCAGGAATCGCCAGTGAAGGGTGACGCTTCGTCAGTTGTCGGCCGGTCGTGGTGAACCCGACGATGAACCGCAATCGTCGACAGTGAGGAGCCCCATGACATCCGACAGCTCGAGCCTGCCCGCACTGCCGCACTGGGTGGACAACAAGCCGTGGGAGGGCGTCGGCCCCCGCAGCGGCGAGGTCTTCGACCCGGCGACCGGCACGGCGCGACGGCACGTGCGCCTGGCCGACCCCGCCGACGTGAACACCGTCGTCGATGCGGCGCGGGCCGCCTTCCCCGGGTGGCGCGACACCTCCCTCACCCGGCGCACGCAGGTCCTCTTCCGGTTCCGCGAGCTCCTCGCCGAGCGCAGGGGCGAACTGGCCGAGATCATCACCGCCGAGCACGGCAAGGTGCTCGACGACGCGCTCGGGGAGATCACCCGGGGGCTGGAGGTCGTGGAATTCGCCTGCGGGCTGGGGCACCTGCTCAAGGGCGAGATGACCGACAACGCCTCCACCGGTGTGGACGTGCACTCGCTGCGCCAGCCGCTGGGGCCGGTCGCCGTCATCAGCCCGTTCAACTTCCCGGCCATGGTGCCGATGTGGTTCTTCCCGCTCGCGATCGCGGCGGGCAACACCGTCGTGCTCAAGCCGAGCGAGAAGGACCCCACGGCCGCGAACTGGTTGGCCCAGCTGTGGGCCGAGGCCGGCCTTCCGCCTGGCGTGTTCAACGTGCTGCACGGCGACGGGGAGGCGGTCGACGGACTGCTGGAGCACGCCGACACCAAGGCCGTCTCGTTCGTCGGCTCCACGCCCGTCGCGCGGTACGTGTACGAGAAGGGGACCGCCCGCGGCAAGCGCGTCCAAGCTCTCGGCGGGGCGAAGAACCACATGCTCGTGCTCCCCGACGCCGACCTGGACCAGGCGGCCGACGCGGCGGTCAACGCCGGATTCGGCTCCGCGGGCGAGCGGTGCATGGCCGTCAGCGCCCTCGTGGCGGTCGACTCGATCGCCGATGACCTCGTGGCGAAGATCCGCGGGAAGATCAGCGACCTCCGGATCGGCGACGGCCGGCGCGGCACCGACATGGGCCCGCTCGTCACCGGTGCCCACCGCGACCGGGTCGCCGGCTACGTGCAGGCGGGCGCCGACGAGGGGGCCTCGCTCGTCGTCGACGGGCGCGAGGTCACCGCGGAAGGCGCGGGCGAGGGCTTCTGGCTGGGCCCCACCCTGTTCGACCACGTCGCACCGAGCATGTCGATCTACACCGACGAGATCTTCGGGCCGGTGCTGTCGGTGCTGCGGGTCCCCTCCTACGACGAGGCGCTGAAGCTGATCAACGACAACCCGTACGGCAACGGGGTCGCGCTGTTCACCGGCGACGGCCGCACGGCGCGGCACTTCCAGCGCGAGGTCGAGGTCGGGATGGTCGGCGTCAACGTGCCGATCCCGGTGCCCGTGGCCTACTACTCCTTCGGCGGCTGGAAGGACTCGCTGTTCGGCGACACGCACGCCTACGGCGCGGAGGGGGTGCACTTCTACACCCGCACCAAGGCCGTCACCACGCGCTGGCCCGAGTCCGGGCAGCAGCGGGTCGACCTCGGCTTCCCGCAGAACACCTGACCGTCCTCGCAGAGACAGGGATCCTCATGTCGCTCACGTCGCCACCGACCGCGCGAACCTACGAGCTCGACCGGGCCCACGTGATGCACTCGTGGTCGGCCCAGGCGGGGCTGGACCCGATGGTCGTCGAACGCGCGGAAGGCGTCCACGTCTGGGACGCCGACGGGCGCTGCTACCTCGACTTCACCAGCCAGCTGGTCAACACCAACATCGGGCACCAGCACCCCGCCGTGGTGCAGGCGATCCGCTCCCAGGCCGAGCAGTTGTGCACGATCTCCCCGGCCTGCGCCACCGAGCCCCGCAGCCAGGCCGCGCGGTTGATCGCCGAACGCACCCCCGAGGGCTTGGACAAGATCTTCTTCACCAACGGGGGAGCGGAAGCCGTCGAGAACGCCGTCCGGATGGCGCGCCTGCACACCGGGCGCCACAAGGTGCTCGCGCGCTACCGCTCGTACCACGGTGCCACCTCGACGGCGGTCAACCTGACCGGCGATCCGCGGCGCTGGCCCAACGAGCAGGCGGGTGCGGGCGCGGTCCACTTCTTCGGCCCCCACCCCTACCGGTCCCCGTTCCACGCGGACGACGAGGCCGCGGAGTGCCGGCGGGCGCTCGAACACCTCGAGCAGGTCATCGAACTCGAGGGGCCCTCGACCATCGCCGCGGTCGTGCTCGAGACGATCCCCGGCACGGCGGGGATCATGCCGCCACCACCCGGCTACCTGCAGGGCGTGCGCGAGCTGTGCGACCGGTACGGCATCGTCTACGTCGCCGACGAGGTCATGGCCGGATTCGGCCGCACCGGCGCCTGGTTCGCCGTCGACCACTACGGCGTCGTCCCGGACCTGGTCACCTTCGCGAAGGGGGTCAACTCCGGCTACGTGCCGCTCGGGGGCGTCGCCGTCAACGAACCGATCGCGTCCACTTTCGACGACCGCGTCTACCCCGGCGGGCTGACGTACTCGGGGCATCCGCTCGCCTGCGCCGCCGCCGTCGCCGCCATCACCGCGATGGACGACGAGGGCATCGTGGACAACGCCGCCGCCGTCGGGGAGGAGGTGCTCGGACCGGGGCTGCGCGCGCTCGCCGAACGCCACCCGTGCGTCGGGGACGTCCGCGGTCTCGGCGTGTTCTGGGCCCTCGAGCTCGTCACCGACCGCGCCACGAAGGAACCGGTGGCCCCGTACGGCGGCTCCAGCCCGGTCATGAAGCGGCTCGTCGCGGAGTGCGCCGAGGCCGGACTGCTGATCCCCACGACGCAGCACCGCGTCCACGTGGTACCGCCGTGCACCGTCACGGAACGGCAAGCGCGCGAGGGGCTCGCCGTCCTGGACGCGGCTCTCGACGCGGTCGACCGGAGCCTCGACGGCTGAACCTCCCCGCTGCCCCGCGTTCTCGCCACTCGACGCGGGACGGCCCGCGCCTGCGGCGGGTGCTGCCGGATGCGGCAGCACCCGCCGCAGGCGTGTTCCGGGCTGCGCGGGGCGATCCGGCGCGTGCCCGACGTTTCGCCCCGGACGGTTCCAGGATCCCGCGGAAATACCGCGTTTCGCACTGCGCGTCGAACGCGTCCCGTCGTGCCGCGGCCCGCGGCCCGGCGAGGGAACGCATTCTTTTCCGCCCGAGGGGTGGACGTGACCGGGGCCACGTGTTTCACTCTCCCGCAAGATTGTCTGACAGTTTGACTGCCAGGTGGAAACCGGTCCACTCGTCCGCGTGCACGTCCGGCGAGGTTCGGGATCTCATCTCACCCGGCCGCCGGGCCCGGTCGCTCGGGCGGAGCTGAGCCCCCGCGGACTGCGGAACACCTCCCCGGGGGCAGGCACCTCTCCAGAGGCAGGCACCTCTCCAGAAGCAGGGACGTCTCTTCGCGCAGCGGGAGTTTCACATGGAAGCCCTTCTCGACAGAACTTACGACATCATCTGGGAACCGCTGGTGTACGTCACGCTCATCAGCGGTCTCGCCTACAGCATCGCCACGCGCGCGGTGCAGGTGAGGCACCTGCCGGGCATGGTCAAGTGCCTGTTCCGGCGCGCCGAATCCGAGACCGGCACCTCCCCCTTCCAGGCATTCGCCATGGCTCTGGGCGGACGTGTCGGCGTGGGCAACATCGCCGGCGTGGCCATCGCGATCGCCTCCGGCGGCCCCGGCGCGCTGTTCTGGATGATCGCCACCTCCGTCCTCGCCGCGTCCAGCGCGTTCATCGAGGCCACGCTCGGCCAGATCTACAAGGTCAAGTCCCAGGGGGAGTACCGCGGCGGCATTCCCTGGTACCTCGACAAGGGGCTCGGCCTGCGGTGGCTGGCGGTCGCGGCCGCCGGCGTGGCGGTGCTGTGCTACGCGCTGCTGATCCCCGGTGTGCAGTCCTCGACCATCGTCACCTCGCTCGAGTCCGCGTTCGGCGTGCCGACGTGGATCTCCGGGCTGCTCCTGGTGACTTTCCTCGGGCTCGTCGTCTTCGGTGGCACACGGCGCATCGCCGCGTTCGCCGAGAAGGTCGTGCCCGTCATGGCCGCGTGCTACGTGGTGATCGCCCTCGCCATCGTGCTCGTGAATTTCCGGGTCGTTCCCGAGGTCGCGGGACTCGTGCTGTCCTCGGCGTTCGGAATCGACGCGGTCTTCGGCGGCTTGCTCGGCGCTGCGATCTCCTGGGGCGTTCGGCGCTCGTTGTACTCGAACGTCGCCGGTGTCGGCGAAGGCGGCTTCGCCGGTGCCTCCGCCTCGGTCTCCCACCCGGTCAAGCAGGGACTGGTCCAGTCGTTCTCCGTGTACGTCGACACCCTGGTGGTCTGCTCGGCGACCGGTGTGATGATCCTGTCGACCGGGGCGTACAACGTCCTGCCCGAGGGGCGGCCCCCGCTCGTCGAGAACCTGCCGGGGGTGGAGCCGGGGGCCGCGTTCACGCAGACCGCCGTCGGCACGCTCATCCCGGGCGTGAACATCGGCCCCGGTTTCGTGGCGATCGCGATCCTCTTCTTCGCGTTCACCTCGCTGCTGTCGTACTTCTACTACGGCGTGACGAACATCGTGTACCTCACCGGCAGCGACCGGGGGGTCCCGGCCCGCGTCCTGCAGGTCCTCGTCCTGCTGTCGGCGTACCTCGGCACGGTGCGCAGCACCGAGCTGGTGTGGAACCTCGGCGATATCGGCTACGGGCTCATCGCGTGGTTCAACATGATCGCCATCGCCCTGCTCGTGCCGACCGCGCTCCGAGCGCTGCGGGACTACGAACGCCAGAAGAAGGAGGGGCTCGACCCCGTCTTCGACCCCGAACGGGCCGGCATCAAGGGAGCCACCTTCTGGGAGTCCCGCAGCAGGCACGTACAGCAGAGCGCAGTTGAGTGACGAGCGGTTGGCATGCGGGCCCGCTCGACGGTGCCGAAATCTTCCGACGTGCCGATGGCGCGACCACGTGCTGATCAGGATGCGCCCGTGATCGGACGACCACCTGCGAACTTTCTTCCCGGGGCGTCCGAGGGAACCAGGAATCGTTCACGCGCAGTGAGAGCAGGAGGAAACGTGCGACGATTCGAACGTACGACTTCCATCGTGACCGGTGCGGCTCCATCGTGAACACGGCCTCGCAGTGGGGACTGTCCCCCGCACCGGGCCACATCGCGTACAACGTTTCCAAAGCAGCGGTCGTGGCGTTCACCAAGAGCTTGGCCCGCGACTACGCCCCCCACCACATCCGCGTCAACGCCGTCGCACCGGGGGAAATCCGCACACCCGTGCTCGAAGACAACCTGGCCCGCACCGGCAGGAGCACTGCCGATCTCGACGCGCGGGTTCCCTTCGGCCGAATCGGTCGACCGGAGAAAGTCGCTGCACTGGTGGCTTTCCTCGCTTCGGACGAGGCGCCCTTCATGTGCGGTTCGGTAGTGGAAATCACCGGCGCGCAAGCAGTGGGATGAGCAGGCCCGCGCGGAGCTGGCGATCTCGTTGCGAACTGCGCTGTTCCGACTGCGATCGAGGAGGACGACAAGTGGACTACGGCCTTGCGGGTCGCGGTGTCTTGATAGCCGGTGCGAGCGGTGGGATCGGTGCGGCGACGGCCGCAGCCTTCGCCGCTGAAGGAGCGCGAGTCGTCGTTCATTGCTTCCGGAACCGCGACCGCGCTGAGCGCCTCGCGGCCGCGACCGGTGGTCACGTGGTGCGGGGCGACCTCCGTCGCCCCGACGAGGCGGCGTCGGTCGTGGCCGATGCCGCCGCTGCGGTCGGAACCATCGACGTCTGCGTCGCCAACAGCGGTGGCTGGGAGGACGAGGACGTTCCCGTGTGGGAGATGTCCTTGGAGCGGTTCCACCGCGCGACCGAGGACAACTTGACGGCCCCGTTTCTGACGTGTCGCGAATACCTGCGCCACGTCGAAGGAACGGGGTGCGGGAACATCGTGCTGGTATCGTCCACCAGCGCGATCTTCGGGGAGGCGGGCAAAGCCGACTACGCGGCGGCGAAAGCGGCGCTGGCTTACGGCTTCGCCAGAACGCTCAAAAACGAAATCATCCGCATCGCGCCCGACGGCAGGGTCAACGTCGTCGCACCCGGCTGGACGTTGACCGATCAAGTGGGCACCTCCCTCGGTGACCGGGCGAGGCAACGCGCCACGGCCACGAGGCCCCTCAAGAAACTCGCGGCACCTGGGGATGTGGCCTCTGCGATCGTGTGGCTGGCATCTCCCACCGCATCCGCGATGTGCTCCGGTGAGGTGCTCACTGTCGCTGGCGGCATGGAAGGTCGTCTCGTCGTGGCGGGCCCGGAGGAGTTGTGAGCAGCTGCGAGGACGCCGTCGACGTTGCTTGCTGCGAACCCGCCGGTGCAGCGTCCGCTCAACCAGGAACGGCCGACCGGGCGCGCTCAGGCGCGGGGGCGGTGGGCCCGCACCGGCGTGCGGTGCGGATGACCGGGCCGCTCGCTGCTACTACGATGCGGTGAAGAGTGTCAAACAATCAGCCGTTCCGGCTGCTCGATGGGAAAGGACCGAGATGCCCCAGCCTTCGTCCGCGGCCGCCTCGGAGTCCGGCGCGGCGGACCAGCAGCTCTCCCCGGCACCGATCCTGTCCCGGCGGGACAGCGTCGCCCGGGAACTGCGCCGGGCCGTCGTCCGGGGACAGCTGCGGCCGGGGGACAAGCTGACCGAGGTCAACCTGTCGACGACGTTGGCCGTCAGCCGCCCCACCGTCCGCGAAGCGCTGAGCCAGCTGACGCAGGAGGGGCTGATCGTCCAGGAGCCCTACCGCGGTTTGCACGTGGCGAGCCTGGAACCCGCCGAGATCCTCGACATCGCCCGGGCCCGCCACGCGCTGGACATGCTCGCCGTGGACTGCGTCCTCGAGGACGACAGCGGTCGTCGCATGGCCGCTGTGCAGGAGTACTGGGCGGAGTTCTCCCGGTGGGAGGTCGATCCGGACCCCCTGACCCGGCACGAGGCGCACGTGGCGTTCCACCGCGGCATCTGGGTGGCGGCCGAGAACGCGATGCTGCTGCGGATGTGGCCGGTGACCGAAGCCCACCTGACCATCGCCCTGGCCCACGACCAGGCCATCCGCTCGGATCCTGCGCGGGCCAAGCGCGTGCACCACCGCCTGATCGACGCCTTGCTGTCGCGGGACCGCTCGCGGGCCGAGGCCGCTTTCGAGGAGCACACGATCGGCAGCGCGCGCGAACTCATCGCCATCATGGAGCAGGGGCAGCGGGAGTGAGCAACGGCGCGCTGGAACGGTCCAGCCGCGACGGTCGCGGGCAGTGGTGAACGGGCGGAACCGGCTGCCCTCGTACTCCGCGCGCAGGAGGAACCCGGGCCGCGAGCTGGGGTGAACAACCAGCGCAGACGGGCCCGTTCCGAGCGACCTGCGTTGAGGGCGGCATCCGTGATTGCCTACGCTGCGGGGCGGGTACCGGCGGGTTTCGCCGAGCGGGCGTCAGGGCAATTCCGCGACCGGCGGAACGACCGGCCCCGGCGAGCCCGGTGATCACCGGCAGCCGCGTCGCGCCGGTTCTGGTAAACAAACCAACGCCCCCGATGACACCTCCCGACTGGCGCAGGTGCGTCATCACCACGACAACACCGCAGGAGGAGCGCACATGCCGAGTGACGACATGCGGCTGGCAGCGCAGCAGATGGTGGCGCCCGGCAAGGGGATCCTCGCCGCCGACGAGAGCACCGGCACGATGAACAAGCGGCTCGAGGCCGAAGGCCTCGAGACCACCGAGGAGGTGCGCAGGCAGTACCGGGAGCTGATCGTGTCCACGCCGAAGCTCGGCGACTGGATCAGCAGCGTGATCCTCTTCGACGAGACGGTGCGGCAGACCTCCCAGGACGGCACCCCGCTGTACCGCATCGCGATCGACAACGGCGTGACCCCCGGCATCAAGGTCGACAGGGGCGCGAAGCCGCTCGCGGGCACCGAGGGCGAGAAGGTCACCGAGGGGCTGGACGGGCTGCGGGAGCGCCTCGAGGAGTACGCCCAGCTCGGGATGAAGTTCACCAAGTGGCGCGCCGTCCTCGACATCGGCGAGCAGCGCCCGAGTCCGCGGGCCATCCACGCCAACGCGCACGCGCTCGCCCGCTACGCCGCCCTGTCGCAGGAGGCGGGCCTGGTTCCGATGGTCGAGCCCGAGGTGCTCATGGACGGTGACCACTCCTTGGAGGCCGCCGAGGAGGCCACCACCAGCACGCTGCGGCGGGTGTTCGACGAGCTGGCCGTGCAGGGCGTCGAGCTCGAGGCGATGATCCTCAAGCCGAACATGGTCGTCGCGGGCAAGGGCCACCCCGTGCAGCCCAGCGAGGGCGAGATCGCCGACGCGACGGTGCGCGCGCTGCAGCGCACGGTGCCACCGGCGGTGCCGGGCATCGCGTTCCTCTCCGGTGGCCAGAGCGACGAGACGGCCACCGTCAACCTGAACGCGATCAACCAGCGCGGCCCGTTGCCGTGGCAGGCCACCTTCTCCTTCGGACGCGGGCTGCTCGCGCCCGCGCTGCACGAGTGGGCCGGCAAGAGCGACAACGTCCAGCCGGCGCAGGAGGCGCTGGCCCGTCGTGCGCAGCTCAACGCGGCAGCGCGGGACGGCCGCTACGAGCCCGGGCAGGAGCGGGGCTGAACCGCGGCCGGAAGCGGTCCTGGACCACCAGCCGCGCGGCGGTGATCCGCGCACCGCGCTCCGTCCGCAGGTGAGATCCGGGGTCGAGGCGTTTCCTGCGGCGCTGGTGGCTTCCGCGCTTCGGGCGGCGGAGGAGTGCAGGGCTTCGTGCGGTCCCGGGGCTCGTCCGGCGAGCCCCGGGAGGACCTCGCCGAGGCGGCGTTGCTCCGGCCCCGGCAGGCGCGGTGGCTACCCCCGGGGCGCGGCGGCGCAGCACCGTGGGGCCGGCTCGGCGGTGGGGAGTTCGGCATGAGCACGGCGACGGTCGTGGGTGCTGGGCCCAACGGGCTCGCTGCCGCCCTCGTTCTGGCGCGGGCGGGGGTGCGGGTCACGGTGCTCGAGGCCGCGGCCGAAGTGGGCGGTGGCACGCGCTCCGGCGAGGCGCTCCTGCCCGGGCTGGTCCACGACCACTGCTCGGCGTTCCACCCCCTGGCCGCGGGCTCGGGCTTCCTGCGGGAACTGGGGTTGGAGCGCTACGGCCTGCAGTGGCGGCTCGCCGAGGTGGACTGCGCCCACCCGCTGGACGACGGTACCGCGGGGGTGCTGCACCGCTCCGTCGCCGAGACCGCTGCTGGTCTCGGTGCGGACGGTGCCCGCTGGTCGCGGATGTTCGCCGGACCGGCCGGCGAGTACGAGGCGTTGGCGGAGGACGTCCTCGGGCCGCTGCTGCGGGTTCCGCACCACCCGCTGCGCCTCGCGCGCTTCGGGGCCCGGGCGGTGCTGCCGGCGTCGGTGCTGGCGGGGGTGTTCGAGGGGGAGGCGGCGCGGGCCCTGTTCGGCGGGGTGGCGGCGCACGCGTTGCACCCGTTGCACCGGCCGCTGAGCTCCAGCATCGGGCTGGGAATCCTCGCGGCCGGGCACCGGCACGGCTGGGCGGTCGCCGCCGGGGGGTCGCGGTCGATCACGGAGGCGATGGCGGGGTTGCTGCTCGACCTGGGCGGCAGGATCGAGACCGGTGTGCGTGTGCGCTCGGCCTCCGACCTGCCGGCGGGGGAGGTGACGGTGTTCGACCTCGCCCCCACGGCGGTGGCCGACATCCTGGGGGAGCGGTTGCCGCCGCGCGTGGCGCGGGCGTATCGGCGGTTCCGCTACGGCCCGGGAGCGTTCAAGGTGGACTTCGCGGTCGAGGGGGGTGTGCCGTGGACGGCCGAGCCGGCCCGGCGGGCGGGCACCGTGCACGTCGGTGGCACCTTCGCCGAGGTGGCCGCGGCGGAACGCGCCGTGCACGCGGGCAGGATGCCGCAGCGCCCGTTCGTGCTGGTCGGCCAGCAGTACCTGGCCGATCCGCAGCGGTCGGTGGGAACCGTGCATCCGGTGTGGAGCTACGCGCACGTCCCCAACGGCTACACCGGTGACGCGACCGGGGCGGTCATCGCGCAGATCGAGCGCTTCGCCCCCGGTTTCCGGGAGCGGATCGTGGGCAGCGTGGTGCGCACGCCGCGCGGGTTCGCCGCGGACAACCCGAACTACGTCGGCGGCAACATCATGACCGGGGCGAAGAACGCCCCCCAGCTCGTCTTCGGTCCCCGCACCACGCTCGCGCCCTACGACGTGGGGGTGCCGGGGCACTTCCTCTGCTCGGCGGCGACCCCGCCCGGCCCGGGCGCGCACGGCATGTGCGGTGCGCACGCCGCGGAGCGGGCCCTGCGCTACCTGCGCGGCGGCGGGCACCGCCCCTGAGGCTCCGCGGCCGCCGAGCAGCACCGCCCTGGGCACGCCCATCGCCCCACGACCAGCTGCGAGAACTCCGCCGCGGTTGGCCGCTGCGGACTCAGCTGCAGACGCGCACGGGGCGCACGGGCGCGGCAGGGGAGCGCTGACTGCGCTCACGTGAAGCGCCTCCGCGTCAGGGCTCACCTCGCCTCCGCGTCAGGGCTCACCTCGCCTCCGCGTCAGGTAGGCGATGCTGGCGTCTACCGAGGCGATGAGCTCCTGATTCTCGGCCAGGTCGTGATCGAGCGTGCTGAGCACTCGTCGCGTCGCGTCCGGTGACTGCGCCAGCGTCCGCAGCTCGGCGGCACGGGGATCCCGGACGTCCTCCGTGCGCAGGTGGATCAGCCAGCCCGCCAGGGCGGCGGTCGCGCCGTCCGGGAGCCGTCCTCGGTGCCGTTCGGCCCGCAACACCGGCAGGATCCGCGCCGGCAGCTTCTGCGAACCGTCGGCTGCGGATCTGCAGCAGGTTGTGCCGAATGCCGCGCGAGGCGAAGCGCTGCAGGAGCCGTTGCCGGTACTCGGCCAGGTCGGCGGTTGCGGGGGAGGCGTGCCGTGCGGCGGCCTGCCACCAGGACTCGAGCAGCTCAGCGAGCACGGGGTGCTGCACCGCCTCGTCGACGCTCGTGCCGCGTCGCGCGTCCGCTGAGGGGTGAGCAAGGCCGGTCGGGCCCCTCCGCCCCGCGGGGGAGTGCGTACGCGGTGGCCCGCTGACCGGGCTCCGGCGCCATCAGCCTCCCGAGAGCAGGTCGAGCTGCTCCGGGAGCCACAGGGACAGCCCCGGGACGAAGACGACCACCAGCAGCACGGCGGTCAGCACCGCGAAGAAGGGGGCGAGGCGCCGGATGACCGGTTCGATCCGCTGCTGCCCGACCCGGGAGGCGATGAACAGGACGTTGCCCACCGGGGTGTGATCGTCCCGAGGCTGAGGCTGAACACGATCACGGTGCCGAAGTGCACCGGGTCGATGCCGAATTCCTGGACGATCGGCAGGAAGATCGGCGTGAAGATGAGGATGGCCGGCGCAGGGTCACGCGTTCGGTCCCCTCGAGCCCGCTGCGGTTCCGGGAGTGCGCGAGCACGACGAGCATGCAGGCCAGCGCCCACAGCAACCCGGGACCGTATCCCGCCACGAAAAGCGCGGCGACCGAGCTTCCGCTGACGAGCGAGTACACGATGAACGTGTTGCTGGGCGGGAGCAGCATTCCTGCCGGTGCGGACGCCGCGTTCACCGCCGTGGAGAAGGCGGGGTCGTAGCCTTCCCTCTCCTGCCGCGGTCCCATCGCGCTGCCCACCGCCGCGGCAGAAGCCACCGCAGCGCCGCTGACCGATCCGAACATCGCATTGGCCACCACGTTGGTCTGCGCCAGCGACGCCGGCATCCGTCCGACGAGGACCTTGGCCGCGTCTATGAGACGGCCCGCGATGCCGCCGTTGTTCATCAGGACCCCGGCCAGCACGAAGAACGGGATCGCCAGCGGGGTGAACGAGCTGGTGCCCGAGGCGATCTGCTGGGAGGCCACGAGAACGGCGTGGTCGGCTCCGAGCACCGCGATCGCCGCCACGGTGCAGGACAGCCCGATCGCGACGGCGACCGGCACGCCGAGCAGGATCAGGCTGCTGATGCCGATGAGCAGGACGAACCCTGCGAGCATTGCTGGATCCATCACTGCTCCTCGACTTCTCCGGCCGCGTCCTCGGCCTCGAACGGCGCTTCTTCCCCCCGCAGGATCGCGAGCGCGTGGTGGAGGGCGTACGCCGCGATGATCACCCCGGTGATCGGCATGACGACGTAGACGATTCCCAGGTGCCCCGGCAGTGCTGTCAGGCGCTGGCCCCAGGCCACGCTCGTGAGGCGCGCTCCGCCCCACACCAGTGCCAGGGCGGAGAAGGCGAGGACGGCCAGCTGGACCAGCGCGGCGACGACGCGCCGGGGCCGGGCGGGGAACTTCCGGACGAACACGTCGACGGCGATGTGCCCGCGCTCGGAGAACACGAGGGCGGCGCCGAACATCCCGAGCCAGACGAACACGTACTTGGCGAGCTCCTCGGACCAACTGCTGGGCTCGCCGAGCACCTGACGGGTGAACACCTGCCAGCTCACCGTGACGACCAGCAGCGCGAACAGGGTCACGCAGACGGCGGCGAGGGCTCTGTCGGAGATCCTCTTCATCGCTCTCACCTCCGGTCCCGCGAGGTCGTTGCCCGTTGCCGGATCACGGCGCTGCCGCCCGGGTCTTCTCGTAGATCCGGCGCGCAGTGGAGCTGGCGGTGCTCAGCCGCCGCTCGGTCAGCGGTGCGAGGGCTTCGCGGAAGGCGGCCTCGTCGACCTCGTTGTTCTCCGCCCCGTCGAGCACCCCTGACTGCAGCGCCGTGTAGACCTCGCCGTAGGCCATCGGGGTGGCTGAGCCGCCCATCACGTCGATCATGTCGGAATGCACCTCGCTCTCCTGCACCCGGATCTTCTGACCTGCCAGGTCGGCGGGCTCCACGACGGGGCCGCGGGAGCTGTAGATGCTGCGCGCCCCCTGGGTGAATCCGCCGAGCACGGTCAGGTCCCTGCGTTCCAGCGAGGAGCGGAGACCGCCGACGATGTCCGGGTCGGTGATGACCTCCATCTGGTGCTCGATGGAGTCGAAGGTGTGGGGCAGGTTGAACACGGTGAAGTCGGGGTTGAGGTTCTCCAGCTGGGTACCGGAGACGATCGCCAGGTCGACGCTGCCGTCACTGGTCAACTGCAGGGATTCCTGCTGGTCGCCCAGGCTCTCGTTGGGGTGGACGTCGATGTTCCACCGCCCCCCGGTGCGTTCGCGGACCCGTTCGCCGAAGTTCTCCAGCGCGGCGGAGGAGGGGTGGTCCTCGGACTGGTTGAGGGCCAGGCGCAGCGTTCCGCCGCTCTTCCCGCCGGTGTGCTCGCCGCCGGCCTCGCCGCGGGACCCGCACCCGGCCAGCACCAGCAGGAGGACGCCGAGCGCGGCCGCGAACGGGGGCGGCTTGCCGGCCGGCCCCTCCGGACCCGGGTCGCGCCCGCGAGCAGTTCCCTACTACGGTAGGTAGTAATCAATTCGGTGCCGCAGCAGCGGCTGCGCCGCTCCCCGCCGCTTCCGAGGCGGAGGCCCGGGCATGCGGTCCGCGGACGGAGGAAGGCGGTGCGCGATGCGCATGTGGACGGTGCGGCAGTGGGTCGTCGCGGGCGTCTCGGCGACGGCGGTAGCTCTGCTCATGGGGCTCGCCACCGCGATCATCGAGAACCCGGTCTTCGTGCGGATGATTCCCACGCCGTGGTGGGCCTACCCGGTGTGGATCCTCACGTCGGTGCTGCTCGGGCTGCTCGTCGGGACGTACGTCGCTCCGCAGGGCCCGGGGGAGGGGGTGCGGCCGCGGCAGCACCAGCGCCGCGGCCTCGGAGCCGGGGTGCTGGCCTGGTTCGCCGTCGGGTGCCCCACGTGCAACGTGCCCGTGGTGCTGGCGGTGGGGGCCAGCGGAGCGGTGACCTGGTTCCAGCCGCTGCAGCCGGTGCTGGCGGTGCTGTCCCTGGCCCTGCTCGGCACCGCGCTGCGCAGCCGCTTGCGCAGCGCCCGGAGCTGCCCGGTACCTGCTCCTGCGGCGGGGTCTACTCCTGCGGCAGGGGAGCGTGGTTGATCGCCGACAGGGCCTCGTTGATCTCGAAGATCTTGCCGGTGACGCCGGTGATGCCGAACCCGTTCAAGCGCTCGGTGTGCTTGTTCAGGTAGCGCTGCGCGTCCTCGTGCGAGGCGAACAGGTAGATGCCGCCGGCTTCGGCCGCGTGCCGGTTTTCCGTCCAGATCTTCCAGAGGAAGCCGGGTTCGTCGTTGATGCTCTCGGCGAGTTCCGCGAACGCGTCGGTCATCGCCGCTCCGAACGGGCCCTGCGTGGGGAAGTCCACTTGCAGCAGGTGGGGCATGAGCTCTGCTCCTTCGCCGGTCGTCGCCCCGCGCCGGTGCCGCTCCCGCCGCTTTCCGCATCCGGGAGCGGCCGCCGGTGCGGGAAGTCTCAGGATTCGGCGTCGCGCCGGAGCTCGACGAGGACGTCGAGCGCGGGCCGGGGTTGCTCGGCGACGACCCGCTCGCGCATGCCGGCCGCCGTGGCCGTGAGGTCCTCCCGGTCGGCGAGGTCGGCGAGCACGTCGTGCTCGTCGTAGAGCACGGCCGGGTCCGGAGGCCCGCCGACTCCCCGGGTGAAGTTGTCGCTGTGGTGGCCGATCACCAGCAGCGTGCCGCCGGGGGCCAGGGCTGCTGCGGCGCGCTGCAGCGCGGTGCGCCGCTGGTCGGCGGGCAGGTGCAGGTAGACGACGAGGACCAGGTCGTACTGGCCGTCGGGGGTGTAGGACAGGAGGTCGGCGACCTCCCACCGCACCCGCTCGGCCGCAGCGGCGTCGCGCTCGTTCGCGAGTTCGCGGGCCTTGTCCACGCCCACGGGGGAGAAGTCGACGGCGGTCACCCGCCACCCGCGTTCGGCCAACCAGAGGGCGTTGCGCCCTTCGCCGGAGGCCAGGTCCAGGGCACGCCCGGGTGGGAGATCCGCGGTGTGCTGCTCGACCCACCGGTTGGGCCCGGAGGTCCACAGCAACGCCGTCTCGCGGTAGCGCTGGTCCCAGTCGTGGGCTTCCACGTCGTCACCTCTTTCGCGCGGGTTCCTGCTCCTGCCCCCTCCACTGCCGCGAACGTGCCCGCTTCCCGGAGCATTCCCCGGGCCCTTCGGAGCGTTCCCCGGGCCCTCCGGAGCATCCCCGGGCAGCCGCTCGGCGGCTCCCGCCGGTGCCGCTGGACCCCTCCCGGTGAGGAACACCTCCGGCGCTCACCGCGCCGCGGCGCCGGGCCCGCGACCGGCTCGGCAGTCCGCGGCCGCCGCGGGCCGGCCCAGCCGGCCTCACCGGCGCGAGACCCGTTCGCGATGGGCACGGCGGAGCCGAGCAGTCCGATGCCGGGGTCCGGCGGCCTCCTCGGCCCGTTCGACGGTCGGGGTGAGCTCTGGCAGGGGTTGGGCGCCCATGCCGCGCTCCGCCCCGCGGAGTTACTACGGATCATCGCAACTGCGGCGGAACGCAGTGCTCACCCGGGGGAGCCGAGACCCAGGCACAGCACCAGGACGAGACCCGCGATGGCCCCGACTCCGAGCACGGTCGGTGAGAGCGAGGCCAGCACCGCCACCGCGTAACCGGCGCGGTGGCGCACACCTCCCCGGTCCTGGCGGCGCTGCGGATCCAGCCAGTGCAACCGCAGCGCCACCGCCTCCCGGGACATGGCCAGCGATCCGGCGGGAACGAGGTCAGCGCTGACCGCGCGCAGCGCGGCCCGGACCCCGTCGCGGCCGCAGGCCCGAGCCGCCGCGGCATCGGCGGAGAGCTCCACCAGCACCCGCACCGCCGGGGGAGCGGCGCGGAACAGCGGTACGAACGGCAGCGACCGGGCCAGCACCTCCACCAGCAGCACCAGGCCGTGATGCCGTCCGCGCAGGTGTGCGCGTTCGTGCGCGAGGATCGCGCGCCGCGTCCCCGGAGCCAGCCGGGCGACGCCGGTGGTGGCCACGATCGCTCCCGCGCGCCCTCCGATGCTGTAAGCCGCGGGCGTGTCCTCGCGCAGCCAGAACAGCGGGTCGTGCTCGTCGGGATCGGTCTTGCCGAGCAACCGCAGCGCCGTCAGGTGCCGGTGCTGGTGCTCGGAGTTGCGCCTGCCCGCGCGGACGGCCACGAACGCGGTGCGCAGCACGGCGGCCAGCACCACCGCGATCCCGGTGAACCGCAGGATCGTCTCCCCCAGGTACTGCCCGGTGTTGACGCAGGCGGTGGCCATGCCGATGAGGCCGTCGGCGGTGGAGGAGTGCGGCACGGCCAGCAGGGCCGCCCCCGCCGCGGCGGAAGCGGCCACGGCCAGCACCGAGGCGATCCAGCCGGTCAGCGCCAGACCGGGGCGGATGCGGGGGGACACGGTCCCCCGCAGGTACACCGGTCCGAGCGCACCGACGAGCACTGCCGTGGCCAGCATCCCCAGCGCGAGGGTCATGCGTCACCGTCACCGTTCTGCTCGCTGTCCAGGGCACGGCGCAGCAGCTGCGACTCCCTGTCGGACGCCGATCGCGCGAAGTGCAGCAGCACGGACTCCGCGTCCCCGGAGGACTCGAGCACCTCGCGCAACAACCCGGCCCCGGCCTCCTCGCGGCTGCGCGCCGGGGTGTAGCTGTAGGCCCTGCCCGCCTTGGCGCGTTGCACCCACCCCTTGGTGTGCAGGTGGTCGAGCACGGTCATCACCGTGGTGTAGGCGAGTTGCCGGTCCTCGGCGAGCCGTTCCAGCACGTCCCGCACCCGCAGCGGCTCACCGGCCGCCCACAGCACGTCCATGACCTTCAGTTCCAGCTCACCCAACCCGAGCACGTGGACGAGTCTAACCGTCCCGGGCGGAGGTCCGGGCACGTGCGCGGAAGTGGTCCGCTGCGCTCGGCGGAGCCGCGGCCGCGCGGGGGTGGGCACCGTCACTCGCGGCGCCTCGCCGGGGCGCGGCCGCGGGCCGGCGAGGGGCCCGGGCGGGTCATCCCCGTGCTGATCGTTTGCGCGCGGCGTGGGCGAGGAGCATCTCAGCAGGTGGCCCGGGAGGGTGCTCGGCGTGCCACACCACGCGCATCGTCCGGCCGAGGTCCATGCCCGTCGTCGGCACCTCGACCAGCGCGCGGTTGGCGATGTCGTTGGCGACCACGAGCCTGCTGATCAGCGCCGGGCCGCCGCCCGAGATGACCGTGCTGCGGATCGCCGCGCTCGAGCCCAGTTCGAGCAGCGGTGGGACCAGCCGCTCGCCCGAGGCGGAGATCGCGCGCTCCGCGGTGTCCCGCGTGCCGGAACCTTCTTCGCGGCTGATCAGCGGCGTGCGCGCCAACTCGCCCACCGTGACCGGGCGTCGGCGCCTGCCCCACGGGTGGTCCGGTGCCACGACCAGCACCAACCGGTCTTTCGCCACCGCCCGGTGGCGCAGCCCGCCGAGCCCGCCCGGCGACTCGATGAAGCCGAGGTCCACCGACTTCGCGCGCACCAGGTCGCACACCTCCGCCGAGTTGGTGACCTGCAGCCCGACGTGCAGCTCCGGGTCCGCCCGGCGCAACTCGCCGAGCCAGATCGGCAGCAGGTGCTCGGCGACGGTCATGCTCGCCGCGATGGTGAGGTGCGCAGCGCTCTCGCGACGCAGCGCTTCCGCGCCGTCGGTCAGCACCTTGAGCTCGTCCAGCACGCGCTGCGCCCACCCGGTGACCAGCTCGCCGGCCTCGGTGAGCGTCGATCCGCGCTGGCTGCGGTCGAGCAGGCGGACCCCGAGCCTGCGTTCCAGCAGGCCGATCCGCTTGCTGACCGCGGGTTGGCTGATCCCGCCCTCCCGGGCGGCAGCGGTCAGGCTTCCGCAACTGCTGACCTGCACGAGCATCTGCAGCGATTCGAGGTCCGGCACCCTGCTCATAACGACAGGTTATGGCCTCGAACCGAATCGACGTCTGCCGAGGTTCGGCCCGCTCGGCGAGGGTCGGGTCCATGACCATCACTGGAAGGGAACCCGGCAGTGGACGACGGGCGGCCGCCGAGCTCCGCTCGCTGCTGCCCGGACTGGCAGTCGCGGCGATCGGCACCGCCATCGCCTTCGCGGTGAACACGCTGCTGCCCGCCCTGAGCGCGCTGACCACCGCGGTCGTCCTGGGCGTGCTGGTGGGCCGGTTCCTCCCGGAGCCGACTCGCAAGGGGCTGGACTGGACGACGAAGAAGCTCCTGCGGATCGGGGTCGTCCTGCTGGGGCTGCAGCTCGGGCTCGGCGACGTGCTCGGGCTGGGCCTCGGCACGTTCCTCGCCGTGTGCGCGACCGTGCTGATCGCCTTCTTCGGCACCCTCGCCCTGGGGAACCTGCTGGGCGTGTCGCGCGGGCTGACCTTGCTGGTTGCCACGGGCTTCTCGATCTGCGGGGCCTCGGCCATCGCCGCGGTGGACAGCGTCACCGAGACGGACAGGGAAGACGTGGCCACCGGGATCACCCTGGTCACCCTCTACGGCAGCGCGGCGATCGGGCTGGTGCCGCTGATCGGGTCCGGGCTCGGGCTCGTCCCGGAGCAGCTGGGGATCTGGGCGGGGCTGAGCGTGCACGAGGTGGCCCAGGTGGTCGCAGCGGTCTCACCGGCCGGGGCCGCCGCGGTGGGACTCGCGGTGGTCGTGAAGCTGACCCGCGTGGTGCTCCTCGCACCGGTGGTGGCGGGGGTGAGCGTGGTGGAACGCCGCCGGGGGCGCACCGGTGCGGGCGAGCGGCCCCCGCTGGTGCCGCTGTTCGTGGTCGGCTTCCTGCTGCTGATGGTGGTGCGCTCCACCGGCCTCGTTCCGGACGCGGTGGTGTCCGCGTCCTCGCTGCTCACCACGTGGCTGTTCGCCGCTGCGCTGTTCGGCCTGGGCAGCGGGGTCCGGTTGGGGGCGCTGCTGCGCACCGGGCGTCGAGGCCTCGCCCTCGGGGGGCTGTCGACGGTGCTGGTCGCCCTGGTGGGCCTCGGCGTTCTCGCGGTGACCGGTGCCTGAGCGGTTCCCGCGGCGGGGCGTGCGCGCACGGGCCGCCGGTCTCGGCGGTGTGCGGGGGCGACGAGCGGGGCAGGGGTGGGGCTGGGTGGCTCGCTGTAGCATCGGTCCGATGCGTGCGGGTACGTTCTCGATCGTCGCCTGCGACATCGCGGCCGGGATGTGCGGTGTTGCGATGAGCACGCGGATGCCGGCGATCGGCGGCTTGGCGGTGTTCGCCCACGCCGCTGCGGGGGCGATCGCGACGCAGGCGCTGGTCAACCCGCTGGCAGGTGCGGACGGTCTGGAACTGCTCCGGGAGCACTCGGCGGAGGAGGCGCTGGCGCGCGTCCGCGGTGCGGACCCCGCTGCGGAAGCGCGGCAGGTGGCCGTGGTGGACAGCTCGGGCCGTGCCGCCGTCCACACCGGATCGGAGACCCAGCCGTGGAGCGGTCACCGCTCGGGCGACGGCTACGCGGTGGCGGGCAACACCCTCGTCGACGGGGGCACCGTGGATTCCATGGCCGACCGGTTCGAGGGGTCTGCGGGGGACTCGCTGGCGGAACGGCTGCTCACCTCGCTGGAGGCGGGGCAGGAGGCCGGTGGGGACCGGCGGGGCAAGCAGAGCGCCGCGTTGTACGTCCACAGTGGTCACCCGTATCCGTACCTGGACCTGCGGGTGGACGAGCACCCCGATCCGGTCGCCGAGCTCCGCCGGGTCTACGAGGTCGCGAAGCGGGAGCTGCTGCCGTTCGTGGAGGCGCTGCCGACGCGCGCTCGTCCCGCGGGCGCGTTCGAGCGGCTGCTCGGCGGCGAGCCGTGATCACTGCTGCGCTGCTCGCGGGTCGGCCGGGAGCGCGAAGAAGCGCGAGCGCGGACGGCAGCGCCGATCACGCGGTCTCGGCGTCGACGGCGAGTGCGATCAGCATGGCCAGCCGCTCGTCCGGGTCGTCGAGGTGCAGAGTGGTGATCTCGTGCATCTTGCGGATGCGGTAGCGCACGGTGTTGGGATGCACCTCGAGACGTCTGGCGGCGACGGCGAGGTCTGCTTGGGCCTGCAGCCACACGCGCAACGTGGGCAGGTAGGAGGTGGCGTGCGCGGTGTCGTGCCGGGCGAGGTCGGCGAGGGGGCCGCGCGCGGGGACGCGCCCGGACGCGGCAGCGGTGCGCAACCGCTGCAGCAGGATCTGGTCCCACGACTCGTCGTAGCTGACCACCGGAGCGGAGTCCGCCCGGTCCGCGTGCAGCGCCATGCTCTCCTCGGCTTCGTTCTTGCTGGTCGGCAGCTGGCTGGGCGCGGCAGGCGCGCCGATGCCGGCGGCGATCGTGACGTGCTCGGGCAGGCTCGCGGTGGTGGTCCGCACCCACTCCCGCGCTGGGGCGGGGTCGTCACCGCAGGGCAGGACCGTGTAGACGGTGTTGCCGAACAGCGCGCTGCGCCCCGGGCGCGACCAGCCGAAGCCGGTGGTCGCGCGCTCGAAGGCGAGCAGGACCGCCGCGTGCCGCTCGCCGCGGGCGTGCGCCTGCAGAGCCACCACGCGGAACGGACCGGAACCGAGGCCGAGCTTCCCGAGCGCCGTGGTCGTGTCCGGGTCGGCTTCGAGCAGTTGGATGACCAGTTCGGACTCGACCTGCCTCTCCAGGTCGGCGCTGACGCGCGAACGCAGCAGGTGCAGCGCCACGGTGCGGGCGCTGTCCCGCAGGATCCGAGCGCCCTGGTCGGACAGCGGAGCCGCGCAGGCGACCCACAGCGATCCCAGGAGCTCGCGCCCCGCCCGGACGGCGATGACCGTGCGTCCGCCCAGTCCGTGGCGGGGTGAGGCGGGCACGAACAGCGGCTCGTCGGAGGTGGACAGGTGGGTGAACACCCCGCGCTCGGTGAACAGCCGGCAGATGGCCTCGGGAACGCGCCGGCCGAGGATCGTCTCGTGCCGCGCGGAATCGACCTCCTGCTGCAGGCTCGAGTAGGCCATCACGCGCGAGAGCCGGTCCTCGACCGTGACCGACCCCTCCACCGCGGCGGCGATGGTGTCCGCGAGGGCGAACAGGTCGCTGGGGCCCCGTCCCGCCTCCGTTTCCCGGCCTTCGAACACCAGGCCGTAGACGATCTCGGCGAGCTGGTTCCACGACACCGCGGTGTCGACGACCAGGGTGATGACCCCGTGCTGTTCGCCGCTCCGGTGGAGTTCGTCGACGACGTCGGACTCGCCGCGCAGCAGCACCACGAGGGCGTGCGCCGCGGCGGCGAGCTCCACGGCGCGACGCGGCGACTCCACTCCGACTGCGAGGAACACGTCCCCGGCCGGAGGCGCGGCCTCGGTCGGGTCGTGCATGGCGATGCTGCGCAGCTCGGCCTCGCGCGCCGCACCCGGCCCGACCAGGCGGACACCGCAACCGCCGAGAACGGTGATCAGCCGATCCAACTTGACCACGTGTACACGCCTCCTGCACGTTGCGCGGCACCCGGACTCACCGGCGTCCCCTGCCGGGACTGTACGCACGCGGTTCGGTGCCCGGCCGGCGGACCGCGCCCCCGGTGGACCGCCCGCCGCGGTCACCTCCGCCCGGGCGCCGAACCGCCGCTGTTTGACGCGAACGAACAAGCTCCTCGGTACCGATTGTTCGCCCGGTACAACCCGCGCGGGCGCTTCCTCGGACATCCTCGGCGGGGAGGAAGCCGTGTCCGGACGTGGAGGGTGAGCATGGAGTGGGATGGCGCGCGCACGAGCGGAGGTCCGCGCACCGCCGTGGTGGTCGGTGCCGGGGCTGTCGGGCTCTCGACGGCGTGGTTCCTGCAGGAGCGCGGTGTCGAGGTGACCGTTCTCGATCGTCGCGGAGTCGCCGCCGGGGCCTCCTGGGGCAACGCGGGACTGCTCTCCCCCGGGTTGGCGGTGCCGCTGAACGAGCCGGCCGTCCTGCGGTACGGGTTGCGCTCGCTGCTGGATCCAGGTGCCCCGCTGCACGTTCCGCTCTCGTGGAACCCCGGCTTGTGGCGGTTCCTGCTGCAGTTCGCGGCCCGCTGCACCTGGGGCGGCTGGAACCGGGCGATGCGCGCCAACCTGCCGCTGAACGCCGAGTGCCTGGAAGCCTTCGACGTGCTCACGGCCAACGGCGTGCAGGCGCCGACGGTCGAAGCGCCGATCACCGCCCTGTTCGAGACGCGCCGGCAGGCCACCGGTCTGCTGCACGAGTTCCGGCGGTTGTCGCAGGCCGGCCAGGAAGTCGAGCACGCAGCGCTGACCGCCGACGAGGTGCGCGCGCGGATGCCGCAGGTCTCCGAGCGCATCGGTGCCGGGATCCGGCTGGACGGGCAGCGTTTCGTCGATCCCGGCGCGTTCGTCGCAGCGCTGGCGGAATCGGTGCGGGAGCGGGGCGGCACGATCCGCGCGGGATTCGACGTGGCCGACGTGCACCGCCGCGACCGCGGCGTGACCGCCACGTCGCACGCGGGGGAGGGCCTCACCGCGGAGGTGGCCGTGCTGGCCACCGGCTCGTGGTTGGGCCAGCTCGTCCAACCCCGGCGGCTGCGGGCACCGGTGCGGGCCGGACGGGGGTACTCGTTCACGGTCCCGACCGATGAGCCGGTTCCCGGCCCGATGTACCTGCCCGGGGTGCGCGTGGCCTGCACCCCCTACCGCGGCGGTCTCCGGGTCGCGGGCACGATGGAGTTCCGCGACTCCGACGACGCGCTCGACCCGGCGCGGATCGAGGCGATCATCGCCTCCGCACGCCCGTACCTCACCGGGGTCAGGTGGGACGAGCGCACCGACGAATGGGTGGGCCCCCGCCCGGTGACCCCGGACGGCTACCCGCTGATCGGGTCGTTGACCTCCGACGCGAGCATCTACGTGGCCGGGGGGCACGGCATGTGGGGACTCACCCACGGGCCGGTCACGGGACGGATGCTCGCCGAGGCCGTCACCACGGGCAAGCGCAGCGAGGCGCTCCGCGCGTTCACCCCCGTCCGCTGAACCCCGCCGCGCCCGAAGGGAGCTGCCATGTGCGGAGCAGAGCGCTCCGAGCGGCGCGACCCGCCCGCCGCGGACGAGCGGGCGGAACTGGACTGGCTGCGGACCGAGAACGCGCTCCTGCGCACCGAGCGGGACGTGCTGCTGCGGATCGCCACCGAATTCGCCGAGGACGCCGGGTTCCTCCCGGCCGGCTGGGGCGGGGGCGGCTGACACCTCGGCGGGGGTTCAACCACTGCTGCGCTGCGAAGCGTGCGCGGGCAGGGGGACGACGACCTGGCCCGTGCTGTGCCCGGAGGGGTCGAGGATCCAGCCCATCCGCTTCGGCGTGCGGAGCCCGAACACGCTCTCGACCAGGGTCATCCAGGGCAGCTTCTCGTTCATCCGCCGTTCCAGCGCGAGGAGATCACCGGGGGAACCCGCCCAGACCGTGAACATCAGGTTGGCTTCGCCGCTGACCGACGCGCACAGCCGGAGTTCCGGCAGCGTCGTCAGCGACTGCACGGTCCGCTCCAGCTCCTGCTGCGGCACCCGGGCGAACCAGGTGCAGATCACCGGCCACCGCGACCGCAGCTGGGCGATCTCGCAGCGGAAGGACACCAGCCCGGAGAAGATCAACCGAGCGAGCTGCCGCCGGACGGTTGCCGGTTTGCGCCCGGTGAGCCGCGCCAGGTCGGCGGCGCTGCACCGCCCGTCGCGGGTCAGCGCCTCCACGAGGGGCCAGTAGTCCCTGGGCGGGAGCGCCGGCTCCGAGTCGTTGTCCCGCGCGGACCTCAGCCTCGACTGCTGGTTCCGGTCGAGCGCGTCCAGCCGCCACTGGCTGCCCTCCCAGTGGATCCGAGTGGCCACGCGGGTGTCGATCCGACGCACGCCGGGCAGGCTCGCCAGGTCCTCCAGCGCGAAGCGCGCGAGCGCGTCCTGGTCCGCGACGAACACCGTCACCAGCAAGTCCCGGCCGGAGGCGGCTTCCTCGATCGTCGCCGCGCGGGGGTCGCGGCACAGCGCGCGGACGACCTCGTCGCGTTCGGTGGGCGCGACGTCGATGTCGATGAAGGCGACGGTCACGCCGGTCAAGCTGCGTCCCGGGTGCACCGTCACCCACGCCGCCCCCTCGGAGCGCAGCCGGTGCCAGCGGCCGGCGAGCGTGCTCGCCGTCGAACCGAGCACGCGCGCCGCCTCCGCCCAGCTGATCCGCGGTGAGAGCTGCAGGGCGTGCAGCAGCGCCAGGTCCCGCTCGTCCAAGTGCGTGTTCACGAACCACCTCCCACAGGACCGGGATCTGCACGAATCCGCCAATCTCGCCCAGCGATCCCCGTGACGATCCCACACTCTCCGCCGATCACGTCACGGATGGCGCACGTCACAGGGAGGACTCGGCGGATGGCGGTGCACGAGGACGCGCAGGCGATGCACGGCGAGCTCGCCGCGCTGCGGCACGAGCTCCACAGCGAACCGGAGGTCGGCCTGGAACTGCCGCGCACGCAGGAGAAGGTGCTGGCCGCGCTGGACGGTCTCGGGCTGGAGATCACGACCGGTTCCGGCGCCAGCTCGGTGACGGGGGTGCTGCGCGGCGACGGCGATGGCCCGGCCGTCCTGCTGCGCGGCGACATGGACGCGCTCCCGGTCCAGGAGAGCACCGGGCTCGACTTCCGGTCGCGGATCGACGGCAGGATGCACGCCTGCGGGCACGACCTGCACACGACGATGCTGGTCGGGGCGGCCCGGCTGCTCGCGCAGCACCGCGACCGGCTGCGCGGCGACGTCGTGTTCATGTTCCAGCCGGGCGAAGAAGGTTGGGACGGCGCGAACGTCATGCTCGCCGAGGGCGTCCTCGAGGCGGCGGGCGAGCGGGTCGACGCGGCCTACGGCATGCACGTCTTCTCCGCGCACGTGCCGCAGGGGCGGTTCGTCACCCGGCCCGGGACGATGCTCTCGGCCTCGGACGAACTGCACGTCGCGGTGCGCGGCGCGGGCGGGCACGGCTCCAGCCCGCAGAACGCGCGGGACCCGGTGGCAGCGGTGAGCGAGATGGTCACCGCGCTGCAGACCATGGTCACGCGCCGCTTCGACGTCTTCGATCCGGTCGTCCTCTCCGTCGGCTCGCTGCACGCGGGCACGGCGGCCAACGTCATCCCGGAGACGGCCACCTTCGAAGCCACCGTGCGCACGTTCTCCGACCCGGCGCGGGAGCGGGTCCTGGAGTCCGCCCCCGCCCTCCTGCGCGGCATCGCCGCCGCGCACGACGTCGAAGTCGAGGTCGAGTGGTCGGCGGGGTACCCGCCGAGCGTCACCGACGCCGCGGAGACCGAGTTCGTGGCGGAGACGATCGGCGAGCTCTTCGGCCCCGAGCGGCACGAGACGCTGCCGAACCCGCTCTCCGGATCCGAGGACTTCTCCCGCGTGCTCGGCGCGGTTCCCGGCAGTTTCGTCGGGCTCGGTGCCGTGCCGACCGGGCGCGATCCCGGGCGGGCGCCGTTCAACCACGCGCCGAGCGCGCAGTACGACGACGCGGTGCTCGCCGACGGGGCGACGCTCTACGCGGAACTCGCCCTCGCGCGCACCCGCGGCACGCACCGCCGGGAGGTGCGGTGACTCGACGTCCACCGCCCGGGTGCGGGCGGCGGAGGCGGTCGGGGCACGACGACGGTTCCACCTCTCCCACCGGAACACCAGCCCGAGAACTTCCCGAACTCCCCAAGGCAGCACGATGACCTCAACAACCCGGGACGCGGGGACCGCACCGGCCGTTCCCACCGCCACGCGCAGGAAGGCCGTCCTCGCCGCGTCGATCGGCAACTTCATCGAGTGGTTCGAGTACACCCTCTTCGGATTCTTCGCGGCGGCCATCGCCACGAACTTCTTCCCGGCCGGGAGCGCGTCGCTCATCTCGACCTTCGCGGTCTTCGGGGTCGCGTTCGTGCTGCGCCCGCTGGGGGCGCTGACGTTCGGCCACCTCGGGGACAGGATGGGGCGGCGCGGCATCCTCGCCGCGGTGATCGTCGGCATGTCGGCTGCGACGTTCGTCATCGGAGCGCTGCCGACCTACGACTCGGTCGGCGTGCTCGCTCCGGCCCTGCTGCTGAGCGCCCGCGTCGTGCAGGGGTTCTCCGCGGGAGGCGAGTTCGGCGGAGCGACCGCGTTCATGGTGGAGTACGCGCCGGAGGGCCGGCGCGCGCTCTACGGCAGCTGGCAGTTCTTCACCCAGTTCCTCGGCGCGCTGCTCGCCTCCGCCGTCGGGACCGCCCTGAGCATCGGGATGTCCGAGCAGGCCCTCACCGCCTGGGGGTGGCGCATCCCGTTCCTGCTGACGCTGCCGCTCGGACTGCTCGGGCTGTACTTGCGCCTGCGGCTCGACGAGACGCCCCAGTTCAAGGAGGCCGACCACGAGCGCGATGCCGAGCGGGCACCCCTCCTCGCGGCGCTGCAGGAGCACTGGCGCAGCGTGCTCGCCATCGTCTGCATGATCATCTCGGGGACGACGGCCACCTACATGATCGAGGCCTTCTTCCCCGCCTACCTCGTGAACAACGTCGGAATCCCCCAGCGGCACATGTTCACGGCCATGCTGCTCGGCGTGTCGCTGCTGGTGGTGCTGATTCCGCTGTGGGGGCTGCTCTCCGATCGCATCGGGCGGCGCAGGCCGCTGCTCATCGCCTCCCCGCTGGGGCTGGCCGTCTTCGCCGTTCCGATCTACGCGCTGCTGCTGCAGGCGACGTTCGCCACGACCGTCATCGCCTACGTCGCGCTCGCGCTGGCGCTCTCGCCCGCCATGGGGGCGCTGGCGACCGTGATGTCGGAGCTGTTCCCCACGGAGGTGCGCTACAGCGGCCTGTCGATGGCCTACAGCACGGCGGTGTCCGTCTTCGGCGGATTCACCCCGCTGGTTCTCACCTCTCTCATCGGGGTGACGGGAAGCCAGCTGTCCCCCGGGATCTACCTCGCCGGCACCGCGGTGATCTCCCTGGTCGCCGCCGTCCTCGTGCGCGAAACCGGGCCGGGGCGCTGAGGCGTTGACAGCGGTGATCGCGCGTGCTTGACTGCGCGCACCGAAATACTGACCGATCGGTCGGTAGGCGCTCGGCGGCCGTGCATCGGTGGTCCACCGTGGACTCCCGATCGCGGCCGCTGATCGAGGGCGCGCTTGCGGGATGGGAGGAGCGGTATGGATCCGGGTGGAGTGAGCCGCCGCAGCACGCTGGCTGCCGCCGCCGCGCTGGGTGCTTCCGCGGTCGCTGCTCCGGTGGCCGGTGCGGCCGGCCGGTCGCTGGGCGCCGGAGTCACGGTGGTCCGAGACACCTGGGGAACTCCGCACATCTACGCGGCGAGCCGGCACGGCTTGTTCTACGGTTACGGGTACAGCATCGCCGAGGACAGGCTGTTCCAGCTCGACATGGCACGGCGCTCGTTCACGGGCCGCGTGGCCGAAGTGCTGGGGCCGGACTGGATCGAGCACGACCGCTCGCTGCGCTCCGACGTGGACGCGGATTCGGTGCGCGAGCAGTACGGCGGGCTGTCCCAACGGGACCGGGAGATCTTCGAGGGGTACGCCGACGGGGTCAACGCCCGCATCGACGAGGTCCTGGCGGACACCGGTTCGCTGCTGCCCGAGGAGTACGCCCTGAGCGGTTTCCGACCGGACCGGTTCACCGGCCTGGACGTGGTGATGATCTTCGTGGCCACGATGGCGCACCGCTATTCGGACGCCACCTCGCAGCCCGAGAACCTCGCCGTGCTGCGGGAACTGGTCCAGCACCACGGCGAGGCCAAGGGCGAGCGACTGTTCCAGCAGATCGTCTGGCGCGACGACCCGGATGCCCCGACGACGGTTCCCCCCAGCGACGCGCAACGGCGGGAATCACCGCGGGGCAGCGCAGGGCTCGATGCCCGGCAGAGGCGCCTCCCGAGCATCGACGTTCCCCCCGCCGCCGCACCGCGCGCGGGCGCGGACGCGTCCCCGGCCCACACCGCGGCCGCGGGACTGGCCGGGGGTGGTTCGCCGGCAGATCGCGCGCGCTTCAGCAACGCGTGGCTGATCGGCGGGGCCAAGACCGCCTCCGGCGGAGCGATCCTGGTCAACGGGCCGCAGTTCGGGTTTTTCCAGCCCGCCTACACCTACTCGGTCGGACTGCACGGCGCCGGGTTCGACGTGGTGGGCAACACGCCCTTCGGGTACCCGGCGATCCTGTTCGGGCACAACGGCGACATCGCTTGGGGAGCGACCGCGGGCATGGGGGCGACCGTCGACGTCTACGCCGAGCAGCTCAACCCGGAGGACCCGCGCGAGTACCTGTTCGACGGTTCCTACCGGCGGATGGGTGAGCGCACCGAGACCATCGCCGTGCGCGGGAGGGAACCGGTGGAGGTGACCGTGCGCTCCACGGTGCACGGACCGGTCGTCGCCAGCGATCCCGACCGGGGCGTGGCCTACAGCAAGAAGCGCTCCTGGGCCGGGCTCGAGGTCGAGTCCCTGCTCGGCTGGATCGACTCCACACGCGCCCGCTCGTGGTCGCAGTGGTTGCGGCAGGCCTCCCGGAACGCGACCACGATCAACTGGTACTACGCCGATCGCCGCGGCAACATCGGCTACGTCCACACGGGTGCGTACCCCAGGCGGCATCCCGACGCCGACCCCCGGCTTCCCGCTTCGGGAACCGGCGACATGGAGTGGCGCGGGCTGCAGCCGTTCTCCTGGAACCCGAAGGTGCTCAACCCGGAGCAGGGATTCCTGACCAACTGGAACAACAAACCCGCCCCGGGCTACGAGGGCTCGGGCCTGTGGGGAGCGGCCGACCGGGTTCGCGAGATCGACGAGCAGCTCGCGGGGCGTTCCGGGATCACCCCGCAGCAGGCGTGGCAGGTCATCCGGGACACCTCGTTCGTCGACGTCAACGCGCGTTACTTCGTCGAGCACCTGGTCCGGGCCGTTGCCGACCTGCCGCCCGGATCGGAGCAGCGTCGCGCCGTGGAACTGGTGCGCTCCTGGGACCGCACCAACGTCGACCGCGACGGCGACGGGCACTACGACCACCCCGGCGGAGCGATCATGCGGCGGTGGTTGGAGCGCATGCTCGAGCACGTCCTCGCCGGCGAGCTGCCGCCGCGCACGTACCAGCGCTACGCCGACGCCGGCTACCTCGACCCCAGCGGGGGCGTGGCCTCGGTCAACGTCCAACCGGGTGCGCAACTGCTGCACAACGCCCTGCGTGGAGCCGACTCCGGGGTCGAGCAGCAGGTCGACCTCTTCGCCGGGCGCGACCCGCGCGCCGCGGTCCGCGCGGCGCTGGCAACGGCCCTGCGCGACCTGCGCGAGCAGCACGGTCCGGACATGCGGGCGTGGCGCGCCCCGGTCGTGCCGGCCACGTTCGGCACGGCCAACTTCACCGGGGTGCCGCAAGCCGGGGAACGGGAAGCCGTCGAGCAGGGCGTCTTCGCCAACCGCGGCAGCGAGAACAACATGGTCAGTCTCGAACCGGTCCGCGTCGAGGCCGTCGAGGTGGTCGCGCCCGGCCAGAGCGGATTCGTCGCCCCGGACGGGGCGACGGGCCCGCACTACCGCGACCAGCTCGGACTGTTCTTCGACTTCGCCCACAAACCGGTGTGGTTGCGCCGCAGCGACGTGCTCGCCCACCGCGAATCGGTCCGCACCCTGCGGGAGTGAGCACCGGAGCGCCGCGGTCCGCGCGACGCCGAGCAATTCGTGCCCGGCGCCCCGCGAAACCGCTCGGGTGGGGATGGGCGCTGCTGCGCCGCGGGCCGGGCTCGCTCGCGGCGGTCTCCCCGAGCCCTCGCGGGAACCGGGCGGCACGCGATCACGTCGGAAGCGAGTCCCGCTCGGGGAGCCCGGACGAACGACCCTGCTGCGTCGACGTGGCGCGCTCGAGGAGGCCCCGCCAGCGCTCCCACGTGCTCCGCAGCGCCTCGTCGGCGCTGTGGGCGTCCCGCGCGAGCTCCCGGGCGAGGGAACCGGGTCCGGCGAGGGGCGTTTCCGGCGGGGAGATCGGCTCGGGCGGGCAGGTGCCGAGCAGCGCGACCGTGGCGAGGACGCGGGATGACCCGAGGATCCCGGGGGACGCCCGCAGCTCGGACGAGCGCAGGTCGAGTTCCTCGACCAGCAGCTCGTGCCGGGCTCGGGTGGCTCGCAGCGTCGAGTGCAGTTTTCCGCCGTCTTCGCCGCTGCGGCCGAGCACCAGGGTTTCGGACACGAGGGCCAGCGCGTCCTCGTCGAGGGCGAGTTCGGTGCGGCGCTGCACGTCGGCGCCCTCGGCGACGACGAAGGGAGCGGCGCGCCAGGTGAGCGAGCCACCGGCGCCGACGTGCACGCTGGCCGCCCAGCGAGCGCTGCCGCCTCGAGCGTCGTAGGCGACCACGCCGGAGGGCTCGACGAGCTCGAGGTGCACGCCGCTGCCCACCTCGATGCGGAGCTGCACGTCGTCGCCGGCGAGCAGCGTGGCGCACACGCCGACGAGAGCGATGCGCGCGCACGGGCCGTCGGTGCCGAGCAGGAGGGGGCGCAGGTAGCCCCCTCCCCGCAGGACCGCGGTGCGCGCAGCGCCGTCGACGAGGTCGATCGACACCGTCGTCATCGCGGGATCACCCGTGCTGGTGGACGTGGGGGGCCATCGGACCCGGGTCCGCGGCGGTGCGCGCACCCCTGCGGTGCTCGGAGACGAGGCGCTGCACCCAGTCGCGCAGTTCGGCGACGGCCGCCGAATCGGTGCGGGACAGCGCCAGGGTCGGCAGGCCGGAGCGCACCGCTCGGGCGTCGGCGACCATGCGGGGCACGTCCACTCCCACGTGCTCCGCGAGATCGGTCTTGTTGACCACCAGCAGGTCGGCGCGCTCGATGCCGGGGCCGCCCTTGCGGGCGACGTCACCACCACCGGCCACGTCGATGCAGAAGATCTGGGCGTCGACGAGGGCGGGGCTGAAGGTCGCCGTGAGGTTGTCCCCGCCGCTTTCGACGAGGACGACGTCCAGCGGTGCGAACGCGCGCTCGAGGTCTTCCGCGGCGATGAGGTTGGCGGTGACGTCGTCGCGGATCGCCGTGTGCGGGCAGGCGCCGGTTTCCACGGCGCGGATCCGCTCGACGGGCAGGACGCCGGCGGCGCGGAGCATGCGCGCGTCCTCGTCGGTGTAGATGTCGTTGGTCACCACCGCCAGCTCGAGCTCGGTCGAGAGCTGCTGGCACAGCGTCCCGATCAGCGTGCTCTTGCCGGTGCCGACCGGGCCGGCGATTCCCAGCCGCAGCGGCCGGGACGGTGCGGTGCCCTCGCGGTGTTCGTGATCAAGCAACGAAGATCCTCCTCGTGCGCGTGTCGTGCTGCAGCGCCCAGCGCTCGACCAGCGGGGCGCTGACGGCGGGGAGTTCGGTGGGGCGGGTGACGGCGACGGCTCGCTCGACCGATTCCTGGACGACCTCGGCGGACTCCCAGACCCAGCGTGCGGTTTCGGCGGGGTCGGCGGGGAGCAGTTTGAGCGCGGCCGCCGCCACGGTTTGGGCGTCCTCGTACAAGCAGGCCCGCGCGACGTGCCGCTCGTCCAGTCCCATCGCTGCTGCCACGACCCCCAGCGCCACGGGGCGCTGCGGCCTCGGACCGATCTCGTCCAGCGCGGCCACGGCCGGGTGCTCGGGCCACAGCCGTGCGGCCAACCGCACCAGGCCCCGTCCGAGCAGCCCGGAGGACTCGCGCACCGGCGCGGTCGGCGTGCGCGCGAGCAGCGCGTCGTGGACGGCGGAGAGCCGGACCGGCCGTTCGCGGGACGCCCGCAGGGCCAGGACCGAGGCAGCGGCGTCGACCAGGGCCACCGAGCGCAACCGGCCGCGGAGGTATTCGGGCACCTCCCCGCTGCCCAGACCTGCGGCCAGCGCTGGTTCGAGACCTGCCGAGTGCGCGTGCCCGCCCGTGGGCAGGCGGGCGTCGGCGAGGAGCATGGCTCCCAGGTTCGGGTCCACTGACGTCCCCCCTCAGAAGAACGAGTAGCGCTGGCCCAGCGGCACCTCCTCGACGGGGTTCGGGCGGACGCGCTCGCCGTCGATGCTGATGGCGAAGGTCTCCGGGTCCACGTCGAGTCGGGGCAGCGCGGTGTTGTTCGGCATGTCCTGCTTGGTGACCCCGCGAGTGGGGCGCACCGCGGCGAGCCTGCGCTGCAGGCCGATCTTTTCGGCGATCCCGTCGTCCAATGCGGACTGGGCGACGAAGTTCACCGACAGGTGCGGCGCGGACGACGGGCCCTGGGGCAGCGCCGGGCGCATGACGACCGGCTGGGGCGTGGGGATCGTCGCGTTGGGGTCGCCGAGCGCACCCCACACCGCGGCGCCGCCCTTGATCACCGTGAAGGGGCGGATGCCGAAGAAGGCCGGGTCCCACAGGACGAGGTCGGCCAGCTTCCCGGGCTCGACCGAGCCGACCTCGTGGTCGATGCCGTGCGCGACCGCGGGGCAGATCGTGTACTTGGCGACGTAGCGGCGGGCGCGCTCGTTGTCCGCGGGCAGCGACGCGCCCAGGGCGCCGCGCTGCGCTTTCATCACGTGCGCGACCTGCCACGTGCGGCACACCAGTTCACCGATGCGGCCCATGGCCTGCGCGTCGGAGGAGGTGATCGACATCGCTCCGATGTCCTGCAGGATGTCCTCGGCGGCCATCGTCGTCGGCCGGATGCGCGATTCGGCGAACGCGAGGTCCTCGGGGACCTGGGGGTTCAGGTGGTGGCACACCATCAACATGTCCAGGTGCTCGGTGGCGGTGTTGACCGTGTGCGGCAGGGTCGGGTTCGTCGACGCCGGCAGCACGTTGGGCTCCCCGGCGACGAGGATGATGTCCGGCGCGTGCCCGCCGCCGGCGCCTTCGGAGTGGAACGCGTGGATGCCCCGGCCGTCGATCGCGTCGATCGTGTGCTGCACGTAGCCCGTCTCGTTGAGGCTGTCCGCGTGCAGGGCCACTTGCAGTCCGAACTCGTCGGCGGCGCGCAGCGACGCGTCGACGGCCGCCGGGGTCGCGCCCCAGTCCTCGTGCACCTTGTACCCGCCGGCACCGGCCAGCGCCTGCTCGGCGAGCCCGTCCGCGCTGACGGTGCTGCCCTTGCCGAAGAGGATGACGTTCAGCGGCAGGTGGTCGAGGGCCCGGTGCATCATGGCCAGCGACCACGCCCCCGGCGTGACGGTCGTGGCCTTCGAACCCTCGGTGGGGCCGGTGCCGCCGCCGGCGACGCTCGTGATTCCCGTGGCCAGGGCCTCGGCCATCTCGGCCTCGGTGAGCAGGTGCACGTGGGTGTCGATCGCGCCGGCGGTCAGGATCTTGCGGTCACCGGCGATGACGTCGGTGCTCGGGCCGATGCGCAGGTCCGGGTGCACGCCATCCATGATGTCCGGGTTGCCCGACTTGCCCACGGCGACGACGCGCCCGTCGCGGACGCCGACGTCGCCGCGCACGACGCCCCAGTGGTCGAGCACGATCACGTTGGTGATGACCAGGTCGAGGGCGCCTTCCGAGCGCGTGGTCGTGCCCTGCGCCCCCGACTCGCGGATGCTCTTGCCGCCACCGAAGACGGACTCGTCACCGCCGACGCAGAAGTCCTGCTCGACTTCGATCCACAGGTCGGTGTCGCCCAGCCGCACCTGGTCGCCGGTCGTCGGTCCGTACAGCTTGGCGTACTCGCGGCGGTTGATCTGGCTCACTGGCCCTCCTCGGACTGCTGCTGGTGAGGTTCTCCGTCGCGCTCGTCGCGCGCGGCCTCCTCGGCGACCCGGGCCCGCGCCGGTGGCGAGGCGGTGGTGGGCGTCGCGGGTTCGGATCCCGGCGTCCCGAACGGGACGACCTTCTTCGGTTCCCTCGCGTGCGTCGGAAGCTCCCGCTCGCGGACCTGCAGGCCCGGCACGTGCCGGCTCCCGCCGAGCGCTACCAGCTCCACCGTCCTGCTCACGCCGGGTTCGAAGCGCACCGATGTCCCGGCGGGGGAGTCGAGCCGGTACCCCTGGGCCGCGTCCCGGTCGAAGTTCAGGGCCGGGTTGGCATCGGGGAAGTGCAGGTGGGCCCCCACCTGGATCGGTCGGTCCCCGTCGTTGACGACGAGGAGGGTGCACCGCGCGCGCTCGGAGTTGAGCGTGATCGGGCTCTCGCGGACGCGTACCTCTCCGGGGATCATGAGATCGGCTCCGTGATCGTGACGAGCTTGCGACCGTCCGGGAAGGTCGCCTCCACCTGCACGTCCGAGAGCATCTCGGGGACTCCCTCCATCACGTCGTCGCGCACGAGGACGCGCCGGCCCTCGTTCATGAGTTCGTCCACAGTGGACCCTTCGCGTGCGCGCTCCATCGCCCAGCACGACAGCAGGGCCACCGCCTCCGGGTGGTTGAGGCGGACGCCGCGGTCCCGCCGGTCCCGGGCGATCATGCCGGCCACGCTCAACAGCAACTTCTCCGCGTCGGACGGAGTGAGATTCATGAGAACACCTCACATCGCTGAGTCGTTCGCGATCGACTGTAAGGCTGCCCCCGACTGCTCGCACATCGAGGTCAGGAATCGGAAAAACGCCTCCGGAAACCGGTGAATTCGCTGTTCGCGGCGCCTTCCGGGGGTGCTGCGGGGCGGTTTTCGCGCATGTTCGCGCACCGCGGGCGGGGATGTCCGCCCGCGGAAAAATTGGTGGTTCTCGACACACGCGCGCAGCGCGGAGAGGCGGAAGGGGGCTCCGGATCCGTTCGCCTCCGCCGGTCGGGGAAATCGATCTCCCCGGGAGGCGGAGCAATTCTTTCCGGTTGGTCGCCACGCCCCAGGAAATTTTCATTCCCGCTGCCGGATCCGCAGTTCCTTCGGCACCCCTCCCGGCTCGTTCCGCACGCGGTGGCCGTCCGCCGTCGCGTTCGCCGGGCTGCTCGCACGGCGAGCCGGACGTGCGGGGAACGCGTCCCGCTCCGGCGCGGTCGGGCGCGGCCGTTCACCCGCCCTCGTGTCCGCTGAGGACGTTCCGGAGCCGGACCGCCACCTGCAGATCGGCGAGCTTCTCGGGGTCGGTGACGTCGCGGCCCAGGCAGGCGGACAGCTTGTCGAGCCGTTGGTACAGGGTCTGCCTGCGCACGTGCAGGCGCTGCGCGGTCCGGGTCTTGTTCGCCGCGCAGTCGAAGAAGATCTGCAGGGTGCGCAGCAATCGCTGCCTGGTCTCGAGCGGTTCGTGGAGCAGCGCTCCGAGCTGCTCGCGGACGAACCGGTGCAAGGCCTCGTCGGCGTCGAGCTGGTGCACGAGCCTGTGCAGGGACCAGGCGGCGGCGTCGATGATCCCGGTGCTCCCCGGCCCGGCGAGGTCCAACCGCAGGCAGCGGCGCGCTTCGGACACGGCGTGCGGGAGCTCACCGCTGCCGGTGACGAGCGGGCCGATGCCGATGGTCGAACGCTCGGCCGCGAGATCGCCGAGCTGGCGCACGTCGTCGACGAGGCACTGCCGGGAGCGCTCGGGGTGGTGCGGTTCGAGGGCCACCAGGGCGAGGAGCTCGTGCTCCTCGATGCGGGTGAGCGCCTTCCGCCCGTTGCGCTGCAGGACCTGCTCCAGGGTTCCGTGCACCCCCGGCTCGGCGTGGGCGGCCACGACGGCGACGAACGAGTCGGTGCCGTCCAGCCCCGCCTTCGCGAGCAAGGTGTCGAGGTCGGCGCTGCGGGCGGTGGGGTCGAGCAGGTGCTGGAACAGGGCACGAGCCGCACGCGCGCCGGGCGTGGGCGGCTGCGCGCGCAGCAGGGCGAGCCCGAAGGCCTGGGGAGCGCGGTCGAGGGCGGCTTCGAGCGCGGCCGGGTCGGCGCCGGGAGGGGACAGCACGTCGAGGTGGGCGGTGGTGACGCCGTGCACCGTGATGGGTGCGCGTCGCTGCTCGACCTCCGCCCCGAGCTCCGGATCGGGGTGCGCTGCCGTCGCGAGCACCTGTCCGGCCCTGTCGCGGACCGCGACCCCGGCCCCGGTGCTCTCCGCGAGCGTGTCGGTGAGCTGCTGCAGATCCGCTCCCGAGGTCAGCTGCGCCGACAGCGCGTCGGAGAGCGAGTCGGCGAGGCGGAGCCGCTGCACGGACTCGTTGACCAGGAGGCCGTTGATGCTCTCGGCGATCTCCACGAACGGGACCGTGCGGGTGAGCTGGATCAGGGGAAAGTCCTGCTGCCGGCACTCGTCGAGCAGGGCCTCGGGTAGGCCGACGCCGGTGCTGGCCGTCTCGACGACGAGTGCGCAGACCCCCCGAGCGGTCAACTCGCGGACGTAGGAGCGCTGACGGGACGGGTCGATCCCGGAGAGCACGACTCCGCCGGCGAGCAGCAGCTCACCACCCCGGAGCAGCGGGGCGATGTCGACGACTTCGCTGGAGTGGACCCACCGCACGGCGCGCGCGCCGTGGGCCGCTCCGGTCAGCAGCGCCGGCTCCCCGCGCAGCACGCTGGGGTGGCGCAGCACCTCGTCGAGTGTCGTCGGCATGACGGAATGTCCAATGGAAGGCGAACGAAGGTTGACGGAATGTACCTTGTCTCGTTCCTCCCCGGCCAGAAGCATGGGCGGACAACAGTGACCGGCCTGGAGGCGAGCACAGATGACGAGCGCGACGACGGACGACCCCGCGGCGGGTGATCTCGAAGAGTCCCTTCAGCCGATACCGGAGAGAGCCAGAACGAGGAGAGTCTCAGGACAGTTCTGGATCTGGGCGGGAGCGAACATCGCACCCATCAACTGGGTGCTGGGCGCCCTCGGCATCCAACTGGGGCTGGGCCTGTCCGACACGCTGGTCGTGCTCATCGCCGGCAACTTCGTCGGGATGTCCCTGTTCGGGTTGTTCGTGCTGCTCGGCCAGCGCACCGGTGTGACCGGGATGGTGCTGGCGCGGGCCGCGTTCGGCCGCCGCGGCGGGTACCTGCCCGCAGCGATCCAGGCGCTGCTCGCCGTGGGGTGGTGCGCGGTCAACACGTGGATCATCCTGGACCTGGTCATGGCCTTGTTCGGCGAGCTCGGGCTGGTCGACCCGGCTGCCGGGAACTACACCGCCAAGATCGCCGTGGCAGCGGGGATCATGGCCGTGCAAGTGGTGATCTCCTGGATCGGCTACCGGGCCATCTCCGGTTTCGAGCGCTGGACCGTGCCGCCGACGATCGTGGTGCTGGTGCTCATGTCGCTGGTGGCGTGGACGCAGCTGGAGATCGACTGGAGCTACGCCGGCCCGCCGGGCGAGGTGCTGACCGGGCTCGAGCGGATCAGCGCGATGACCGCCGTCATGACCGCCATCGGCATCGGGTGGGGCATCACGTGGTTCACCTACGCCGCGGACTACTCGCGGTTCGTCAGCACCGCGGTGCCGCGCCGCAGGCTCTACCTCGCCAGCACGCTGGGGCAGTTCCTCCCCGTGGTCTGGCTCGGGGTCCTCGGCGCGTCGCTGGCGACGGAGAACGGCCAGGCCGATCCCGGGCGCCTGATCGTCGACAACTACGGCTCGCTGGCGGTTCCGGTGCTGTTCCTCGTGGTGCACGGACCGATCGCCACGAACATCCTCAACATCTACACCTTCGGCGTCGCCACGCAAGCCCTGGACATCAGGGCCTCCCGACGCACGCTGAGCCTGCTGGTGGGCGTGTTCTCGATGCTGTGCGTGGTGCTGTTCGTCTTCCACGGCGACTTCGCGGCGGTGCTGGACTCCTGGCTCGTCTCCCTGGTGGCCTGGGTCGCGTCGTGGGCCGGCATCATGCTCGTCCACTTCTTCCGGCTCGAGCGCGACGGCCGGTACGCGGAGCGGTTGTTCGCCCCCGTCGGCAGCGAGCGCCTCCCCGACGTCAACTGGGCCGCCGTGGTGTCCTTCGGCGCGGGCGTGGGGACCACCTGGCTGTTCATGCACGGTGTGCTGGACGTCTTCCAGGGTCCTATCGCCGGCGCGATGGGAGGGATCGACCTGTCCTGGTTGGCGGGAGGCCTGGTCTCGGCTGCCCTCTACGCCTCGCTGGGGCCGCGGGTGCACCGCCGCTACCTCCCCGAGCGCGAACCCGGGGAAGCCGCCGGAACGCGCAGCCCCTCCCTTTCCTGAACCGTCCCTGAACTGCGTTGCTCCGATGTGGAACGAGGTCGAACATGTCCGCGAACCCCGGTGAGTTCCCCTGGCAGGACGACGTGCGGGCAGCAGCGGCGCTGACCTTCGACGTGGACGGCGAGTCCTGCGTCCTGGTGCAGGACCCGACGGCGGTGGACCGCATGTCGCTGATGGGGCACCAGTCCTACGGCCCCCGCGTGGGGGTGCCGCGCCTGCTGCGCGTGCTGCGGCGCCAGGACGTGCGCGCGACCTTCTTCGTCCCCGGTTACACGGCCGAGTGCTACCCCGGGACCGTGCGGTCCATCGTCGACGAGGGCCACGAGGTGGCGCACCACGGTTACGTGCACGAGGCCATGCGGGGGCTCGACGAGGCCGCGGAGGCGGAGTACTTGGACCGGGGGCTCGATGCGCTGGAGCGGGTCGCCGGCGTGCGGCCGATCGGGTACCGGGCGCCCTGGTGGGAGATGAACTGGCACACCCCGCGGCTGCTGGCGGAGCGCGGCTTCGTCTACGACTCCAGCCTGCTCGACGACGACGTCCCGTACCTGATGGCCACGTCGGGACCGGGCTCGGCCAGCTTGCTCGAGATCCCGGTGGACTGGGCGCTCGACGACTGGGAGCAGTTCGCGTTCTATCCGGGGTGGACGGGCAGCGGTGTCATCGAAAGCCCGGAGAAGTCCCTGGAGATGTGGTCGTTGGAGGCGAGGGCGCGCCACGCCGAGGGCGGCTGCTTCGTCCTGACCACGCACCCGTTCCTGTCCGGGCGTCCCGCGAAGGCGGACATGCTCGAGCGGTTGCTGGAGCTGCTCCGCTCCCTCGACGGGATGTGGGTGGCCTCGCTGGCCGAGATCGCCGCGCACGCGCAACCGGTGTGCGGCCCCCGCGGGTGCACGAGCGGCTCGTCGACGTGCCGGTGTGATCGAGCGGCGCGGGTCAGGGCCGCGGCGTGTCGGTGTCGCCGCCCCCGCTCGTGCTCGCGCCGAGCCGCGCCGACACCTCGGCGGCGGTCTCGCGCACGGTTCCGGCCAGCTGGGTGCGCAGCTCGGATGAGACGCGGAAGCTGGGGGCGGACAGCAGCAGCGCGGCGACGAGGTGACCGCGGTGGTCGCGCACCGGTGCGCTGATGCCGACTTCCTCCACGTGGGTTTCACCCGCGTTGACGGCCACGCCCGAGCGGCGGACGGCGGCGAGCCGTTCGAGGCAGGCGCCCATCTCGGACTCGTCGGGGTGCGCGGAGCGCAGCAGCCCCCGCTCCAGCAGTTCCCGGGCACGACCCTCCGGGAGCTCGGAGAGGAACACCTGCACCGAAGCGCTGGCCGCGGTGGTGTAGCGGGTCCCGATGGGGGTGGTGTGCTTGACCTGCTTCGGGCTGGCGACCTGCTCGACCGAGAGCGACTCGTGGCCGCTCCACACGACCAGGGCGCTGGTCTCGCCGGTGCGTTCGGTGAGGCGCTCCAAGGAGGGGTAGGCCAGTCGGCGCACGTCGAGGTTGGCCAGCAGGGGACCGGCGATGCCGATCAGGCCCAGACCGAGCCGGAAGCGCCCGCTCTCCGGGTCGCGCAGGACCAGGTCCATCTGCTCGAGCTGGTGCAGCAACCGGGAGACCGTGCTCTTGTGCAGGTCCACCCTGCGGGCGATCTCGGTGACCCCGAGGGCCGGTTCGTCCACGGAGAAGGCGTGCAGGATGCTGATGCCGTTGCGCAGCATCGAGGACGCGTTCCTGGGCTCCTGCCGGTCGAGCTCGTCGCTGTCGGTCATGCTCGCTGCTCCTGTGCCCCCGCGCACCGCTCCGGCCGCGAGGATGCCGGCCCCCGGCGAGGGCCGAGGACCGGCATCGCCCGCGGAGCACCGTCAGGCGGGGAGGATGTTGTGGTCGGGTCCGTAGGGGAAGCGCGTGATGTTCTCGGCGCCGTTTTCGGTGACCACGAGGATGTCATGCTCGCGGTACCCACCGGCTCCGGGCTGTCCCTCCGGGATGGTGATCATCGGCTCCATGGACACCACCATTCCCGGCTCGAGAGCGGTGGTGATGTCCTCGCGCAGCTCCAGACCGGCTTCGCGGCCGTAGTAGTGCGACAGCACCCCGAAGGAGTGGCCGTACCCGAAGGTCCGGTACCCGAGCAGCCCCTCCTCCGCGTAGAGCTTGTTCAGCTCGGCGGCGATGTCGGCGCAGACCGCACCGGGCCGGATGAGTTCCAGCCCCCGTTCGTGCACGGCCGTGTTGACCTTCCAGTACCGCAGCTGCGCCTCGGTGGGCTCGCCGTACACGAGGGTGCGCTCCAGGGCGGTGTAGTACCCGGCGATCATGGGGAAGCAGTTCAGGCTGAGCACGTCGCCGCGCTGGACCCGCCGGGAGGTGGGCCAGTTGTGGGCCCCGTCGGTGTTGACCCCGGACTGGAACCACACCCAGGTGTCGCGCAGCTCGGCATCGGGGAAGGTCCGTGCGATCTCCCGGACCATGGCCTGGGTTCCCGCGAGGGCGACCTCGTACTCGGGGGCGCCCTCGGTGACGGCCTCGGTCACGGCGGCACCGCCCACGTCGGCGATGCGCGCCCCTTCCTTGATCAGGGCGATCTCCTCGCCGGACTTGATCATGCGCTGGGCCGCGGTGGCCGCGGAGACGTCGACGAGCTCGAAACCGGGCAAGGCCTCGGCGAGCTGCGCGCGCAGCACCGGCGAGACCTCGTCGTCCTCGACGCCGAGGCGCCCGCGGGTGACTCCGGCGTCGGCCAGCACCGTGGCGATGGCGTGCTGGAAGTTGTCGCGCTGCCAGTCGGTGTAGACGATGTTGTCGCCGAAGCTGCGCCGCCACGGCTGGCCCGCGTCGATGTTGGCCGAGACCGTCACGTGACTGCTGTGCGTGACCACCAGGGCGTAGTTGCGCCCGAATGCGGTGTAGAGGAAGTCGCTGTAGTAGTTGATGTTGTGGTAGCTGGTGAACACCACAGCGTCCACACCGGACTCGGACATGTGCGCGCGCAGCGCGTCCACCCGCCGCTGCATCTCCGCATCGGAGAACGTCGGGACGGCAGACTGTCCGTTGTGGATGGTCTTGAGGCGTTCCATGCTCATCGAACGGATCCTTTCTCGTGCTCGGTGTTGTGCTGTGCGCTGCCCGGAACGGCCCCGACGGGGGCGTTTCCGGGAGAACTGCGTGCTGCGGCGCGCATGACCAGCGCCGCGGCGAGCCCGGCGGCTGCGAGGTACCACGCGGGGGCGGCGGGGCTTCCGCTCGCGTGGATCAGGGACGTGGCCACGAACGGCGCAGTCCCGCCGAAGAGCGCGTTGGCCGTGTTGAAGCTGAACGCGAAACCGCTGTAGCGGACCTGCGTCGGGAACAGCTCGGCCAGGAAGGAGGGGAGGGTGCCGTCGTTCGTGCTGAGCAGGATCCCCAGTGCCGTGTGGACCAGCACGACGCCGAGCAGGCCGCTGACCCCGAGGAGCAGGAACACCGGGACCGCCAGCACCGCGAACAGCGCTCCGGCGGTGGTGAGCATCCTCGCGCGGCCGACCCGGTCGGACAGGCGCCCCATCGCGAACACGGCGGCGATGTAGACGACGAGGGTGACGGTGGTCGACGCGAACGAGCTCGTCTCGCCCATGCCGAGCTCGGTGGACAGGTAGGTCGGCATGTAGCTGAGGAGCATGTAGAACCCGACCGCGTTGAGGCTGGTCGCGCCGAACGCGATCAGGAGGCGGCGCTTGTTGCGCGCGAAGGTCTGCTGCAGCGGAGCCTGCTCCGCCGACTGCCGGTCCTCCAGCTCCCTGTACTCGGGGGTGTCCTCGAGCTTGAGCCGGATGTAGCGGCCCACCAGCCCCAGCGGTGCGGCGAGCAGGAACGGGACGCGCCATCCCCACGAGGACATCGCCTCGTCCGAGAGCGCCGTGGTCAGCAGGGTGACGACGACCGAACCCAGCAGGAGCCCCGCGGCGGTGCTGGCCGGCACGACGCTGGTGTAGGAGCCCTTGCGGTTCCGCGGCGCGTACTCGAACAGGAACGCCGAAGCTCCGGCGTATTCGCCCGCTGCCGAGAACCCCTGCACGAGCCTGGTGACCAGAAGCAACAGCGGGGCTGCGAGGCCCGCGTGGGCGTATCCGGGCAGCAGCGCGATCACGAAGGTGGCGGCGGACATGATCAGGATGGACAGCGACAGCGCGGTGCGCCTGCCGACCCGGTCGCCGAAGTGCCCCCAGAAGAGGCCGCCGACGGGGCGGATGACGAACGACAGCGCGAAAACGCTGAACGTGGCCAGCAGTCCGGCGGTGGGGGAGGTTTCGGGGAAGAAGACGCCGGCGATCGTCGTGGCGAGGTAGCCGTAGACGGCGTAGTCGAACCACTCGACGAGGTTGCCGATGAAGCTCGCGCTGACGACGCGGCGCATCGTCGCCGGTGCTGGAGTCCCCGACGCCGGGGGCTCCGACTCCGGGGACCGGGGGTGGTGATCGGGGTCAGAGGGGTCTGGAGGCATGGTGCCCGCTCCCGAGTGGGTCGAGCCGACCGCGCAGGAGCGCGCCGGCGGGTTCGTTTTCCTCGAAGCCGCACTGAAAAGTACAACTATGTTGCATTGAACGAAACTTAAGCAGCGTCTTGCTTCGTGTCAACATCCGGTGGGGTTCGCGGTTCGCTCTGCTGATTGCTCGCTTTGATGCGGAATTGTCCGTCGAATCGGTCGTTCCTGGTCGGCTACGAGCTCTGCTCCTGGGTATTTATTGTGCAACTCAGTTGTATTGAAAGCAACATGGAGCATGTCCTGGATCACGAACCCTCGCTCGTTCGGCTCCGGGTCCCGCCGGGGAGCGCGGGGGGCCGCCGGGGTCCGGGGTCGGCCTGTGGTGGACCCGTCGCCGGAGGCGGAATACCCTGAGGGGTATACGCTGTTGGAGGAGCTGGAGGTGGTTGTGATGGAGATGAAGTCGGAGCGGGTCGGCGATGCGCTGACGCGCCTGCGCCGGGCGCAGGGCCAGTTGTCCGGCGTGATCGAGTCGATCGAGGAGGGCGAGGACTGCGCTCAGGTGCTGACGCAGCTGGCTGCTGTCTCTCGAGCGCTGGACCGGGCCGGATTCAAGATCGTGGCCAGCGGTATGCGGTACTGCCAGCAGGCGCGCGAGGACGGTGAGGAACCGCCGATGACGGAGCAGGAGCTCGAACGGCTGTTCCTCTCGCTGGCCTGATCCGCGCCTCGCCCGCTGCTCCCTGCCAGCGGCGGGCGTGCCCGCGCGGAAGTAATACCCCGGGGGGTTTATGACGAGTCCTGCGCCCGGGAGGGACGAACTGAGAGCGAAGGAGCGAGGCACGATGAGCGCTGCCCGAGACGCCGAACCCGACCACCAGCTCGCCGGCGGGTTGGCGGTGGAGGTGATCGCCACCTCGTCGTTGGGCGATCGCAGTTACCTGGCCGCGGACGGGGACGTGGCCGTCGTGGTGGATCCGCAGCGCGATGTGGACCGGTTCCTCGCCGCCGCCGGGCGGTGGGGCGTGCGCATCGCGCTGGTGCTGGAGACGCACGTGCACAACGACTACGTCTCCGGTGGGCTCGAGCTGGCCCGCCTGACCGGGGCCGACTACGGGGTCGCGGCGGCGGACGAGGTCCCGTTCGCGCGTACGCCGCTGTCCGAGGGCGATGTCGTGGACGTGTCGCCCCGGATGCGGGTGCGGGCGGTGGCCACTCCTGGGCACACCTACCACCACCTGTCCTACGTGCTGGAGGGCGAGCACGGCCCGGTCGGGGTCTTCACCGGCGGGTCGCTGCTGTTCGGCACCACCGGCCGCACCGATCTGCTCGGGCAGGAGCACAGCCACGAGCTGGCCCGGCACCAGCACGCCTCGGCGCGCAAGCTGGTGGAGATGCTGCCGGACGGGGCGCAGATCTGGCCCACGCACGGTTTCGGCAGTTTCTGCTCGGCGAGCCAGGCCTCGGGCGATTCGGCCACGATCGGTGAGCAGAAGCAGTTCAACCCGGCGCTGACGCTGGCGCAGGGCGAGTTCGTCGAGCAGATGCTGTCCGGGCTGGACGCCTATCCCGCCTACTACGCGCACATGGGCGTGCGCAACACCGCCGGACCCGAGCCGCTGGACCTGCGGACCCCCGACCGGGCGAGCCCGGAGGAGTTGCGGCGGCGGCTCGCGGCCGGCGAGTGGGTGGTGGACCTGCGCTCGCGCACCGCCTACGTCGACTCGCACCTGGCGGGCACGGTCAGCCTGGGCCTGGACGGCCCGATGGCGACCTGGCTCGGGTGGATGCTCGACTGGGGCGCGCCGATCACGCTGCTCGGGCGGAGCCGGCAGCAGGTGTCCGAGGCGCAGCGCGAGCTGGCCCGCATCGGCATCGACACCTTCGCCGCGGCGGCCGCGGGCCAACCGCACGAGCTCGCCGCCGATCCCGCGCAGCTGCGCAGCACCACCGCGGCCACCTTCGCCGAACTCGCCGCCGCCCGCGACGGCCGCGGCGACGGGCTGCCGGCGGCGGACGTGGTGCTGGACGTGCGCACGAACAACGAGTGGACGGCCGCGCACGTGGAAGGGGCGGTGCACGTCCCGCTGTACGAGCTCAAGGACCGCACCGGCGAGGTGCCCGCGGGCACGGTGTGGGTGCACTGCGGCAGCGGCTACCGGGCCGCGGCCGCGGCTTCGCTGCTGGAAGGTGCCGGACGCGACGTCGTGCTCGTCGACGACTCCTTCGGCAACGCCGAGCAGGCGGGGCTCGCCCTGGAGGCCGCCTGAGCACCACCGACCCGCGATCCGGAGCGAAGACACGAGGAAAGGAGACCGATGTCCACCACGACACCGGTGAGCATGGACACCCCGCAGGTGCGCGGCCTGCTGGAGAGCAACCCGCGCACCCGGTTGATCGACGTGCGCACCCCCGGCGAGTTCGTCGCCGCGCACATCCCCGGCTCGCACAACGTGCCGCTGGACCTGCTGCGCGAGCACCGCGACGAGCTCACCACCGCGCACGAGGACCCGATCGTGCTCGTGTGCGCCTCCGGCGGCCGGGCCGAGCAGGCCCGCGGCGTGCTGGCAGCAGCCGGTCTGGGGCACCTCTCCGTGCTGGAGGGCGGGATGACCGGGTGGCAGCAGCACGACGCGCCGGTCAACCGCGGCTCGGGCACGTGGGGCATGGAGCGCCAGGTGCGGCTCACCGCCGGGCTGCTGGTGCTGTCCGGGGTGCTCGCCAGCACCGCCTACGCACCGCTGAAATGGGTGGCCGGATTCGTCGGTGCGGGGCTGACCTTCGCCGCGGTGACCGACACCTGCGCCATGTCCCGGGTTCTGGGCCTGCTGCCGCACAACCGCACCCGCGAGGCGGACGCGGCGAGCGCGCTCCGCGCCCTGACCAGCGGGCGGGACTCGGCGGGCACCCCCTCCCGCTGACCCGCCCCGCCGGCGGGCGTGTCCCGATCCCCTCCCGCGGCACGCCCGCCTCCCCTCACCCCGGTTGGCTTCCGCGGCGCACCGCGCCGTCGGGAACAGGAGACGATGATGGTCCTGGCAGGCGTCTTCGGCGCGGTCATCGGACTGGCCCTGGGCCTGCTCGGTGCCGGCGGTTCGATCCTGGCCGTGCCCGCGCTGGTCTACGGTGTGGGACAACCGCTGCACACGGCGATCCCCACGTCGCTGGCCGTGGTCGCGGTCTCGTCCCTGGGCGGCCTCGCCTCCCGAGCTCGCCGCGCTCACGTGCAGTGGCCGGTGGCGCTGGTCTTCGGCGTCGCCGGTGTCCCGGCCGCCTTCGCCGGAACCGCCCTGGGACGCCTGGTCCCGCAGCGCTGGCTGCTGCTGGCCTTCGCCGCGCTCATGGTCGTCGTGGCGGTGCGCATGCTCCGCGGCGGTGCGAACCGCGCCGGGGCCTGCCGCACCGGCGCGGGCGGTGTCAACTGGCGCAGCTGCCTGCCCAAGGCCCTCGGCGCCGGTGCCGGTGTCGGCGTGCTCACCGGCCTGTTCGGAGTCGGGGGCGGCTTCGTCATCGTCCCGGCCCTGAGCGTGCTGCTCGGCCTCGAAGCCCAGGCGGCCGTCGCGACCTCGCTGGTGATCGTGCTCATCAACGCCGCGGGCGGACTGTCCGCCCACGCCAGCGCGGCGGCGAACCTCGACTACGCGGTCTTGTTCGCGTTCGCCGGCGCCGCGCTGGTGGTTTCCGCCGCCGCCGGCCGCTTGGCCCCGGAGCTGCCCGCCGATGCCCTGCGCCGCTGGTTCGCCCACGTCGTCCTCGCAGTCGCCGCCGGAGTCGCGTTGGCAGCCGTGCTCGCGCCCGCGGCGCTGAGCTGAAGCGGTGCCCGGCCCGCCGTGCGGTGCACCTGCCGCACGGCTGCCGGGCACGCGTCCGCTCGTCGGAGGAGGCCCGTCGCGGATCCGCCCGAGCGCGCTCGCGGGCGGGTCACAGGAACGGGATGAGGAGCGTGACGAGCAGGAGGGTGATGATTCCGCCCAGGCGGGTGGCCAGTTGCGCGAAGGGCATGAGGGGGAGCCGGTCGGCAGCGCTGAGCACGGAGACGTCGCCACTGCCTCCCGTGTCGGCCATGGTCAACCCGGGAGTGATGGATGCTTCGACGAAGTTCATCTTGAGCAGCCAGCCGACGAGGCCCGCGACCGCGCTCGAGAGCAGCACTGCGCTGGCGGTCAGGATGAGGAAGACGGGGCCCTGCAGCGCGGTGAGGACCGCGCTGATGTCGATGTAGGAGATGCTGACCCCGACGAGCAGGGTGGGCAACCAGGCGGTGGTGACCAGGTCGTTCCACGCGGAGGCCGCTTCTTCGAGCGGTGCGGGGAGCAGCCCCAGCAGCTTGATCAGGGCGGCCAGGATGATCGTCCACGCGAGTTCGTGCACGGGTGGTACGAGATCGGTGAGCACGTTCCCGGCGACGAACAGGACGCAGGTGATGAGCACACCGCGGGCGAGCGCGGCGAAGTCCGCGAGGCCGCGCTTGTCGGGCAGTGCGGTGTCGCGGTCGTTGCGGAAGCGCAGCAGCTGGCCGTGACCGTTGAAGCCCGCGAAGGGCTGCCGCCGGTTGCCGAGCCCGTTGTACGTGCCGGCGATGAGGATGCAGACGATGTTGGCGAGCACGACGGCGGACATGAGCGTGGACATGTAGTCCCCGGGACTGCCGCCGAAGTGGTGCGCGTACATCTCCGACATGGGGATAGCGCCGATGCCGATCCCGCCGCCCATCGTCGGGGCGGCCACGTGCAGCAGTGCCTCGCGGAGGCCGTAGCCCAGCAGCGCACCGAGCACCCCTGTCCCGGCCAGCGCGAGGGCGATGCAGCTGACCAGCGGCAGGACGAACCGCGGACCGGCCTTGATCAGCAGTTGCCGCGGCATCCCCAGCACACTTCCGGTCACGAGCGAGGCGACGAAGAAATCCAGGAATCCGGTGTCGGTGGTGAACGTCGTCACGCCGCTGACGACCGGCTGCGGAAGCACGTGCAGGAACACCAGCACGGCGGGGACGAAGGTGCACAGGATGGTCGCGAGGCCGAAGTCCCGCACTGCGGGGACGAGGTTGCCCAGCCACATCAGCAGCCCACCGAGCAGCATCGCCGTGGCGAAGCCGGCGATCACGGGTGCGGCCAGGTTGTCGGTGAGCGCGCCGACGAGGACGATCGCGAACGCGCCCAGGAACAGCGGTCCGGGCAGTCCCGCGATGCTTCCCCGGCGTGCGGGGCTCTCCGCGGGCGGTCTCGGTGGTTGGTCGTCGGTGGTCCGGCTTCGGGGGCGGGAGGAATCAGAAGTGACCATGGCACGTCCTCGAGCAGTGGAGGGCCTCGGATTGGTGCGCCACGAGCCGTTCCGGGAGCGAGGAACCGGGCTGTGGGAAGGACGGGCTGTGGGAAGGACGGGAGGTAAGGAGCGGGGAAGGACAGCTGCCGCTCCGCCGGGTCAGCTGCTCAGCCGGGGCGGCAGTTCGGTCAGTTCAGCGGCCGGGCGCGGCTGAGGGCTCGGTCGACCAGCTCGGCCGCCTGCTCCAGGGCTTTTTCGTCGATGCCCGTGGGGATGCCGCGCTGGTGCAGGTGAGCCACCAGGTTCTCGGTGGACAGGTTTCCGTGCGCGCCGGGAGCGAAGGGGCAACCGCCGTAGCCGCCGACGGCGCTGTCGAAGCGCTGCACGCCCCGTTCGATCGCTGCGTCCACCGTCTGCAGGGCCTGTCCGCGCGCGTTGTGCAGGTGCAGGGAGAACTCGGTTGCGGGCAGTTCCGCGCGGAGGACGTCGAGGGAGCGCACGACGTGCTCCGGGGGTGCGGTGCCGAGCGTGTCGGCCAGGCCGATGCGGGACACCCCGATTTCGGAGAAGCGCCGTGCCAGGGCGAGCAGGTCTTCCGGGGGGATCTCCCCGTCGAAGGGGCAGACGAAGGCGGTCGAGATGCCGGCGGTGAACCTCGTCGACGGGTGCTGGGCGATCGCACCGGTGATGTCGGCGAGCGCTTCGTCCGTGCTGCGCCCGGAGTTGGCCCGGCTGTGCCCTTGGCCGGCCGAGACCACCACGTTGATCTCCTCGGCACCGGCGGCCGCCGCGCGGGCGATGCCGCGGCCGTTGAGCGCCAGTGCGCTGTAGCGCACCGGGTGCGCGCGCGGGAGCGCGGCGATGAGCTCCTCGGCCCCGGACATCTGCGGGACCCGCTCAGGGTTGACGAAGGAGGCCGCTTCGATCGAGCGGACCCCGGCCGCGACCAGCGCCTCGGCGATGGCGATGCGGTCGGGAACCGGGACCACGGCGGGTTCGTCCTGCAGCCCGTCGCGAAGCACCACGTCGGTGAGAACGGCAGTTGAGCTCGCCACGTCAGATCACCCCCTGCGCGCGCAGCTCGTCGAGCTGGCCGGTGCTGTAGCCGAGCAGGCCGCTGAGGACCTCCTCGGTGTGGGCACCGAGCTCGGGACCGGCCCAGCGGAGTTGGCCGGGACTGCCGGGCAGGCGCGGCACGATGCCGGGGAACCGCACTTCTTCCGGCTCGCCGTCGATGGCGATCTTCATGGGATGGAGCATGCCGCGGTCGCGGTAGTGCTGGTCCTCGGCGATCGCACGGGCGTCGTGGACGGGGCCGGCCGGGACTCCTGCGGCGCTGAGCAGTTCCACCGCCTCAGCGGTGGTGCGCTGCGAGGTCCACGCGGAGACGGCCCCGTCCAGCTCGGCCGCGCGGGCGTCGCGCGCCTCGCCCCCGGCCAACTCGGGATCCTCGCCGAGGTCGGGGCGTTCCACCGCGCTCATGAGCCTGCCGAACACGCCGCTGGAGTTCCCGGCGATCATCACCGAGCTGCCGTCGCTGGTGGGGTAGCACCCGCTGGGGACCACACCGGGCAGGTTCCCCGCGGTGCGTTCGCGGACCACGCCGTAGGCGTCGTAGTCGGGAACCAGCGACTCCATGGCCATGAAAACCGACTCGTACAGCGCCACGTCGGCGACGCGCGAGTTCGGGGGAGGAAGGCCCCGCTCCTTGGCCAGCAGCATCACTAGCGCTCCGATGGCACCGTAGAGCCCGGCGAAAGCATCCCCGACGGGTGCGGCCGGCCGCACCGGTTCACGGTCCGGGTGACCGGTCACCTCGCGCAGCCCGCCGAAGGCTTCGGCGACACCGCCGAACCCCGCGCGATCCCTGTACGGCCCGGTCTGGCCGTACCCGGAGATGCGGACGAGCACGATGCCGGGGTTCACGGCGGTGAGGTCCTCGGGGCCGAGTCCCCAGCGCTCCAGCGTGCCGGCGCGGAAGTTCTCCACCACGACATCGCTGTGCCGGGCCAGTTCCAGGGCGATGCTCCGCCCCCGCTCCGTGCGCAGGTCCACTGTGACGGAGTGCTTGTTGCGAGCGATGGTGCGAAACATCATCGAGGTGTCCCCGCGATGACGTCGCCAACCGCGCAATTCGTCGCCGGTGCCCGGACGTTCCACCTTGACGACCTCCGCGCCGAAGTCGGCGAAGATCCTGGTGGCGAACGGTGCTGCGATGAAGTTGCCGAGTTCGAGGACCCGGTATCCGGCGAGCGGCGCGTGGTTCGTTCCGTCCTGCCCGGTCATGGGCGCACCCTCTCGTTATCAAATAATGAAAGTTAATATTCATTTAACGAGAAGTACGGTAAGGGTGTCGGCGGAGCGGAACAAGAGGACGCGCATGATCCAGCGCGACGCGGGGGCCTGCATCGCTCCAGCTGTTCCTCAGCCGGCCTGCAGGACCGCTTCGAGGCGGTCGACCGCGGCGAGGACGGCACCGCCGAACTGGGCGCCCGGTCCCTCGGCCTGCACGCGCGAAACGGGCGCGGAGACCCCCACCGCGGCCACCACGTCGCCGTGCAGCCGGACAGGAGCGCTCACCGAGCACAGACCGGGAGTCCGCTGCGAGACGCTTTCGAACCACTGGGGCTCCTCCGGGGCGGACTCGGTGAGGGCGCGCGCGGCCGAGCCGCCCGCCGAGAGCGCCAACATCGATCCCACCGGCAGCGAAGCGCGCAACTCCGCGTCCGACTCGACGCTGACCAGGCACAGCCGCTGTTCGCCGCGCTGCACCCAGACCTGGGCGCTCTCGCCGGTCTCTTCGCGCAGGTCCTCCATGACGGGGCCTGCCGCGGCAGCCAGCGCGGACGAGACGAACCGCCATCCGGTGTGGTGGCGTCCGCTGCCGTCCCGGCGCAGGAGTCCGTGCGTGACCATCGCCGCGACCAGCCGGTGCGTGGTCGGCACGGACAGTCCCAAGTGGCGGGCCAGTTCGCTGGCTCCCATCGGCGTGCGCTCGACCGCGTCGAGGATCGCGACCGTCCGGTCGAGCACGCCGACACCCGTCGTCACCGATATCGCCGAATTCTCATCTGCCATGGCAGCGAAGATAGCCGCCGCGCCCGGGCGGGCTCGCCGCGGTCGGGCGGTTGGTCAGGACCTGTTCGCGGGTGTCGTTGCGTCCCGGTCGACGGCCCGCTTTGCCCATGCGTCGAGGCTAGCCGAAACCGGCGGCGCCGGTGCGCGGACCTTCCCGGCGGTGTTCGGCGGTTCGCACGCGGTGCGGTGGTATCTTGCCTTAGCAACGTTAGTCTTAGCGGAAAGATGCTTAATCGTTCGGGAAGCAGGAGGTCTCTCGTGGCACGACGCAGCCGTTCCCGGCCCGACGCGGTCGACTACATGCTCGCGGAGTGGGAACGGGAACGTCCCGACATGGACCCCTCCGGGTTGGCGGTGTTCGGGCGGCTGCACCGCGCCTACCAGCGTTACCAGGACCAGTTGACGCGGATCTTCGGCGCGTTCGACCTGACGGTCGCCGGGTTCAGCATCCTGGCCTCGCTGCGCCGGGCGGGGCCGCCGTACCGCCGCACCGCGGGTGAACTGGCCGACGCCCTCCTCGTCACCACCGGCGGCATCAGCCAGCGCGTGGACAAGCTGGAGCAGGCGGGCCTGGTGACGCGGGTGCGGGACCCCGAGGACCGGAGGGTGGTCTACGTGCAGCTCACCGAGCAGGGGGTGCATTTCGTCGGCGAGGTCGCCACCGCTCACTTCGACAACGAGAAGCGGATGCTCAGCGGCTTGACCGCGACCGAGCGCGACCGGTTGGCCGACCTGCTCAGCAGGCTCGAGATCTCCCTGGACCACTCCGCCACCCAGCTGGAGCCGGAAGGCTGAGGGCTCCCGGGGGCCGGGACGTCGGGTCCGCAGCGGCCTCCCGGCGTTCAGAGCCGCCAGAGGCGTTCCTGCTCGTCGAGGCCCCAGTAGATGCTCTTCTGCCGGGTGTACTGCAGGATCCCGTCGCGTCCCTTGTCCGTGCCGAGACCGCTGTGCTTGGTGCCGCCGAACGGTGTGGCGATGCTGAGGCGCTTGTACGTGTTGATCCACACCGTGCCCGCCTCGACGCGGCGGGCCACGCGCCAGGCGCGGCGGTAGTCGGTGGTCCAGAGGCCGCAGGCCAGGCCGTAGACGGTGTCGTTGGCCTGGGACACGAGGTCGTCCTCGTCGCGGAAGGGCAGCACCGCACCGACGGGGCCGAAGATCTCCTCCTGGCAGGTCGCGCTGTGGTTGGCCAGGCCGTCGAGCAGCGTCGGCAGGTAGTACGCGCCGCGCGCGAGCTCCGGGTCGTCGGGCACGCGGCCGCCGCAGAGCACGCGGCCGCCCTCCGCGCGGGCTCGGTCGACGAGCGAAGCCACCCGGTCGCGGTGCGCGAAGGTGGCCAGCGGGCCGACCTGGGTGCCCGGCGCGGTCCCCGGACCGACGCGCAGGGACCGCGCCGCCGCCACCAGGCGATCCACGAAGTCGGTGTAGATCGACTCGTGCACGAAGATGCGGGAACCGGCGATGCAGCTCTGCCCGGTCGAGGAGAAGATCCCGAACAGGACCCCCGCCAGCGCTTGCTCCAGGTCGGCGTCGGGGAAGACCACCGTGGGCGACTTGCCGCCCAGCTCGCTGGTGAGCGGCATGATCTTGTCCGCGGCCGCGCGGCCGATCGCGCGGCCGGTCCGCGTGCCACCGGTGAAGGAGACGCGTCCGACGAGGGGGTGGCGCACGACCGCGTCGCCCACCACCGGTCCCGTTCCCGGCAGCACCGACAGCAGGGCCGGCGGCACCCCGGCCTCCACCACCCGCCGGGCGAGGCCGAGGGAGACCAGCGGCGTGGCCTCGGCCGGTTTGAGCAGGACCGCGTTGCCGGCGGCCAGCGCGGGCGCGATCTTCTGCGCGTCGCTGGCGATGGGGGAGTTCCACGGGGTGATGGCCCCGACGACTCCGACGGGTTCGTGCACGCTCATCGCGAGGTACGGGCCGCGCTGCGGGGTCAGCGGGGTCTCCGCGGTTTCCAGCGCTGCGGCGTAGAAGCGGAACGTGCCGGCGGCGCTGGCCACCAGCGCGCGGGTCTCGGCGAGCGCTTTGCCGGTGTCGCGCGTTTGCAGCAGCGCCAACTCCTCGGCGTCGCGCTCGATGAGGTCACCGACCCGGTGCAGCAGCCGGGCGCGTTCGTGCGGGAGCAGGTCGCGCCAGGACTCCCGTGCCGCGGCCTCGGCGCCGGCGCGCGCGGCCTCGTCGACGTCCTCGGCAGAAGCCGCGGTCAGCTCGGCGACCACTTCGCCGGTGGCCGGGTCCGCGGACTCCAGCGGGGCGCCGCCGCCGCGCCGCCAGCGGCCGGCGGCGTGGATCTCGTCGGGGATCTCCGCAACGGTCACGGTGCACCTCCAGGTGTGCATGGTCGACTCAAATAGCTTACTAATAAGTCAATAGCGGGTCCCGTGGTGCGCATCTTCTGCGGTTGAGCAAGCCTGTACGCAGTCGATTTGAAAAAATTCTCCCGCTGAATCCTTGCAGGGGTTGTCCGCATCACAGGTGGTTGGTCATAGTCCTTACCGCTAGCTCGTTTAATGCTAAGCGTTTTGGAGGGACAGATGACCGCATCGCAAACCCGGCACGCGCACCTGGAGGAGCTGATCGACGGGTGCATCGCCTCGCGGGAGTCCCGCAACGAGGACTGGGACACGCTGGCGTTCCAGGCCAAGGCGGGGGAGGAGTTCCGGCGGGCGCAGGTCCGCTACATCGGCTCCGGTGCCACCGGCAACCACGAAGGCGACGGCCGCGCCCTGCCCTCGGAGCACTTCACGTTCTCCAACATGCGGCTGCCCGCGGGCGCGGTGGGTCCCGAGCACACCCACCACGACGTCGAGGAGGTCTTCTTCGTGCTGGAAGGGCAGTTGGAGGTCAACGTCCACGACGTGGACGACGGTACGAAGACCGCCACGCGCACGCTCGGCTACCGCGACCTCATCCGGGTTCCCGCGGGGGTGCCGCGCAGCCTGCGGACGGTCGGTGACCGGGACGCGCTGTTCTGCGTGGTCATCGGAGCGCAGAAGCCGCAGATCCCGACCTACCCGCCGACCTCCCCGATGCACGGCGTGACGCGGGACTGACGGCTGATCGGGGTGAGGAGCATGGCGCGCACGGTCAGGGTGCACCGCACGACGTGGCTGGCCGAGGGAGTGGTCCAGGTCGACTTCCGCGATCCGGCCGGCGACGAGCTCCCGCGCTGGGAACCGGGAGCGCACCTCTCGCTGCACCTGGGGAACGGCCTGGTTCGGCAGTACTCGTTGTGCGGAGACCCCGCGGACGGTCACCAGTGGACGGTGGCGGTGCTGCGGGAGCCGGAGTCCCGGGGCGGGAGCGCGTGGGTGCACGAGCGGTTGACCGCGGGAACCCTCCTGGAGGTCGACGGTCCGCAGAACAACTTCGCGCTGGAGACCGCCGAGCGCCATCTCCTCATCGCCGGCGGGATCGGCGTGACACCGCTGCGGGCGATGGCGGAGGAGCTCGACCGGAAGGGCGCGGACTGGCGAGTGCTCTACTGCGGGCGATCGCGGTCGAGCATGGCCTTCCTCGACGACCTGGTCGGCCTCTGCGGCGAGCGGATCCGGGTGCACGCCGACGACGAGCACGGCGGCCCGCCCGAGCTGGCCGCCGAGCTCGCCGATCTCCCCCCGGCAACGCTGGTGCACTGCTGCGGACCCGAACCGCTGATCAGCGCGGTGGAGGCGGCCCTGCCCGACCCGTCGATGCTGCGCGTCGAGCGCTTCCACGCGCCGGAGACCTTGCAGAGCGCGGCGGACGGGGAATCGTTCGAGGTGGTGTGCGCGTCTTCCGGGGCCCGCGTGCCCGTCGGGGCGGGCAGGTCGGTGCTGGACGCGGTCGGCGAGGCCGGGGTCGCGGTGCCGAGCTCGTGCCGGGAGGGCGTGTGCGGCACCTGCGAGACCAAGGTGCTCAGCGGTCGGCCCGACCACCGCGATTTCGTGCTGAGCCCTGCTGAGCAGGAATCCGGGAACACGATGATGATCTGCGTGTCCCGCTGCAGCTCGGCGGAGCTGGTGCTGGACCTGTGAAGGTGCGGGGTCGGGCCGGCCCGCGCTCGGAGGCTGACAACCCACCAGGAGAAGAACTGACATGCCACTGAACCTCGAACCGGTGCAGAGCCGGACGGGACCGTCCACCAGCTACGAGGAGGCCTTCGCCGACGAGCTCGAGGACATCTACGGGCGCGGCATCCACGACCTCGGCGGAGTCGTGGCCGCGCTCAACGAGACCGGCGTCCGACCGCCGGACGGTGCGGAGTGGACGGAGGAGACGTTCACCCGCGAGCTCGCCCGGTTCGGCGCGAAGGAGGAACGCTGATGAGGACGTCACTGCGCACTGAGGACGGGCTGCTCCAGCTGGGTTTGCGCGACCGCTGGTACGCGGTGTGCCCCTCCCGGTACGTGCGGCCGGGTGAACTGGTGCGGCTCGACCGCGCCGGGGAGGAACTGCTGCTGTGGCGGGACAGCGCCGGCCGGGTCCACGTCCAGGAGGACAGGTGCCCGCACCGCGCGGCGCGGTTGTCGCGCGGTGTCCACATGGGAGACCGCATCGCCTGCAACTACCACGGCCTGCAACTGGACTCCGACGGCGTCGTGGCCTCCGTGCCCGGCAGTCCGGGTTGCGCGCTGGAAGGCCGCCGGGCGCTGCGGGTGTTCCCGGTCGAGGAGCGCGCAGGTGCGATCTTCGCGTGGTTCGGGCTCGACGAGGAAGCCGACCCCGCGCCGCTTCAGCTGCCGGCAGCGCTGTCCGGCGGCGAGTGGGAGGAGTTCCTCTGCTACGTCGAGTGGGACTGCTCCCGCCTGCTGTCGCTGGACAACCTGATGGACCCGATGCACGGCGCTTTCCTGCACCGCAAGAGCCACACCATGGGAACGGGCAAGCGCGCGGCCGAGTTCCAGGTCCGGGACACCGACACCGGTTTCGTCTTCGAGAAGACGGACCAGCGCGGCGTCAACTTCGACTGGTCCGAGTGGGTCGACCACGGCGGATTCCAGTGCGTCACCCTGGACATCCCCTACCCGGACACGGCCGGTCCGGGCGGCCCGTTCACGATCGTCGCCTGCGTGACCGCGATCAACGAGCAGCAGCACGCCGGGTTCTTCTGGCGCTGCCGCGAGGTCACCGGTTGGGAGCGGGACAGCTGGCGCTTCCTGTACAAGAACCGGTTGGAGGAGCGGCACTGGCAGGTGCTGGAACAGGACCGGGAGATGGCCGAGGCGATGCCCGGCGACGCCTGGTCCCGGGAGAACCTCTACCAGCACGACATCGCCCTCGTCCGCCTGCGCCGGGTTCTGCGCCGCGAAGCCGGTCGGCAGGCCGCCGCGCTGACCGAGCACGAGCACGCCCGCGTCCCGGCAACCCGTTGACCGATGGAGGTCGTCATGCACGCACGCCCCGCTGAACCGATCGGCAGGCTCCGCGCGCTGCGCTCGGTGAGCCTCCGTACCGAGAACTTCGCCGAGTCCGCCGACTTCTACCGCGAGATCTGGGGCCTCACCCCGGTCGAGGCCGAACGCGACGCGGCCTGGCTGCGCGGCACCGGACCCGAGCACCACATCGTCGAGCTGCAGCAGGCCGAGCGCAACGGCCTGGGCAAGATCGCCTTCGCCGTGGGCACGCCCGCCGAGATCGACGAGGCCGGTCGGCGGTTGGACGCGCTGGGAGTCCCGATGCTGACCGAGCCGGGCAGGCTCGACCAGATCGGCGGCGGTTACGGTCTCCGGCTCGTCGACCCGGAAGGACGCCTCGTCGAGCTGTCCTGCAACGTCGAGGCCGTCGTGCCGCAGGACCCGGACGGGTTCTCCGCAGTGCCCCGCAAGGTCGCCCACGTCGTGCTCAACACGACCGACATCGACGCCGCCTGCGACTTCTACACGGGGATTCTCGGCATGCGGATCTCCGACTGGTCCGAGCACCAGATGGCCTTCCTGCGGTGCAACTCCGATCACCACGTCATCGCGTTCAACCAGGCCGAGTGGACCTCGGTGAACCACGTGGCCTACGAGATGCCCACTGTGGACCACTTCATGCGGGGGATCGGACGGCTGCGCCACAACGGCATCACCCCGCTGTGGGGACCGGGGCGGCACGGACCGGGATCGAACACCTTCTCCTACTTCGCCGACCCCGCCGGGCTGGTCTGCGAGTACACCTCGGAGGTCGAGCAGGTCGACGAGGACGCGTGGCTGTGCCGCGTGTGGCGGCGCACCCCGGAGCTGTCCGACCAGTGGGGCACCGCCGGGCCGCCCTCCAAGGACGCCCGCGAGCACATGGCGGGCAAGCCCGATCCCGGCTACCTGGAGGTGGTGCGGTCGTGAAGGTGGCGACTCTCGGCTGCGGCGCGATCGGCGGAGTGGTGGCGCGCGCGGTCCGCGACGGTGCGGTCCCCGGGGCCGAGCTGGTCGGGGTCGTGCACACCGAACCGGTCGATCCACCCGACCTGCCGGTGGTCGGCAGTCGATCCGCGATCGAGGACGCCGAGCTGGTCGTCGAATGCGCGGGGCAGAGCGCGCTGGCGGAGCTCGGTCCGTCCGCCGTCGCGTCGGGCGCCGACCTGCTGGTGGTCTCGGTCGGCGCGCTGACCGACGACGGCCTGCTGGCCGAGTTGCGCGACGCCGGACCGGGCAGGCTGCACCTGTGCACCGGTGCGATCGGCGGTCTCGACCTGCTGGCCGCCACCGCGCGCGGCGGCGGTCTCGATGCGGTGCGGATCGCGACCACGAAGAAGGCTTCCGCCCTGGTCCAGCAGTGGATGGGTGCCGAGCAGCAGGAGCGCCTCCGCGCCGCCACCGAGCCGGTCGAGCTGATGCGCGGTCCTGCGCGCGAAGTCACCGCCGCGTTCCCGGCCTCGGCGAACGTGGCCGCCTCGGTGGCGCTGGCGGTGGGCAGCTGGGACCGGGTGGAGGCCACCGTGGTCGCCGACCCGCGCGCGCCGATGACCAGCCACGTGATCAGCGCCGCGGGCAGCGCCGGCGAGTACCGGTTCGAGATCGGCAACCACCCGTCACCGGACAACCCGGCCACCAGCGGTGTCGTTCCGCACGCCGTCCTCGCCGCCGTCGCCAGACTGGCCCGACCGACCGGGGTGTTCGCATGAGCAGGGTGCGGCTCTCCGGCACGGAGGTCCTGGACGAGGGCTCGGGCGTCCCGGTGCTGATGCTGCACGGGATCGGCGGGGCTGCCGAGGCGTTCACCGCTCAGATGTCCGGCCTGCCCGGTCGTCGGACCCTCGCCTGGGATGCCCCCGGTTACGGCGGTTCTGCGGACTTGCCGGGCGAGCCTGCGCTCGACGACTACGTCGGGACCGCCGTCGCCGTCCTCCGCGGTCTCGGCGCGGTTCCGGCCCACGTGCTCGGCGTGTCGTGGGGCGGGGTCATCGCCACGCGGATGGCGCTCACGGCCCCGGACCTGCTGCGCTCGCTGGTCCTCGCGGACTCCTCGCGCGGTTCCGGCCGCACGGCCGAGGCTCGCGCGGCGATGGCGAACCGCGTCGAGGAGCTGACCCGGCTGGGTGCGGGCGCGTTCGCCGAGCGGCGGGGGCCGCGCCTGACCGCTCGGGACGCGGATGCGGGTGTGGCCGAGCAGGTGCTGGTGCAGATGTCGCGCGTGCGGTTGACCGGCTACCGCAACGCCGCGCGCGCCATGGCCGCCACGGACCACTCCGACCAGCTCGCCGCGATCACCACGCCGACGTTGGTGGTGGTCGGCGCCGAGGACGTGGTGACCGGGGTGGCGGAGAGCCGTGCTCTGGCCGGCGGGGTCCCGGGCGCGCGGTTCGAAGTGGTCCCCGGCGCGGGACACGCGGCCAACCAGGAGCGGCCGGACGAGTTCAACGCAGCGGTCCGCCGGTTTCTGGACGATGTGGACGGAGGTGCGCGATGAACCTGCAGGGGCGGACGGTGGTGGTCACCGGTGCCGGGCGCGGACTGGGGCGGGCGATCGCCCGCGATCTCGCCGCGGCGGGCGCGCAGGTGGTGGTGGCCGAGCGGAACCCGGAATCGGCCGCCGCGGTGGTCGCCGACCTGGGCGCGCGCGGTTGCGCGGTGCACCGGGTGGACACCGACGTGTCCGATGTGGAATCCGTGGAGAACCTGTCCACCCGGGTGGCGGAGATCGGCGGTGCCCACGGTGTGGTGAACAACGCCGCCCTCGCCGACGGCGTCGGCGGGAAGGCCTTCCACGAGATCGACCCCGGCGAGTTCGACCGCGTCATGTCGGTGAACCTGCGGGGGACGTGGCTGGTCTCGCGGGCGCTGTACCCGCAGCTGCGCGCCCGGGGCGGGGGGCGGATCCTCAACGTCGCCTCGGACGTGGCCTTCTACGGCCCGCCCCGGTTGGCGCACTACGTGGCCTCGAAGGGGGCCCTGGTCGCGCTGACCCGGACGATGGCCCGCGACGCGGGGCCGGACGGGGTCACCGTCAACGCCGTCGCACCGGGCATCACCGAGTGCGAGGCGACCCGGGACATCCCGGCGGAGCGCCACGACCTCTACCGGCGCAACCGCGCCCTGGACCGCCCCCAGCAGCCCGAGGACCTCGTCGGCGCGGTGCGGTTCCTGCTGTCCGACGCCGCCGCCTACGTCACCGGGCAGACGCTCCCGGTCGACGGTGGTTTTGTTTGCAGATAGGAGGAGGAGCACGTGGATCTCGGATTCACCGGCCGCGCGGTGGTGGTGACCGGAGCGAGTTCGGGCGTGGGACTCGCCACGGCGCGGATGCTGCTCGCCGAGGGCGCCCGCGTCGCCGCCTGCGCCAGGGACGGCGACCGGCTCGAGCGGGCTCTCGGCGGTGCGGACGGCACGCTGCACACCGCCGCCTGCGACGTCACCGACGAGGCCGCGGTGCGGGCGTTCGTCGAGCAGGTGGCGGAGCGGTTCGGCGGTGTGGACGGCGTGGTCAACAACGCCGGGCGCTCGCTGATGGCGAGAGCGGAGGAGACCGGCGCGCAGCAGTGGCGGGACGAGTTCGACCTGAAGATCTGCGGCGTCCTGCACCTGGTCCGGGCCGCACTGCCGTGGCTGCGGCGCTCGGACGCCGGCGCGGTGGTCAACGTCAACGCGATCCTCGCCCGCCAGCCGGAGCCGCGGTTGGCGGCGACCTCGGCGGCGCGCGCCGCACTGCTGAACCTCACCAAGACGCTTGCCTCGGACCTGGCCGCTGACGCGGTCCGGGTGAACTCGGTGTGCCTGGGCCTGATCGACACCGGCCAGTGGCGGCGCCGCCACGAGGAATCGGACTCCGCCCTGGACTTCACCGACTGGAGCGCGGAACTGGCCGCGGACCGCGGCATTCCGCTCGGGAGGCTGGGCACCGCCGAGGAGGTCGCCTACGCCGTCGCGTCGCTGCTGTCCCCCCGCGCCTCCTACATCACCGGCTCTTCCCTCGACGTCGGCGGCGGCATCGCCCGCCACGTCTGACCCGCGAAGGACTGCACATGCATCGAGGAAACGGCGGTGACCTGCTCGTCCAGGTCATGCGCGACAACGGGGCCGACACGGCCTTCGGTGTGGTCAGCGTGCACAACCTCCCCCTGGTGGAGGCCGTGTCCCGCGAACTGCGGTTCGTCCCCGTCCGCCACGAGGCCGCCGCGGTCAACGCGGCCGACGGCCACGCCCGTGCGCGCGGTGGTACGGGCGTGGCGATCACCAGCACCGGCACCGGTGCGGGCAACGCAGCGGGGGCGATGGTGGAGGCGCTGACCGCCGGCAGCCGCGTGCTGCACGTGACCGGGCAGATCGACTCCCCGTACCTCGGCCAGGGCCGCGGTGTCATCCACGAGACCCGCGATCAGCTGGGAATGCTCACCGCGGTGTCCAAGCACGCCACCACGATCACCTCCGCCGCGGACGCGGAGTCCGCGCTGCGCGGAGCGGTCCGCACGGCCCGCACGCTTCCCGCGGGGCCGACCAGCGTGGAGTGGCCGATCGACCTGCAGCACGCGCAGCAGCGGATCGAACCCGGCGCGGCCGAGAGCGGCGAGCCGGCGGAACCGGCGGCGGAGGAGCAGGTGCACCGCGCCGCGGAGCTCCTGCGGAAGGCGCGGAATCCGCTGCTGTGGGTCGGTGGCGGGGGCGCGCGGGCCCGCGAACCGCTCCGCGAGCTCGCCGAGCGGCTCGACGCCGGTGTGCTGACGAGCAACTCCGGTCGCGGGGCCGTGCCGGAGGACCACGAGCTGGTGATCGGCAACTTCGCGACCAGCCCGAAGGCCGCCGAGCTGCTGGCCGAGGCCGACCTCCTGGTGAGCATCGGCACCCACTTCCGCTCCAACGAGACCGGGCACTACGGCCTGGAACTGCCCGAACGCCACGTGCAGATCGACGTCGACCCGGCGGCCGTCGGGCGGGTGCATCCCGCGACGGTCGGGCTGGTGGGCGAGGCCGCGGAGGTGCTCCGCCGGCTGCTCACCGAGATCGGCGACACCGGAGCGGAGGCGGCCTGGCGGGATCGCGTCCGCGAGACCCGCGCTGCGGTGCGCCACCACCTGCGGGAGGCCATCGGCCCGTACGTCCGGATCTGCGACGCCCTGCGCAGCACCCTGCCGGCGGACTCGGTCGTGGCCAGGGACGTGACGATCCCGTCCAGCCAGTGGGGCAACCGGTTGCTGGAGATCCGGCATCCGAGCACCAACGTCTTCCCGGTCGGCGGGGGGATCGGCCAGGGCCTGGCCACCGGCATCGGTGCTGCGCTGGGCAGTCCGGAGGCGCCAGCGGTGCTGCTCGTCGGTGACGGAGGACTGGCGGTGCACCTCGGCGAGCTGGCAACGCTCGCGCAGGAACGGCCGTGGCTGGTCGTGGTCGTGTTCAACGACGGCGGTTACGGCGTGCTGCGCAACATGCAGGACGAACACGTCGGCCGGCGCAGCGGCGTCGACCTGTTCACACCGGACTTCGCCCGCCTGGCGCACTCGCTGGACGTGCCGCACGCGCTGGTGAACCGGTCCGGTTCCTTCGCCGAGGTGTTCGCGAAGGCGGTCGACCACGGCGGGCCGTACCTGGTCGAAGTCGACGTGACAGCACTCGAACCGACGCCGGTGCCGTTCGTGCCGCCGGTGCACGTGCCGAGCTGAAGGAGCGGCCTGATGCCCACCGAACTGATCGAACACCACCACCGCGCGCACGGCCCGGCCAACCGGAGGCGCCGCGTGCTGCGCACCGCCGCACCGCTGTTCGTGCGGTTCCCGGAGGGGACACCGCGCGCGGGAGCGATCGTCCTGCACGACGTCTGCGGGCTGACCGAGTCCGTCGAGGAGCACTGCCGCTCCCTGGCCCGGCTCGGCTGCGTCGTGGTCGCACCGTTCCTCTACTACGAGACGGGCGGGAAGGAGTTCCGCCCCGAGAACACCGAGACCGCGCGGGCCGCCATGGAGCTGCTGGCCGCCGAGGACCTCGCCGCCGACCTCACCGCGGCGGCCGATCACCTGCGCGAGCGCGTGGGCGTGCCGGTCGGGGCCACCGCTGTGCTGGGGTTCGGCATGGGCGGGCACCTGGCGACGTGGGCAGCGGCGGTGCACGAGTTCGCCGCGGCCGTCGCCCACGAGCCCCTCGGCGTGGAGACCGCACCGTGGCGCGGTGCGCCGTCGGTGGCCGAGGCGCTCAGCGAGCTGCGCTCCCCGTGGCTCGGGTTCGCCCCGCCTGAGAACCCCCGCCCGCTGCTCGCGCTCACCACCGAGGACGTCGTCGTGCCCGCCCGCGAGGCCGAGCACGGCTGGTGGGACGAGACCGTCCGCTTCCTGGACGCCCACCTCCGCTGACGCCGGTCCTCGGGGAGGACCGGCCCGCACTCGTGCGGAAGGCGCAGAACGGTCGGGCACGGCCCACCGGAAACCCGGCGAACACCCCTCCATGCCAACCGTTCCCACCACGTGGCATGGCCGTCCCTGGAAGGAGGGACGCATGACAACCGCGGCCTCATCGGATCCCACGCTCCAACAGGAGATCGTCGCACGACTCGAAAGACTGCCGATGTCGCGCTGGCACGTCACCGTGCGCCTCGTCATCGGCGTGGTCACCTTCTTCGAAGCGTTCGACCAGTTGTTGATCGCCTACTCGATGCCGCAGATCTCGCGCGAGTGGGACCTGTCAGCGGCCGGTGTCACCACCACGTTCACCGTCGGTTCCGTCGGCATGCTCCTGGGCGCCCTGGCGGCCGGGTGGGTGGCCGACCGCGTCGGCCGCGTCCGGGTGATCGCGCTGTGCGTCGCGGTCACCGCGCTGTGCAGCGCCGGGATGACGCTGAGCACCTCACTGGCGCCGTTCCTGGTCCTGCGGTTCGTCCAGGGGCTGGCGATCGGTGGCGAGGTGCCCACCGCGGCGTCCTACATCAGCGAGCTCAGCCGGACGAAGGGCCGCGGCCGGTTCGTGCTGCTCTACGAGATCGTCTTCCCGGCCGGTCTGGCCGTGGGCGCGTTGGCCTCGGCGTGGGTCGTTCCGCACTGGGGCTGGCGCACGCTGTTCCTGCTCGCCGCGATCCCGGGGCTGGCCGCGGTCGCGGTGCAGCGGGGTGTTCCGGAGTCGCCGCGGTGGCTGGCCGCCCGGGGCCGCACCGACGAGGCGGTGCGGTCCCTCGAGCACATCGAGGGGAAAGTGCGCCGCTCGACCGGGCAGGTGCTGGCCGCACCAGCACCTGCGGCCTCCGTGCCGGCCGCGCAGCACAGCACCAGCTCGCTCCGCGAGCTGTTCACCGGGCGCTACCGCCGGCGCACCCTCGTGGTCTGGGTGGTCTGGTTCGTCGGCTACCTGGCCAACTACGGCATCACGTCCTGGCTTCCGACCTTGTACAGGGACGTCTACCACCTACCGATCGGCACGGCGCTGTGGTTCAGCACCTCGGCGTCGGTCGCCGGGCTGTTCGGCTGCCTCGCCGCCGCGCTCACCGTCGACAAGCTGGGACGCCGCCTCGTGCTCGGACTCGGGCTGGGGCTGACGACGCTGCCGTTGCTGGTCCTCGCCGCGTTGGGGGCCGCCGCGGCTCCGCAGCTGGCGGTGCTCTCGGCGGTCGCGGCCGTGTTCAACTTCGCCGTGAACGTCACCCTCTACCTGTACACGCCGGAGCTGTACCCGACGCGGAGTCGAGCGCTGGGCTGCAGCATGGGCGGCATGATGAACCGCCTCGGCCTGATCACCGGCCCGATCCTGGTCGGCGCCATCTACGCCGGGGGCACGAACCTCTCCGGCGTCTTCTTCGTCATCGGCGGGATCACGCTGATCGGCACGCTGGTGACGCTGCTGTTCGCGGAGGAGACCAAGGGCCGCACGTTGGAGGAGCTCTCGCCGTGACCGGTTCGCCGCGCGCGCATCCGCGGGCCGCCGGCGCGACACCGGTGCCCGCGGATGCCGCCGAACGTGGAGAACGAGCAGGACCTCGGCAAGCAGGTCGGTCCCCGCCCCGGGCCGCGGTGCTCGAACCGGCTGCCGGGGCGCGGGGACTCAGCCCTCGTCGGAGGGGCCCGGCCGGTCATCTCCCGGTTCACCGGGTTCGCCGCTCTCCGGTCCGCTCTCGCCGGTTCGGGACGGGCTCATCGGTCCCGCGCCGATCCGGCCGGCCAGGAACCGGTTGAGCAGCAGCATCACCACGGCCACCAGTCCCCACTGCAGCAGCAGCGTCCCGAGGCTGAACTCCTGGAACGGGTTCCACCACTGGGGCTCGCCAACGGCCTGCAGGATCCACCAGCCGAACAGCAGCGCGAACATCACCGGGAAGGCGTAGAGGCACGCGTTCCACCACCGGCCGACCCGGATGTCGCTGACGGAGTCGATCTCCTGCCGCGCGCGCTGCACGCCGTACTTGAGCACGGCCAACGCCGCGCACAACCCGCCCAGCAGCAGTCCGATGCCCCACACGTTGTCCTGGTTGGTCAGGAATCCGACGCTGTAGGCCGAGGGGATGCCGGCGAGGAACGCCGCGCCCACGATCCACGGCACCGCGCTGCGGCGGGACAGTCCCATGTCCACGACGTTGCGGGTGGCGAGCTCCATCATCGCGATCAGGCTCGAGATGCCGGCCAGGAACAGCGCGAGGAAGAACAGCACGGCGAAGAACGGTCCGCCGGGCATCTGGGTGAGCAGTTCGGCGAAGTAGATGAACGCCAGGCCCTGGTTGCCCGCTTCGGCGGCCTCGGCGGCGAACTCGGCACCGCGGAGCGCGAAGACCGAGCACAGCACGGCGATTCCCGCCATGAGCGAGGCGATGAGGTTGGACCCGCACACGACGAACGCGTTGAGCCCGATGTCCTCGCGGCGGCGCATGTAGACCGCGTAGGTCAGGTACAGCCCCCAGCCGGCTCCCGTGGAGAAGGCCATCTGGGTGAACGCCTGCAGCCACACCTCGGCCTCGCCGAGGCGGCCCCACTCCGGCACGAAGATGTGGCGCAGGCCCTCGACGGCTCCGGGCAGGGTGACCGCGCGGACGACGAGGACGGCGAGGATGACGAACAGCGCGGGGATCACGACCTGCAGCAGCGACTCGAAGCCCTTCCGGAGTCCGCGGTAGACGATCAACCCCACCAGCAGGATCGACAGGGCGTGGAAACCGATGGTCTGCAGCGGGCTCGAACTGAAATCGTCCCACAGCGCCTGCGTGTCCACGCCCGACCGCAGCGTTCCGGTGATCGCGTAAACGAGGTAGCGCAGCGCCCATCCGCACACCACGGAGTAGTAGAAGAGGATCCCCACGCCGATGAAGCCCATGAAGCCGCCCAGCCAGGCGAACTTCCGCCCCATGAAATCGCGGAAGGCGCCGACGGTGCCGAATCGGGACCGGGAGCCGAGCAGGGACTCCGCCATCAGGAGGGGGACCGCCCACACCAGGTTCGCGATGATGAGTGCGATGAGGAACGAGCCGCCGCCCCACTCGCCGACGACGCGGGGGAACCTCCAGACGTTGCCCGTTCCCACGGCCATGCCCACCGCGGCGGCGATGAAGGCGAACCTGTTTTTGAACATCTCTCGTGCCACGACACGTCCCTACCTTCCGCTCAGAAGGCAACACCGGTCGGTGCCGCGGGACCGGGCCCCGGGACGACCGAGGCCGAGTTCTCCGCTGCGGTCACCGATCGCGTGTCCTCCCCGGTCGCAAGCCCCGCGCTGCGGATCAGGGGCCGTCATTGCGCGGATCGTCATTCATCGCCGCGAATGCGGTCAAGGCCCCGCGCGGAGGAGGAACCTCTCGATACTGCATCGACATCGTTTCAGGGTCCGGTCCCCGCGGCGGGCCCTCGTCCGGCGTTGTCACTTCCCGCGGAGGAACGCCCCCACCGTGTCCTCGGTGACGACCCGGACCGGGATCCTCGTCGGCTCTCCCGGGCCGGAGCGACCGCCGCGGGCGGCGCGGACGGCCTGTTCCACGGCGGCCTCGCCCAGCTTCCGCGGCTGCTGGGCGACGTCCGCGCTGACGGTGCCGGCCTGCACCGCTGCCAGCCCTTCGGGCGTGCCGTCGAAGCCGACGACCTGCACCTGCGAGCCGGCCCGCCCGCCGAGCGCCTTGGTGGCGCCCAGCGCCATCTCGTCGTTAGCCGCGAACACGCCCCGGACCTCCGGGTGCGCCTGCATGATGTTCTGCATCACGTCCAGCGCCTTGGCGCGCTCGAAATCCGCCGGCTGCGAGGCGACGACCCGGACGTCCGGGTGCTCGCGGATCTCCCGGGCGAAGCCCTCGCCGCGTTCCCGCGCCGCCGACGTCCCCGGTTGGCCCTCCAGCACCGCGACCGGTCCGGATCCGACGAGCTCGGCGAGCTGCTGCGCGGCGAGCCGCCCACCGGTGACGTTGTCCGAAGCGACGGTGGTGACGACGGTGCCGTCGCTGGGTGCGCGGTCCACACCGATGACCGGGATCTCCGCGTCGTTCGCGGCCTGCACCGACGGCACCACGGCATCGGAGTCGACGGGGTTGACGACGATCGCGTCCGCGTTCCGCGCGATCGCGTTCTGCACCGCGTTGGCCTGCTGCGAGGCGTCCTCCCCGGCATCGTTGACCACGAGCTCGACCCCGAGGCGCTCCGCCTCGGCCCGAGCCCCGGCGCGGACGTCGACGAAGAAGGGGTTGTTCAGGGTGGACAGCGACAGCGCGATCGTCGGCCGCTCGTCGTCCGCCGCGTTCTGCCGCTCGAGCACGGCCCAGCCGGCCCCCGCGACGAGCAACGCGGTCACCACCGCCACGCCCCGGCGCAACGCCGGGGTGCGCAGCGCGGGACGCCGGCCGCCCGAGCGGCGCCGCTGGCGCAGCGTGTCGAACAGCACCGCGGCAGCGATGACGGCGCCGATCGCGACCTGCTGCCAGAACGCCGAAACGTCCAGCAGGTTCAACCCGTTCCGCAGCACCGCGAGGATCAGCGCCCCGACGAACGTGCCCAGCGCCGAGCCGACGCCACCGGCGAGGCTCGCCCCACCGATGACCACCGCGGCGATCGCGTCCAGCTCGTAGCCGGTTCCCGCCTCGGGTTGCGCCGAGGCCAGCCGCGCGGTCAGCAGGATGCCGGCCACCGCGGCGAAGAGCCCGGACAGCGCGTAGATCAGCAACCGCTGGCGCGTCACCTTGATGCCGGAGAGCCGCGCCGCCTCGGCGTTGCCGCCGATCGCGTACATCGCGCGCCCCGCGTACGTGCGGCGCAGCACGAACGCGGTGATCACCCCGATCGCCAGCATCACCAGCACCGGGTACGGCACGACCCCGAACAGCTCGCCGCTGCCCAGGTCGGCCAACCAGCCGTCCATCGTGATCGGACGGCCGTCGGCGATCACCAGCGCCAGCCCCCGCGCCATGGTCAGCATCGCCAGCGTGGCGATGAACGGAGGAACGCGACCGGCGGTCACCAGCACGCCGCTGATCAACCCGGCCGCTCCGCCCGCCGCCAGGCCGCAGGGGATCGCCAACCACAGCGGCAGGCCCAGGCCGCTCATCGCCCACCCTGCGACGATCCCGGCCAGGCCGGCGACGCTGCCCACGGACAGGTCGATGCCCCCGCTGACGATCACGAACGTCAGCCCGAAGGCGAGCACCGCGACCACCGACGCCTGCACGCCGACGTTGAGCAGGTTGTTCGCCGTGAGGAAGTCCGGCGACAACAGCGCCAGCAGCACCACCAGCGCGAGCAGGCCCCCGAGCGGTCCGCCGGCGCGCCCGAGCGCCACCGGCCGGCGCGACCGTGCGCCGACCTCGTTGTCAGCCATCGCTTCCCCCTCGTGCGTTCCCGGCCGAGACGGCCAGCGCCAGGACGCGCTCCTGGGTCGCCTCGGCACCGTCCAGTTCCCCGCGCAGCCGTCCGTCCGCCAGCACCAGCACCCGGTCGCTGAGCCCGAGCAGCTCGGGCAGGTCGCTGGAGACGACGAGCACGGTGGTGCCCTCGCGGGTGAGTTCGCCGATCAGCTGGTAGATCTCGGCCCGCGCGCCGACGTCGATGCCGCGGGTGGGTTCGTCGAGGATGAGCACCTGCGGTCGCGCCAGCAGCCACTTGCCGATGACGATCTTCTGCTGGTTGCCGCCGGAGAGCGTGGCCGCCGGCTGCTCCGGGTCGGCGGTCCGGATCCGCAGCTGCCGCACCGACTCCTCGGCCCGGCGCCGCTGTTCGTCCAGGTCCACCAGGCCGAACCGGGTGCGTTCGGAGAGCGTTGCGAGTCCGAGGTTCTCGGCCACCGAGGCCCCCAGGACCAACCCCTGCCCGGCGCGGTCCTCCGGCACCAGCGCGAGCCCGGCGGCCCGGGCGGCGGCGACGTCCCCCGGAGGGACCCGCCTGCCGCCGACCAGCACCTCGCCGCGGTCGTAGCGATCGGCGCCGAACAACGCGCGGACCAGCTCGGTGCGTCCGGCACCGACCATCCCGCCGATGCCGAGGACCTCCCCGGAGCGCGCGGTGAAGCTGATGCCCTCCAGCACGCCGTCCGCGGCCAGGTCCCGCACCTCCAGCCGCACCTCGCCGATCTCCGCCTCCCGCGGCGGGTACTGCTGGTCGACGGAGCGGCCGACCATCAGCCGCACCAGTTCGTCCGGGTCGGTCCCGGCGGGTGCCTCGTCCACCTTGGCCCCGTCGCGCAGCACCGTGACCCTGTCGCCGATCTCGGCGACCTCGTGCAGCAGGTGCGAGATGAACACGACGCCGACCCCGCTGCCGGTGAGGTTCCGGACGATGCCGAACAGCCGCTCCACCTCGCCGCGGCTGAGCACGGCGGTCGGCTCGTCCATGATCAGGAACCGCGCGTCCAGGCTCAGCGCCTTGGCGATCTCCACGGTCTGGCGCTGCGCCACTCCGAGATCGCCGACCACCGCGTCGACGTCGAGGTCCAGACCCGTGCGCTCGACGAGCTCGCGGGCTTGCCGCCGCATCCGGGCGCGGTCGACGCCCCAGAACCGGCGCGGGGGTCGGCCGAGGTAGATGTTCTCCGCGACGGTCAGCTGCGGGACCAGGGCCATCTCCTGGTGGATGGTGGAGATCCCGAGCCGCTCGGCGTCGCGGGGCCCGTGCAGCCGCACCGCTCGGCCGTCGACGCGCACGTCGCCGGTGTCCGGTTGGTGCACCCCCGCCATGATCTTGATCAGCGTGCTCTTGCCCGCGCCGTTCTCGCCGAGCAGCACGTGCACTTCGCCGGGGCGCAGGTCGAAGTCGACCGCGTCCAGCGCGCGCACGCCCGGGTAGGCCTTGGAGACCCCGGTCAGCTCCAGGTGCCCCGGGGGCGCGTCGTCGGCCATGTGCGCTCCACTCGTCGTCAATCCGGCGGGAACGAAGGTGTAATCGTTTTCCGCAACGAGTGACGATGACCGACGAAAATGGGAGCGTCAAGAGCTTTTCCCGTAAGAAATCGATTACGGTGGTGGAAGCGGGAAGCCGACGAGGGGAGTGGAGTGACCGTCAACATCCACGATGTCGCGGCGCGGGCCGGGGTGTCCGTGGCGACGGCCTCGCGCGCGTTGTCCGGTCAGCGCGGCGTGCGCGCCGAGAACCGGGAGAAGGTCCGCGCGGCCGCGCGCGAGCTCGACTACGAGCCGGACGTCGTCGCCGCCGCCTTGCGCAGCAGGACCACGCACACCATCGGCATGGTCGTGCCGGGCATCGCCAACCCCTTCTTCGCCACGCTCGTCGAGTCCGTGGAGGAGCAACTGCACGGTGGGCGGCGCAGCCTGCTGCTGGCGAACTCGCACTACGAACCGGAGACGGAGCAGCGCCAGGTCCGCGCCCTGCTGGACCGCCGGGTCGACGCGCTGATCATGATCCCGTGCCACCGGCAGCGCAGCGCCGAGGCCGTGCGGACCGCCGCCGCGCGGGTCCCCGTCGTGCAGCTCGACCTGCGGGTGGACGGCTTCAGCGGCAGCTGGGTCGGCGTGGACAGCGAGGCGGGCATCGTCCAGGTCCTGCAGCACCTCACCGCGGTCGGCGCCGAGCGGCTCGTGTTCGTCGGCGCGCAACCCACCGACTCGGCCGCGCAGGCCCGGCTCGACGGGTACCGGCGCGCGGCCGGGGACTCCGGTGACGCCGTCCTGCTGGGAGACTTCAGCAAGGAGTGGGGCGAGCGGGCCGCGGAACAGCTCCTGGCCGAGGGGCTCGCCGACGCGATCGTCTGCGGCAACGACACCATCGCGCTCGGCGTGCTGGGCGCCCTGAACCGGCGCGGGGTGCGGGTGCCGGACGACGTCCGCGTGACCGGCTTCGACGACATCCCGTACGCGGAGCTGGCGCAGCCGCAGCTGACCACGGTGCGCCAACCGCAGGCGCAGATCGCCGCCGAGGCGGTCCGGATGCTCTCCGAGGGGCGAGCCGACCGGCGCATCGCGGTGTCCCCGGAGCTGGTCGTGCGCACCTCGGCCTGATCGCGGCGAGCGCGGCCGGCGGCGCTCCGGGCGGAGCCCCCGCGGGCAGCTCCCCCGCGGGGGAGATCACCGCTCGGGCGGCACCGCGTCATCGCCGTGCGCGCGCCCCAGCCCCGCCGCGAACCGGCTCGTGATCCAGGTGGGGTCGGTGATGGCCGTGCCGACGACGACGGCGGTCGCTCCGGCTGACACGGCCGCGGCCGCATCGCGCGGGTGGTAGTACCGTCCTTCGGCGACGACGGGGATGTCGGGAAGGGTTCTGCGCAGGTGCGCGACCAGGTCGAGATCAGGTGCGCGCGGCCGGGGCTGCGGTGCGATGTTCCCGGACAGGGTGGTCGCGATCAGGTCGGCCCCGGCCTCGGCGGCCGCGATCCCCTCGTCCAACGTGGACACATCGGCCATCACCAGTCGCCCGGCACCGTGCACTGCCCGGACGGTGTCACCGAAGACCGCACCGTCGGGACGGGGGCGGTCGGTGGCATCGGCGGCGACCACGTCGGCTCCGCTCTCGACGACGGACAGCGCAGCCCGCACGGTCGGGGTGATGTAGACGCCGTCGGTGCCGTCCTTGGTCAGCCCGATCACCGGGACGCGCACGGCCTGCGCGATCGCAGCGACGTCCGCGGCTCCGCCGACCCCTCCGCAGCGGATCGCGGCCGCACCCCCGTCCTCCGCGGCGCGGGCCATCCGCACCACGGTGCTCGTGTCGCGCAGCGCGTGATCGCTGCCCGCTTGGCAGGAGACGACCAAGCGCTGGTCGATGTGCTGCAGAAGACGCCGCAGCGTCCTCCCCCGGTCTGGTGTGGACGAGTCCATCATGTCCTCTCCGCGGGTGTTTCGCGTGCGAGCAGGGCGGCACCGATGATCGGAGCGTCCGTGCCGAGCTGCGCGGGATGCACCGGTATCGCTCGGCCGGGCGGGCGGACCTCGGCCCGCAGGGCGTTCGACAGCGGGTGCAGGAACTCCGCGCCGATCTGGGCGGCACCCCCGCCGAGGATCACGGCGTCGAGGTCGAACGCGGTGGCCATCCCCGCGAGGCATCGCCCCAGCAGGGTGGCCGCACTGGTGATCGCGGTGCGCGCGTCCTCGTCACCGGCGCGCATCCTGCTGGCCACCTCCGGCAGGCCGGGGACGTCGGCAGCGCCGCAACGGGCCGCGTAGTCGGCGGCGATGGCGGGCCCGGCCACCACCGCTTCGAGGTGGTCCCGGCGCCCGCAACCGCACGGGATCCGCCCCCGGGCCGGGACCAGCACGTGCGCGACTTCCCCCGCGCTGCCGTGACCGCCGCGCACCAGCCGGCCGTTGCGCAGCAGGGCCCCGCCGATCCCGGTGCCGACCGACAGGTGCAGGGCTTCGGCGCGGTCCCGACCGGCTCCGGCGGCGGCTTCTCCGAGAGCCATCACGCGCACGTCGTTGTCCACGGCGGCAGGAAGACCGGTGCGCCGTTGCAGGCCGGCGCGCACTGCTACCCCGGCCCAGCCGGGGACGGTGTCGGTGGCCGAGCTCACCACGCCCTCGACGGGGTCGATGATCCCCGGCGCGCCGACACCGACCCCGCTGATGCCACCACCAGCGGCCAGGTCGCCGATCAGGGTCGCGGCGGTGTCCAGCACCGCCTGCCCACCCGCGGTCGGCGTCGCCGCGCGCACGCTGCGGACCACCTTTCCTGGCGGTTCCACGAGACCTGCCGCGATCTTGGTGCCGCCGATGTCGACGCCGATCGCGGGCGCGCGTTCCGCGTCGGTCCGTTCCGCGCGGGTCACAGCAATCCCGCCGCTTCCAGTCGGGACCGCACGCACCGGGTCTCGGCCTCGTCGAGCGGGAACTGCGGTGGCGCCGTCGTCGCGTGGTCGATGATCCCCCGCAACTGCAGGGCTGCTTTGAACGCCCCGAGGGCGGAGGACCCCCGTCCCATCCGCGCTGCCTCGCCGGCGTCGACGAGTCCGAAGAGGGCGATCAACCGCTCCTGCTCCGCGGCCGCGGCGTCCCACTCGCCCGCTGCGCAGTACTCGTACAACCGCGCGTACCCGCGGGGGTCCACGTTGGCGAGGCCGGGCACGGCACCGCGCGCTCCCATCCGGAGCGCCGCGTCGGTGGTCAGCTCGGATCCGGTCAGCACGCTGAAGGGGGCGGGAGCCGTCTGCCGCGCGGAGAGGACGAGACGCCGGAGGGCACCGTCGTCGCCGCTGGAGTCCTTCACCCCGGCCAGCACGCCCTCGGCTGCCAGCCGCACGAGCATGTCGGTGTCGAGTTTGGTGTGCACCGACACCGGTAGGTCATAGGCGTAGACGGGGAGGTCGGTGCCCTCGGCGACCGTGCGGAAGTGCCGCTCGATCTCGGCGGGGTGGGTGCGGGTGTAGAACGGGGCGGTGACGACCAGCCCGTCGCAGCCGACCTTCGCCGCGGCACGCGCGTGGTCGAGCACGCGGAGGGAGGTCATGTCGATGGCGCCTGCCAGCACCGGCACTTCGCCCGCGGTGCGGGCCACCACGGTCTCGAGGACCTGTTGGCGGTGGTCGTCGGGCAGGAAGGCGACCTCGCTGGTCGAGCCGAGCGCGAACAGGCCGTCCACTCCCCCCTCGAGGAGGAAGTCGACGAGGCGCTCCAGGGAAGGGACGTCCACCGTCCAGTCGGGATTCAGCGGTGTGCACACCGGGGGTACGACTCCGTGCAGTGCTTCGGCGTTCACTGTGGATTCCTCGTTCTTCTCGTTCGTGCCGCGCGGTTCAGTCCCGCGCGCTGGCAGTTGTGCGGGATGCGGTCATCGCGCTGGCGTCGATCGCATCACGGCTTCGCACGGCGTCCGGCCGCAGCAGGCGCTGCAGCCGCGTCGGGGCGTCGATCCCGATGAGCACGATCACCACGAGGGTCAGGGTGAACGAGATCACCGCCAGTGCGGTGCCCAGGCTCATCGTCGAGGCCAGGCCAGCTCCGAGCACGGGGGCGACGGCCCCGCCCAGAGCCCCCACGTTGTAGGTGAAGCCGAGTCCGGCCGCCCGTGAGTGCACGTCGAAGTAGCCGCCGATCCACTTCGGAAGCAGACCGGCGATGCCCTGTCCGAACATCTGCTGGGCGAACAGCAGCGCACCGAGTGCGACGAGGCTGCGCCCGCCGATCAGGAACACGGGGAAGATCAGCAGTTGCGAGATCAGCAAGCTGCCCCAGTAGGCGCGCGCGGTGCCGAAGCGGTCCCCGGTGAAGCCGGCGACCCAGCAGCCCGCGGCCGCGCCGAGCCCCGAGAAGGACAGCACCGCACTGGCCTCCGCCGCGCTGTAGTCGAGGCCGGACTTCAGGTAGGTCGGCAGCAGTGACTGGATCGGCCAGGAGTACAGGAAGGCCGCGAACACGATGATCATCACCATCACGCCCACCGGCCACCGTGGACCGTTGAACTGCACCATGTAGGCCACGAACACCGCGGCGGCCATCACGCCGAGCGCGCCGGTCAGCACCGGCTCGGTGACCGTTCGCGTGAAGATCAGGGTCAGCGCCGCGAAAGCCGCGGCGGCCAGCAGGAGGTTGGTCGGTGCGCGGCGCCCGCGGAAGAGCACGCTCAACATCGTCGGCTGCTTGGAGTGCGCGGTGTTCTGCGCCCAGTCGTGCGACTCCGGCAAGCTGCGCCGCAACCAGAGCGCGACGGCGATCGGCGCGAGTCCGATGTAGAAGAGGGAACGCCAGCCCAGCGCCGGGACGACGACCTGGTACGCGCCCGCGGCGACCACGGTGCCGAACGAGTAGCCGGAGATCAGGAAGCCGCTGGCCTTGTTGCGCATGTGGCGGGGCCAGGACTCGATCACGTACGTGGAGCTGGCCCCGTACTCGCCGGCCATGCCCAGCCCGATCATCAGGCGCGCGGCGAAAAGCACCCCGTAGGAGGGAGCGAGTCCGCAGAAGAGCGTGCCCACCGAGAACAGCCCGATGCTGAGGACCATCGCCATCCGCCGGCCGAAGCGGTCACCGAGCGCCCCGAGCGCCATGCCGCCGGCCCACCGGGAGATGAACGCTGCGGAGATCAGGCTGGCCGCCTGCACGGTGCTCAGGTCGAAGGTCTCGCTGATCTCGGTCAGCACGAGAGTGATCAGCACGAAGTCGAAGCCGTCGAGCAGGTAACCGAGCCAGGCTGCCAGGAACGACTTCCACTGCGCACCGGTGATCTGGCGGTACCAGCGCACGTGCGCGCTCGCGTCCTCGCTCACAGCTCCTCCTCCCGCTCGCCGGCCACGAGCCTCGCGATCGGGGACGTTGGACGTGGGACGTCCTATGTTGGGCGGTACACTAGAGCGCAGCCGAGGAGCTGTAAAGAGCCGCGAGCGGATCGACGACGGGAGCTTTCGAAGATGACGAGCACGATCGGTGAACATCCCCGCCGGGCAGCCCTGGACCCGCTGGCCGAGCAGATCCTCACCCTGATCCACGAACGGGGACTGCGCGTCGGCGACTCCATGCCCACCGAGCTGGAGCTCATCGAGGAGCTGTCCGTCTCCCGCAACAGCGTCCGCGAGGCCGTCCGGGCCCTCCGCGCCCTCGGCATCGTCGACATCCGCCACGGGCACGGCACCTTCGTCGGCGAGGCGCCCCTCCACGCCCTCTCACCCGCGCTGACCTTCCGCGCTCTCGCCGACCGGTCTTCCGAGGACCTGGGCGGGCTGCGCGACCTCGTCGACATCCGCGAACTGGTCGAGGTCGGCGTGGTCGAGCGGCTCGTCGGCGCGCTGCCTGACGAGACCCTCGACCACCTGGCAGCCCTGTGCGACGAGATGGAGCGCACCGACCTGGACCCCGACGTCGACCGGGAGTTCCACCGGACGCTCCACGCCCGCCTGGACAACCCCCTGGTGGGGCAGCTCGTCGACGTGTTCTGGGACTCCTACCACGCAGCGGAGGACGCTCTCACCCTGCCCGCGGCCGCCGACAGCGCCCGCACGGTCGCCCAGCACCGCGCGATCGTCGAGGCGCTCCGCGCCGGCGACTCCCGCCAGCTGCGCACCGCCATGCTGGAGCACTTCGCCGACATCAAGGACCGCCTCGACCTCGGTGCTCGCAGGCGCTGAGGGCCCGCGCGGGCGCCGGCCCGGCGCCGCGCGTTCGCTATCGGCTTCCGCCGCCGGGCGCGCCCACCTGGAACTCGGCGCCGAACGGGTCGGTGATGTCGGCGAGCCGCCCGTAGATCATGTCGAAGGGCGCCTCGGCGGCGCCGCCCGCGTCGACCGCCCGGCGGGCCGCGGCGTCGGCGTCGTCCACCTGGAACAGCGTCCCCCAGCGGGAACGCCCGGCGGCCGGGTCGCCGAGGATGCCGCCGATCTCGTGGCCGTCGGGCCGTCGCAGGAACGCGAAGTCGGTGTCCGGCATGTCCGGGTTGGCGTCCAGCGTGAAACCGAACGTCGCGGCGTAGAAATCACGTGCGGTCGCGGCGTGGGGCGTGACGAGGTCGTTGCGCAGCAGGGCGTTCGGTTCGTTGACGATCTGGCTGCCGATGTGCGCCGCGGCCTGCCACAGCCCGAACTGGGCACCGGTGGGGTCCGCGATCACGGCCATGCGGCCCTGGTCCATCACGTCCATCGGGCTGACCAGCACCGTGCCGCCCGCGTCCTCCGCCCGCGCGGTGGTGGCGTCGCAGTCCTCGGTGGCGAAGTAGACGTTCCACCAGAACTGCTCGGCTCCCTCGTCGGGGTTCGGCATGATCGCCGCGACGGGTTTGCCGCGCAGCAGGCACAGCGTGTACTGCCCCACCTCCTCGGAGCCCACGGCGAACTGCCAGCCGAACAGCGCCCCGTAGAAGTCCATCGCCCGGTTGAGGTCCGGGATGCCGAGGTCGATCCAGGTGGGAGTGCCCGGCGGTTGTGCGGTGGTCAGCTCGCTCATCGTCGTCCTTTCGCCGCGGTCGCGTGCCGACGACGATAGGTGCGCGCCCCCGCGGCCGCAGCTTCGGTCGGACCGCACCTCGAGAACATCGGCCGTGCGCACACCGCTGCCGCCGAGCGGCGGTGCGCCCCGCCGGGGCGACGCCACCGGGGCGGTGCGCCCGCGGCAGCGCGTCAGCGGATGTGCACGGACACCGCGTAGGCGCCGTCGGCGAACGGCGCGCCCTCCCAGGTGGCGAAGCGTTCCGCGGGGGTGAGTCCCGCGGCCTTCGCGTGCGCGTCGTAATCCGCCAGCGAGTAGCCGCGGTCGAGGCTGAACCCGGCGACGAGCCGACCACCCGGTGCCACGTGGCGCGCCGCCCCGGCGACCAGGGCCTCCTCGGTGCCCGGCGTGGTGAACAGCGGGACGTTGCCCGCCAGGACGACGAGGTCGAAGGTGCGCTCCAGGGCGAGCTCGGCCAGGTCGGACTGCACCCAGGTGATGTGCGGTGCCTTGCTGCGCGCGGTGGCCAACATGGACGCGTCGACGTCCGTGCCCACGACCTCGACGCCGCGGCGGGCCAGTTCGACGGCGACCCGTCCGGTGCCGCAGCCGGCGTCGAGGACGCTCGCGGGCCGGTAGGACAGGACGAAGTCGGCTTCTCCGTGCACGTGGTGGCCCGCCGCCGCCAGGTCGTCGAACCGGCTCTGGTACTCGTCTCCGTTCCAGGACATGGAGCTCCCCTCGCTGCTCGTCGCCCTGAGCCTACCGAGTGGCAGGGCCGCGGGCGGCAGGGAGGTGCTGGGGCTCGCGCGCCGCGCCGGCCCAGTAGCGGGCGCTGGCCTCGCTCGTCGGTTCGATGTCGGCGGAACCGCGCCGTTTGCGCCCCGGCGGGTGTTCCGGTGCACTGTCCGGCACCCGCAGGGGAGGAGTGGTGCACGTGCTGCTGGCGGCGGGGGAGAGCCCCACGTACCTGGGGCCGGTCGTGGCGCTGCTCGTCGCCGCGGGCGTGATCGGCTACCTCAGCGTCCGGCTGCGGATCGTGCCGATCGTCGGCTTCCTGCTGGCCGGTGTGCTCATCGGCCCGCACCAGCTGGGCCTGGTCTCCGACACCGCCACGGTCACCGCCGCGGCCGACATCGGGGTCATGCTGCTGCTGTTCACGATCGGGGTGGAGTTCTCGCTGGAGCGGCTCGCCGCGATCAAGGCCATGGTGCTGCTCGGCGGCGGCGTGCAGGTGGTGGCCACCACCGCGCTGACCGCGGCCGCGGTCGCCGCGTTCGGCGTCGACGTGCGCACCGCGCTGTTCACCGGATTCCTGGTGGCGCTGTCCTCGACCGCGATCGTGCTCAAGGTGCTGTCGGCCTCGGGGCGCACGACGCGACCGGTGGGCCGTTCGGCGATCGGTGCGCTCATCTTCCAGGACCTCGCCGTGGTGCTCATGGTGCTCGTCGTGCCGCTGCTCGGAACCGGTGGCTCCGGCGGTGGGCCGTGGGAACTGCTGCGCGCCCTCGGCACGGCCGCCGCGGTGCTGGCGGTGGTGCTGCTGGTGGCGCGGAAGGTGATGCCGCCGCTGCTGGAGCGCGTGGCGCGCACCTGCTCGCCCGAGGTCTTCCTGCTCACGGTCGTCGCCATCGGCCTGGGGACCGCGTACCTCACCTCGCTGGCCGGGGTCAGCGTGGCGCTGGGCGCGTTCCTGGCGGGACTGGTGGTCAGCGAGTCCCGGCACAGCATCCACGCGTTGAGCGAGGTGCTGCCGCTGCAGATCGTCTTCAGCGCGACGTTCTTCGCGTCCATCGGCATGCTGCTGGACCTCGCCGCGCTGGCGCGGATGTGGTGGCTGGTGCTGCTGCTGGCGCTGGCCGTGGTCGTGCTCAAGGCGGTCGGTGCGCTGGCTGCGCTGCTGGCCGTGCGCATGCGGTTCCCGACCGCGCTGGCCGGGTCGCTGCTGCTGGCGCAGATCGGGGAGTTCTCGTTCGTGCTGCAGCGCTCCGGCAGCGAGGCGGGGCTGAGCCCGGCCGGGCTCGGTGCCGCGGGTGAGCAGGTGCTCATCGCGGTTACCGTGGTGCTCATGATCGCCACTCCGGCACTGGCCTGGGGCGGCGACCGGCTGGGCCGCGCCGTGTCCGCCCGCGGTGCGGGGGAGGCCGCGGCCGCACCGGAACCGGGCGGTGGGGACACCGCTGCCGGGGTGCTCATCTCCGGTTGGGGCCCGGTGGCCGAGAGGCTGGCGCGCACCCTGGCCTACCGCGGCGTGCCGGTCCGGGTGACCACCCTCGGCCCGGACCTGGCCGCGGCGGCGGAAGCGGCCGGGCACACCGTGGTGCGGGGCGATCCGGTCAAGGAGCACGTGCTGCGCGACGCGGGCCTGCACACCGCGCAGCTGGTGGTGATCTGCGAGAACGACGCGGAGGACGCGGCGCACATCGCCACGGTGATCCGCCAGTTGGCACCGTCGGTGCCGATCGTGCTGCGCCCGCGCGACGAGGCGGACGCGCCGACGCTGGCCCCGGCCGGGGTCGATCGCGTCGTCGACACCCCGCGTGCCGTGGCCGAGCCGTTGACTTCGGCGGTGCTGCGGCACCTGGGACTGGCAGAGGCCGGGCGGGGCCATCCCGACCCCGGGGTGATCCTCGACTTCGCCCCGCGAAGCGGTGCGGAGTGCCCGCACACCGGTGAGATCCGACCGGTGCTGCCGAGCAGCGCCGGCTGCCTCGACTGCCTGCGCGCGGGCAGGAGCGACTGGGTGCACCTGCGCACGTGCCTGCGTTGCGGGCACGTCGGCTGCTGCGATTCCTCGCCCGGTAGGCACGCCTCCGGGCACAGCGCGGCGGCCGGCCATCCGGTCGCCGCCTCGGCCGAACCGGGGGAGACGTGGGCGTGGTGCTTCTTCGACCGCACCGAGATACCCCGGCAGGAGCCCTGATCCGGAGCCCGGGGAGGTGCGGGCCCCGCCGCCCCGGGAGCCCCGCCGCACCGGGATCGCCGTGCTCGCGGTGCGGTGGCCGCGCAGGCGCGCGGATCGGTGTGCGCGTGCTGCGACCGAGTACCATGGACGCGTCAACAGCTGTTGGCGCGTGGTAAGACCGGTCAGGCGCGGTGCCGAGGGGTACCGAGGAAAAGGAAGCAGGACGGAGTGTCTGAGCGGAGTTTCGCCGAGAAACTGACCCATCTGATCCAGACCGTGCACCCTCCGGACCGGCGGCCGTACTCGTACCGGGAGATCGAAACCGCGATCAAGGACCACCCCGGAGCGATGACGGCCGCCTACGTGCAGCAGCTCGCCAACGGCAAGCAGCCGAACCCCCGCAAGAACTACATCGAGGCGCTGGCGTGGTTCTTCGGCGTTCCGGTCGGCTACTTCTTCGACGACGAGGCGGCCCGCCAGGACGGCGCGGGGAGCGAGGGGGCGACCGGCCGGCGCGAGACCGAGGAGGGGCGGCTCGTGCGGCGCCTCCACGCGCTCAGCCCCGAGCACCGCAACGCCGTGTCCACCGTGATCGACCAGCTCGCCGAGCACGAGCGGCAGCACCGCGGACGGGGGCGCCGGGGCAGGCGCTCCACCGCCGGTGACGAGGTGTGAACGAGCCCGCGAGCGCGGGAGGGCGGGGCTGACCGGTCGTTCGCCGCCGTTCTGCGCGGTGCGCCCCGCGTGCAGGTCCACTGAGGACTTCCGGTGCCGGTGGTGCCGGATCGGCCGCGGCGGGCTTGCCCAGCGTCCGCGACAGCCTCAGCGCGTCTCGTCGTCGCGCAGTTCGGTGAGGCTGTGCACCAGCTGCGGCAGGGTGCGCATGATGGTGGCGCGCGCGGTCCGCTCCGGATCGTCCGCACCGGACAGCACCGCGTCCTGCATCGTCGCTTCGAACTGGTCGAGCAGGATCTGGGTCAGCTGCTCCGCCCCCACGGAGAACCGCAGTCCGATGGAGGCCATCGCCGTGTCGATGAGTTCGGCGAGCTGCTGCTGGAAGGCGTGCTTGACCTCGAGGAAGCGCGCGGCCACCTGCGGTTCGCGCATCGCCAGCAGCCGGAACTCGGTGTTGAGCAGGCACCACTGGCGGGCCTCGGGCTGGCTGGCGAGCAGGTCGGCGATGACCTCCTCGATGAGTTCGGGCTCGGGTTTGCCCTCGGCGCGCCGCAGCGGGGCGATCGCCTCGTGGAACTCCTCCCGCAGCGCCTGCAGGCGGGCGTGGTGCTCGCGTTCGACGAGCGCCAGGAACAGCTCTTCCTTGCTGCCGAAGTTCGAGTAGAAGGCGCCGCGCGTGAAGTCGGCATCGTCGGTGATCGCCTCGATGGAGGTGCCGTTGATGCCGTGCGCGCAGAACTGCCGGTAGGCGGCGTCCAGCAGCCGCTCGCGCGTCCGGGCCCGGCGCGCGGTCTCGCGCGTCCGGGCGGCGCTCGTGCCGGTCTCGGGCGCGGCCGGCCTGCTCTTGCTCAAACCCGCGTGTCCTTTCCTGCGGCGGTGCTCGGGCGTCGTGCCCCGCCTCTCTGCGTGGCGCCCATGGTATCCGATACGGCCCTGCATCAGATACAAATATGTATCGGATACGATTCCGTATCGAGGTGGAAGATCGTACCTCGCCCGGGGGCGCCGACGGCGTTCCGGGAGTTCGGGATCGTCCGGCGTGACCGGCGGTAGGAGTCTGGCGTGTCGTCTTTCTTGTACTCACTGGGCCGCAGGGCCTTCGCGGCCCGCAGGACCGTGCTCGTGGTGTGGTTGCTCGTGCTCGCCATCACGGGCAGTGCGGCGGGACTGTTCAGCGAGGAGATGGACAACAACGTCACCATCCCCGGCACCGAGGCGCAGCAGGCGCTCGACCGGCTGTCGGTGACGTTCCCGTCCACCAGCGGTGCCGCCGGGCAGCTCGTGGTCGTCGCGCCGGAAGGCGAGAACGTGCGCGAGCCCGCCGTGCGCCAGCAGGTCGAAACGGCCGTCGACGAGCTCGAACAGCTCGACCACGCAGCGCAGGTCGTCTCGCCCTACCAGGAGGACCTCGGAGGGGCGATCAGCGAGGACGGTCGCGCCGGGTTGATCAACGTCCAGCTCGACGTCCAGACCACCGCCGTCAGCGACGCCACCAAGGACAGGATCGCCGACATCGCCGGCGATCTGCAGCAACGACTGCCCGCGGGGGCGCAGGCCTCGCACGGCGGGGAGATGTTCGCGCAGGAGTTCCCCGGCCTGAGCATCGTCGAAGTGATCGGCCTGATCGTCGCCGTCGTCGTGCTGGTGATCACGCTCGGTTCGTTCGTGGCCGCGGGGATGCCGCTGGTCAACGCCCTGATCGGCGTAGGCATCTCCACCACGTTGATCCTGCTGGCCACGCTGTTCGGCTCGATCAACGCGACCACCCCCATGCTGGCGCTGATGCTCGGCCTGGCCGTGGGCATCGACTACGCGCTGTTCATCCTCTCCCGCCATCAGCAAGAGCTCGCCGAAGGCGTACCGCCGCAGGAAGCGGCCGCCCGAGCGGTGGCCACCGCCGGCTCGGCGGTGATCTTCGCCGGACTGACGGTGATGATCGCGCTCCTCGGCCTCGGCGTGGCCGGGATCCCGTTCCTGACCACGATGGGTGTGGCCGCCGCCGGCGGTGTGGGGATCGCCGTGCTCGTCACGCTCACGCTCGTGCCGGCGCTGCTCGGCTTCGCCGGCGGTCGGATACGCCCGCGTGCCCGCGCGGGGCGGCGCAGCTCCGGGAAGCAGCCGGTGGGCACGCGCTTCTTCTCCGGCTGGGTGCGGGCCGTGACCCGGTTCCCCGTCGTGACGGTGGTGGCCGTCGTCGCCGTTCTCGGCCTGGCCGCGGTGCCGGCCGCCGGGCTGCGGCTGGCCCTGCCGGACGCCGGTGCGATGCCGGAGGACGACCCGGCGCGGGTGACTTACGACCTCGTCTCCGAGCACTTCCCGGAAGGCTTCAACGGCCCGCTGATCGTCAGCGCCAACATCGTCACCAGCAACGATCCGCTGGGGCTGATGAACGACCTGAAAGCCGAGATCGAGCAGCTGCCCGGGGTGGCCGACGTGCCGCTGGCCACGCCGAACCCCACCGCGGACACCGGAATCGTGCAGGTGATGCCGGAAGGCGCGCCGGACTCGCAGCAGACGAAGCAGCTCGTCGAGGAGATCCGCTCGCTGCGCGGCCACTTCCAGGACGCCTACGGCGTCACGATCTCCGTCACCGGCTTCACCGCCGTCGGCATCGACGTCTCCGAGAAACTGGGGCAGGCCCTGCTGCCGTTCGGCATCGTCGTGGTCGGCTTGTCGCTGATCCTGCTGACCATGGTGTTCCGCTCCGTGGCCGTGCCGATCAAGGCGACGCTGGGCTACCTGCTCAGCATCGGCGCGTCGATGGGCCTGCTCAAGCTCGTCTTCCAGGACGGCTGGTTGGCCGACGCACTGGGTGTGAACAGCACCGGCCCGGTGATCAGCTTCATGCCGATCGTGCTCATGGGCGTGCTGTTCGGCCTGGCCATGGACTACGAGGTGTTCCTCGTCTCCCGCATGCGCGAGCAGTACGTGCGCACCGGCGACGCGCGCGGCGCGATCAACACCGGCTTCGTCTCCTCCGGCAAGGTCGTCACCGCAGCGGCGGTGATCATGTTCGCGGTCTTCGCCGCGTTCGTGCCCAGCGGGGACGCCAACCTCAAACCGATCGCGTTCGGCCTGGCCGCAGGCGTGTTCATCGACGCCTTCATCGTGCGCATGACGCTCGTCCCGGCGGTGCTGGCGCTGCTCGGCCGCCGCGCCTGGTGGATCCCGCGCCGCCTCGACCGGATGCTGCCCTCGTTCGACGTCGAAGGTGAGAACCTGCGCGAGGAGCTGGAACTGGCCGACTGGCCGCACCCGGGCGCGGACGACGCCGTGGCCTGCGCAGGGCTCGGACTGTCCGATCCCGCCTCGGAGGCTCCCGTGTACCGCGACGTGTCCTTCCGCCTGGCCCGGCAGGGCGCGCACGTGGTGCGCGGCCCCGGTGAAGTCGCCGTCACCGCGGTCCTGCTCACCGCTGCGGGGCGGATCAAGCCGGACGCCGGCAAGCTCAAGGTGCTCGGGCTGGCACTGCCGGCGCGGGCCTCGGCCGTGCGCTCCCGCGCGGCCTACGTCGACGTGGGCGAGTCCGGCCCCGAGGGAGTCGCCGAGGCGCTGGGGGAGAACCCGCAGCTGCTCGTGCTCGACCGCACCGACCGGCTCGCCGACGCCGCAGCGCGGCGGCGCGTCCAACAGCTCGTCACCGGCTCCCGCGCCGCCGTCCTGCTGGGCACGACGGGCACCGCGGACGCCCGCGACATGCTGCCCGCCCACGTGCCGACCGGTCTCACCGAGCTGCCCGAAGAGCAGGCGGCACCGACCCGTGCCCTCTCCGACGCGATCCGCTAGAAAGCTGAGGTCCTCGCTGTGCGTGCGCTACGAAACGGCCGCTCCCGGCTGTCGGTCTCGCTGACCCTCGTGGGCCTGCTGCTGGTCCCGGTGGCCATCACGGGTGTGCTGACCTGGGCACTGGGCCAGCCGCAAGACCGGATGGGTGGCGTGAAAGCGGCCATCGTCAACAACGACGACCCCGTCGAGGTCGACGGCAAGCCCACCCCGCTGGGGCGGCAGCTGTCGGCCACACTCGTCGGCGACGACATCGACGGCAACTACGACTGGGAACTCGCCAACCCCGAAACAGCCCGGGAGGGGCTGGACGACGGCACCTACGCCGCGGTGGTGACCATCCCGGAGAACTTCTCCGCAGCGGCGACCTCGTTCTCTGGTGACCCGGGCCAGGCCGAGAAGGCCACGATCGACGTGACCACCGGCGACCGCGGCAAACCGGCGGACGAGGCGATCAGCGGCGAAGTCACGCGGACCGCCACCCAGCTGCTCGGCGACCAGCTGACCACCACCTACCTGGACAACCTCTACATCGGGTTCAACACCCTGGGCGATCGGCTCGGAGACGCCGCGGACGGCGCCACGTCCCTGGCCGACGGCGCCCGGCAGCTGTCCGACGGAACGGAGCAGCTCGCGACCGGCGCCGACGAACTGGCCGGCGGCACGCGCCAGCTGTCCAACGGCCTGGGACAGCTCGACGACGGCGCCGCCCAGCTGTCGCAGGGCACGAGCGGACTCGCCGACGGTCTGGAGCAGATGCAGGAGCAGACCGCGCAGCTGCCGCAGCAGGTCGGCACGCTGGCCGACGTCTCGGCGCAGGAGAACCGAGGCGTGCAGCAGCTCAACACCCAGCTGCGGACCATGTCGCAGGACCTGTCCGAGATGTCGAAGGAATGTCCACCCGGGACCCTGCCGATCTGCAACAAGATCGCCGTGCAGGCCGCCAAGGCCGAGGCGCTCAGCGAGGGTGCCGGACAGGTCCAGCAGGCCAGTGACGGCATCTCCACCGGACTCGACGGGCTCGCCGGCCGCAGCTCCGACTCCGGGGGCGGCCTGCCCACCCTCGCCGGCGGCATCGACCGGCTCGCCGCGGGCGCGCAGCAGCTCGACGGCGGCGCCGGCCAGCTGTCCGACGGGCTCTCCCGGACCACCGGCGGTGCCGACCAGCTCGCCGACGGCGCCGACCAGCTCGCCGGCGGCATCCGGGAGCTCGACGGCGGCGCCGAGCAGCTCGGCAACGGTTCGGAGCAGCTGAGCCAGGGGTTGCACACCGCCGTCGAGGAGATGCCGAGCTATCCCGACGGTGAGCGCGATCAGCTCGCCCGCACCGTGGCCGACCCGGTCACGACCACCGGGGACAGCGGCGGTCTCGGCATCGGCACCTCCGGCGCGCCGCTGTACGCCGTGCTGGCGCTGTGGATCGGCGCGCTGGCCACGTTCCTCGTGCTGCGCGCGCTGCCCTCGGACGTGCTGCGCAGCACCCGCTCGGCCCCGCGGCTGCTGCTGGGCCGGTTCGGTCCGTCCGCCGGCCTGGCCGTCGTGCAAGGACTGCTGGTCACCGCGGTGCTGGGCCTCGTGCAGGACCTGTCGGTGGGCCAGTGGTTCAGCGCCGCGGGCCTGCTCACCCTCGCCGCCGTGGCGTTCACCGCGGTCAACCAGGCGCTGGCGGCCGCGTTCGGCGGGGCCGGGCGGTTCCTGTCGATGCTCGTGGCGCTGGCCGCCGTGGCCACCGGCGTGATCGCCGCCGTGCCGCGGGCTCTCGGCAGCATCGCCGCGGTGCTGCCGACGGGACCGGCCACCCGGGGACTGCGCGCGATCGTGGAAGGTTCGACCGTTTCGGCGGGCGGTGTCGTGGTCCTGGTGCTGTGGCTGCTGGCGGGACTGGTGATCAGCTTCCTGGTCGTGGAGCGCAGCCGCACCGTCCGGACGGCGGATCTGCGCTCCGGCGGCAGGCTCCGCGGCGCGACCGGAGCCGCCTAGGACGCGGGGGCGCGCCGGTGGTTCCGGGCGGATCCGCGTCCGCTCGGAACCGCCCGCTGCGACCGGCCGGCGGCGGTGCGGCCGCGCCCGGGTGGGCCGGTCGGGACCGCCGCGCCAGCCGGGTGCGCGTGCCGCAGGGCGCCGAGGGTCACCGGTCCCGCTCGGGGCGGGCGCGCAGGTGCGCGCGTTCGCCCTGCTTGCCGAACAGGCTGAGGAACTCCGCGGGTTCGGCGCCGGCCGCGTCGAACCAGTGCGGTTCGCGGGTGTCGAACTCGGCGGCTTCGCCGGGGGTGAGCACGAGGTCGTGCGCACCGAGCACCAACCGCAACCGTCCGTTGAGGACGTAGAGCCACTCGTAGCCCTCGTGGGTCTGCGGATCGGGCTGCTGCGGCTGGTCCCTCCCCGGGATGACGAGCTTGTACGCCTGGATGCCGCCGGGGCGGCGGGTCAGCGGGAGCAGGGTCATGCCGTGACGGGTGACCGGGCGCAGGTGGATGCGCGGGTCCCCGGTGGGCGGGGCGCCGACGAGATCGTCGAGCGTCACGCCGTGCGCTTTGGCCAGCGGGAGCAGCTGTTCGAGCGCCGGCCGCCGCTCCCCGGATTCCAGCCGCGACAGCGTGCTCACCGAGATGCCCGTCGTCTCCGACAGATCGGCCAGGGTGGTGCCGCGCTGCTGCCGCAGCGCGCGCAGTCGCGGTCCCACCGAGCCGAGAGTCCGGTCGAGGTCTTCCTCCATCCCATCAGTTTGCCATTCCGGCAAAGAACTTTGCCTCCCTTCTGCTCGCGGGAGCAGGGTGGTCGCGGAGGTGGTCGACATGACGGATCGATTGGCAGGAGACCACGAGGTGGTGGTCATCGGTGGTGGTGCCGCGGGACTGAGCGGTGCGCTGACGCTCAGCCGCGCCCGCCGCTCCGTCGCCGTGATCGACGCGGGCGTTCCGCGCAACGCACCGGCCGAAGGCGTGCACGCGCTCCTCGGCCGGGAAGGGACGCCGCCGGGGGAACTGCTCGCACGCGGGCGCGCGGAGGTGCGCGGCTACGGCGGGCACGTCGTCGACGGTGAGGTCACGGGAGCAACCCGTGAGGGCGACGGGTTCGCGGTGGTGCTCGGCGACGGGCGCACCCTCCGCGCACGCCGGTTGCTCGTGACCACCGGGGTGGTCGACGAGCTGCCCGACATCCCGGGACTGCCGGAGCGGTGGGGGCGCGACGTGCTGCACTGCCCCTACTGCCACGGCTGGGAGGTCCGCGACCAGCGCATCGGCGTGCTGGCCACCGGGCCGATGTCGGTGCACCAGGCACTGCTGCTGCGGCAGTGGAGCGCCGACGTCGTCTTCTTCCCGCACACCGGAGCGGACCCGACCGAGGAGGAGGCCGCGCGCTTCACCGCCCGCGGCATCCGCGTGCAACCCGGCGAGGTGGCAGCGTTGGAGGGCGGCGAGGACCGGCTGACCGGCGTGCGGCTGCGCGACGGCACCGTGGTGGCCCGCGACGCGCTGGCGATCGCGCCGCGCATGGTCGCGCGGGCCGGGTTCCTGGCCGAGCTCGGGCTGCACCCGGTCGAACACCCCGCCGGTGCCGGTGAGCACGTCCCCGCCGACGCGGCGGGACGCACCGACGTCCCCGGAGTGCGCGTGGCCGGCAACGTCACCGATCCTGCCGCGCAGGTCGGAACCGCCGCAGCGGCGGGCGCCGCTGCGGCGGCGCAGATCAACGCCGAACTGGTCACCGAGGACACCGACCGCGCGATGCGGGCCGACCGGGGCGTGTTCTCGCGAGCGAACGAGGCCCGCACGTGCGCGGTGGCGATGGGCCAGCGCCGCCACGGGGTGTGACCGGAGATCGTCGCAGGAGGTGCTGCGCGCTACCGACGGGACGCGGGCTCCGCCCGATCAGATGCGCGAGGTGGGCGAGGTCTTCGACGTGGACCCGGGGTCGTCCACCGCTCGCAGCTGCGCGCGGAGGAGCACGAATCCGTCGCCCACCGGAACGCGCGAAGATCCGGGCCGCGGTCGGCATCAAGCGGCGATTCCGTCCGAAGTGGACGAACCTGCGGCAGCCGGTGCGGGCGAGTTCTCCCCCCGTGCCGCGGCGGTGACCGCGGGGGTGGTGACGTTCGGCGCGTGGCGCGGTTCCACCTGCGCGGAGGGGTCGTTCTCGCCCGCGGCGTTGATCGAGATCTGGTAGGGTGAGCGTTCCCGCCGCTGATCGAGGTCGGCTGGCCGTGGGCCGCATCCGCGCGTGACAGGTGCGGATCTCCCGCGCACGTTCGGACAACCGGCACGGGGCGGTGGTGACCGCGTCGAGATCCGGCCGCGAGGCCGCCGGCCCGCCTCCGGGACAGCGGCCCGCGGACCCGTGCTGCCCGAGCTGGTCCTCGGCTGCGCGTGCTCGCCTGCGGTTCTGCTCGGAACTGCGTTGAGCGGCTTCAGCTGACGTCCCGGCGGGCGCTCGCGACCGTTGCCCGCCCTCGTCACGCGGTCGAGGTGCAGCAGGAACGGACGATCAGCCCGCCCGGTGCGCGGATGCGGGCGGAAGCGGAGAGGACAGGCATGGCGGCAGCGGATTACGACACCGTGGTGATCGGCGGCGGTGCGGCCGGGTTGAGCGCGGCCACGGTGCTCGGGCGGTCCCGTCGGCGGGTTCTGCTCGTCGACGACGGCGCACCGCGCAACGCGCCGGCCGAGCACCTGCACGGGTTCCTCTCGCGGGACGGCGAGTCCCCGCGGGAGCTGGGTGCGGTCGGCCGCGAGGAGGTGCGCCGCTACGGCGGCGAGTTGTGCGGCGAGCGCGTGGACACCGTCGAGCAGGGCGCGGAGAGCGGATTCGTCGTCCACCTCGCCGGAGGGCGCGCGGTGACGAGCCGGACGGTGCTCGTGGCGACGGGCTTGGTCGATGAACTTCCGGACGTCCCCGGTGTTCGCGAGCGGTGGGGGCTGGACGTGCTGCACTGCCCCTACTGCCACGGCCACGAGGTGCGCGACAGCGCCTTCGCCGTGCTCGGCGGGGAGAACCGGCCGTTCACGCTGCACCAGGCGCACCTGGTGCGGCAGTGGTCCGAGGACGTCGTGTTCTTCCCGGGCGGGATCGCGCTGGAGGAGAGCGAACGCGAGCGCCTGCAGGCCCGCGGGGTGCGGATCGTCGACGGCGAGGTCGCGCGAGTGCGCGCCGGGGGCAGCGGAGTGTCCGGTGTGGAGCTCGCCGATGGGCAGGTGTTCGCTCGTGAGGTCGTGTTCGTCGGCCCCCGGTTCGTCCCGCGCGACGACCTGCTCCGCAAGCTCGGGTGCGCGCTCGGCGACGACGGCTGGGTCTCCGCCGACCCCGCGGGGCGCACGAACGTGCCGGGGGTGTGGGCGGCCGGCAACGTCGTCGACAATCCGGCCCAGCTCATCAACGCCGCGAGCGCGGGCACGACCGCGGGGATCGGCCTCAACCACGAGCTGCTCGCCGCGGACGTGGACCGGGCGGTCGCTGCGCAGCGCTCGGCGGGGGCGTCGGTCCCGGACGGGGGGTGACGATCGGCGGCCCCGTCCCGGCCCGCTTCCACCCGGATCCGCTTCCGCGCCGGGCGCGGTCAGCTCGCTTCTGCGCGCAGCGGGCGCGGGGCGGGCCTCGCCCCAGCCCGTGGCGGTTCCCGCCGGCCGCCGGAGTCCTGCGATCAGCCGTTCCGGGGCCGACCATGGTGCGGGAGCGCGCCGCCCTCCCCGCCGGTGGGAAGGGCTGCACCTTCACCCAGGCGAACAGGGAGGCAGCGGGGATGACGACGTGGGACCCGGACGAGTTCACCAGGATCGCGCACGCCGACGAGGTGGAGATCGCCCCGCAGAACAGCGACGGCAGCGCGCGGGAACCGGTGCCGATCTGGGTGGTGCCGCACGGTGACGACCTCTACGTGCGTTCGTACCGCGGTCAGGACGGCGCGTGGTTCCGCGCGGCGCACGCCAGCGGCAAGGCGCACATCCGCGCCGGCGGGGTGGCTGCGGAGGTCGCGGTCGCCGAGGTGACCGACGACGGCATCAACGACGCGATCGACGAGGCCTACCGCAGCAAGTACCGAGCGCACCTCGACACCTACGTGCCGCCGATGCTCACCCCGCAGGCGCGCGGCACGACGCTGAAGCTCCTGCCGCGCTGAGCGGAGCGGCGAGACGGTGCGTCCCCGCGCGACGGGCGTTGTCGACGTGTCGTCGGTCGGTGGGCAGGTGTGCGAGGCTGCGGTGCAGGATCCGGGGGCGAGGCGTCGGCAGGAGCACGTCCGCCCGCCGGCGCACCGCGTCAACCCCAGTGAACACGGAACTCGCCGGAACGGGGGAGAGGTCACCGCATGCCACGCATCGCCACCGCCGAGCGCGTCGACTTCGACGCGCTGCTGGAGTTCCTGCGGCCGCGCCACCGCGCTCTGCTCAGCACCGCGCGCTCCGATGGCCGCCCTCAGATGTCCCCGGTCACCTGCGGGGTGGACAACGGAGGGCGCATCGTGATCGCGACCTACCCGGAGCGGGCGAAGGCGGGCAACGCGCGCCGCGATCCGCGGGTGTCGGCGTGCGTGCTCTCCGACGAGTGGGACGGCCCGTACGTCCAGGTCGACGGACGCGCCGAGGTGCTGGACATGCCGGAGGCGCTCGACGGGCTGGTCGAGTACTTCCGCTGCATCTCCGGCGAGCACCCCGATTGGGCGGAGTACCGCGAGGCGATGGCGCGGCAGAACAAGTCGCTCATCCGCGTCCACATCGACCGGTGGGGGCCGATCGCCACCGGGGGGTTCCCCGCGCGCTTGGCCGAGGAGTGAACCTCGTCCGCCGCGTCACTGCCGCGGCGCGCCGCTGAGCAGTGGTTCGAGGATGCCGTCGAGAACGGCCTCGAGGCGCTCCGGCGCGCTGATACCGGGCGCCATGGTGGCGTTCACCTGGGCTCCCATCAGCGCGGCGAGCAATGCGTCGGCCACGCGTTCGGCGGTGGTCCCCTCGGGGATCTCGCCGCTGTCGCGGCTTTCGCGCAGCCACCGCAGCATCCGCGCGCGCCAGTCGTCGAGCACCCGCCCGTGCAGGGCCGACATGTCCGGGTTGTGCAGCGCGCGGCCCCAGAAGCTCACGGCCACGCGGGCTTCGACGACGCGCTCCTCGTCCAGCGGCAGGATCTCCAGGCACAGCCGCCGCAGCGCGGTCAGCCCGCTCACCCCGTCGGTGGCGGTCTCGGCGCGCTGGTTGGTCCGGTCGTAGATGTGCTGGTAGGCGGCGATGAGCAGCTCGTCCTTGTTGCGGAAGTAGTGGGTGAGGGCGCCGTTGGCGAAGCCGGCTTCGGCGGCCACGTCGCGCATGGTCACGGCGTCGAGGCCGCCGCGGGCCGCGAGCCGCAGCACGGCGCTGATGATCGCGTGGCGGCGGGTCTGGTGGTCGACGAGTTTCGGCATCGTGGTCCGTTCCGGAGCGGTTGGGAGCAGGGTAGCGCGGCGGGAGTGCGGCACCCTTGTTTTTTCAACGGACGTTCGTAGAATAAAACTCGCACCGCGGTGATGTGCACCACACCCAGTCGGATATTCCGTTCCCGCCGGAGCTCCGCAGCGCGGGGACGTCGTGCACCGCCTCAGAGGAGACCAGCGATGGAATCCAGCACCACCACGCCCGCGAGCGCACCCGCCCACCCCCTCGACCGCCTGCGCGCCGCGGAGATCGACACCGCCCGGCGGATTCTCGACCGGGCCGGCCTGCTCGGTCCCGACACCCGGTTCGCCTACCTCGGCCTCGTCGAACCGTCCAAGCAGGAGATCGCCGAGCACGCGCCCGGCGACTCCGCGCAGCGCCGCGTGCAGGCGGTGCTGCTGGACACGGCTTCCGGTGCCGCGCGGGAAGCCACCGTCTCGCTCGCCCGCTCCGCCGTCGAGGCGGTGCGCGACATCGCGGTGGCGGAGGAGGGCCAACCCGCGATCCTCGGCGAGGAGTTCGCCGGCGTCGGCGACATCGTCGGGGCCGACCAGCGGTGGGCCGACGCCCTCGCGCGACGCGGCATCGAGGACCCCGCGCAGGTGTGCGCCTGCCCGCTCTCCGCCGGGGTGTTCGAGATCCCCGGCGAGCGGGGCAGGCGCATGATGCGCGTGCTCGGCTTCCTCCAGCACAGGCCCGCGGACCACCCCTGGGCGCACCCGATCGACGGGCTCGTCGCCTACGTCGACCTCGTCGACCGCCGGGTCGTCGAGGTCATCGACCACGCGGTGATGCCGATCCCGTCCGAGGAGGGCAACTTCGACGATCCCGCGGCGGTCGGCCCGCCGCGGGAGGACCTCCGGCCGATCGAGGTCGTCCAGCCCGAGGGGGCGAGCTTCCGCGTGGACGGTGATGTGGTGCGCTGGCACGACTGGAGCCTGCGCGTCGGCTTCGACGCCCGGGAAGGCCTGGTGCTGCACCGGATCTCCTACCGCGACGGCGACCGCGAGCGCCCGATCGTCCACCGCGCGTCCATCGCCGAGATGGTCGTGCCCTACGGCGATCCCAGCCCGGTGCGTTTCTGGCAGAACTACTTCGACGCCGGTGAGTACCTGCTCGGCAAGCAGGCGAACTCGCTGCGGCTCGGCTGCGACTGCCTCGGCGAGATCCACTACTTCGACGCCGTCGTCGCCGACGACCACGGCGAACCGCTGACCCTGGACAACGCGATCTGCATGCACGAGGAGGACTGCGGCGTGCTGTGGAAGCACTCCGACGTCTTCACCGGATCCCGCCAGGTGCGGCGGCAGCGCCGGCTCGTGATCTCCTTCTTCGTCACCGTCGGCAACTACGACTACGGCTTCTACTGGTACTTCTACCTGGACGGGAGGATCGAGCTGGAGTGCAAGGCCACCGGGGTGGTCTTCACCGGCAGCCATCCCGGCGGTGAGCACCAGTGGGCCGGCGAGGTCGCGCCGGGTCTGGCAGCGCCGTACCACCAGCACCTGTTCTGCGCGCGCCTGGACATGGCCGTCGACGGGCAGCGCAACGCCGTCGACGAGGTCGAGGTCCAGCGCGTCCCCGCGGGCGAGGGCAACCCGTACGGCAACGCGTTCACCCGCCGGGCGACGCGGTTGACCTCCGAGGGCGAGGCCGCGCGCCTGGCCGACACCGCGGCGGGGCGCAGCTGGCACGTGGTCAACGAGGCCGCCACCAACCGCCTCGGCCGTCCCGTGGGGTACCAGCTGCGGGTGCAGGGCTCGCCGCCGCTGCTCGCGGACGAGGACTCCGCGATCGCGCGCCGCGCGCAGTTCGCGACCAGGCACGTGTGGGTCACGCGCGCGGAGCCCGGGCGGCGGTGGCCCGCCGGCGAGTACGTGAACCAGAACCCGGGCGGCGCGGGCCTTCCCGCTTGCGCCGCCGAGGACCGGCCGATCGACGGCGAGGACATCGTCGTCTGGCACACGTTCGGCATGACCCACTTCCCGCGCCCCGAGGACTGGCCGGTCATGCCGGTCGACCGCTGCGGCTTCGCCCTCGAACCGGTCGGCTTCTTCGACCGCAACCCGACGCTCGACGTGCCCGAACCGGCCGCGGTGCGCTCCGTCGACAGCCGCGCGCGGGGCTCGTGCTGCTGAGCGGTCCGCGGCGGTACTCCGGTGGAGTGGTGCACCGGGAGCACCGGCGCGGCACCCGGTTCCCGCTGTTGTGCCCGCGGTCACACTGCGCCAGGCTGGGGCCGCACATCGCATGAACGGGTCCGAATGCGTCGGGACCCCGCGCCGCACGGCCGTGCGGCGCGGGGTCCCGGTCTGACGTGCGGTGTCCGTCAGCTCCCCGAGTGAAGGGACAGGCCCCATGAAGACCAAAGCTGCAGTGCTCACCGACGTGCACCAGCCTTTCGAGATCATGGAGTTGGACCTCGACGGCCCCGGCGCGGGAGAGGTCCTGATCCGCTACGTCGCCGCCGGGCTGTGCCACTCCGACCTGCACCTGGCCGACGGGGACCTGCCCCCGCGGTTCCCGGTCGTGGGCGGGCACGAAGGCGCGGGCGTCATCGAGGACGTCGGCCCGGGCGTGACGAAGGTGGAACCCGGTGATCACGTCGTGTGCAGCTTCATCCCGAACTGCGGCACCTGCCGCTACTGCTCCACGGGACGGCAGAACCTCTGCGACATGGGAGCCACCATCCTCGACGGGAGCATGCCCGACGGCACGTTCCGCTTCCACAGCGGCGGCACGGACTACGGTGCGATGTGCATGCTGGGCACGTTCTCGGAGCACGCCACGATCTCCCAGCACTCGGTGGTCAAGGTCGACGACTGGCTGCCGCTGGAGACCGCTGTGCTCGTCGGCTGCGGCGTGCCGTCGGGGTGGGGGACCTCGGTCTACGCCGGTGATGTCCGCGCCGGCGACACCGCGGTGATCTACGGGGCCGGCGGGCTCGGGGTCAACGCGGTGCAGGGGGCGGTCCACGCGGGTGCCAAGCACGTCGTCGTGGTCGATCCGGTCGAGTTCAAACGCACCACGGCGCTGAAGTTCGGCGCCACGCACGCTTTCGCCGACCCGGCCGAAGCCCGCGCCAAGGTCACCGAGCTGACCTGGGGGCAGGGCGCCGACACCGCGCTCATCCTGGTGGGGACCGTCGACGAAGCCGTGGTCTCGGAAGCGTTCAGCACCATCGGCAAGGGCGGCACCGTGGTCATCACCGGCCTGGCCGACCCGGCCAAGCTGACCGTGCACCTCTCCGGTGGCGAGATGACCCTGTTCGGCAAGACCGTCAAGGGCACGCTGTTCGGCTCCGCCAATCCGCAGTACGACATCGTCAAGCTGCTGCGGCTCTACGACGCCGGTCAGCTCAAGCTCGACGAGCTGGTCACGAACACCTACCGGCTCGAAGACGTCAACCAGGGCTACCAGGACCTGCGCGACGGCAAGAACATCCGCGGTGTGATCAGGTTCGACTGACCCGGGAGCGGATCAGCGGAACACCGCGCCGTGCGGGAGAGCCCGCCGCCCGCGGTCGCCGCCGCGCACGGCGCTGACGGCGGGCGGCGGTGCCGCTGCTCGCCGAGCTCCGCTCCGGCGCCGGCGGGAGCGCGGGTGGGGGCGCTCCACCGAGCCGCGTGCGCGCGGAGGCGACGTCCGCCTCGGAAACGGGGGTGCTCGTGCGTGCCGCAGCGGTCCGGCAGGCCGCGGTCGAGGAGTCAGCCGTCGTGGCGCGACTGCTGCACGACTTCAACACCGAGTTCGACGCACCCACGCCCGGGGTGGAGGTGCTCACCGCGCGATTGCGGCGGTTGCTCGCCGGCGAGGCGACCACGGCGCTGCTCGCCGGGGACCCGGCCGTGGCGCTCGCTCTGCTCACACGGCGGCCGAACGTCTGGTTCGCCGGTCCGGTCGCCCTGCTCGACGAGCTCTACGTGGTTCCGCACCTGCGGGGGCGCGGCATCGGATCGGCGCTCGTGGAGCGGATCCTCGCCGACGCGGTCGCCGAAGGGGTCGGCCTCGTCGAGATCAACGTGGATGAGGGCGACGTCGCCGCGCGGCGCTTCTACGAGCGCCACGGCTTCCGCACGACCGAACCGGGCTCGGACGAGCGCGCCCTCTACTACTGGCGCGTGCTCGACGGGTGATCGTGGTGCGCACCGTGCTGGAGGCCGTCACCGCACGTCGCAGGCCGGGACGGTCTCGTCTTCTCCCGCCGCCGCGGTGTTGCTGACCACGGAGCGCGGTCCCGCGGTGTTCCGCCCGCGATCCAGCCGGCCGGAGAGCACCGCCACGGCCAGGCCCACGACCGCGAGCACCGCGCCGATCACCGCCGGTGAGGCGTACCCGAGCCCGGCGCTGATGCCCGCACCGCCGAGCCAGGCCCCACCCGCGTTGGCGAGGTTGAACGCCGAGTGGTTCGACGCGGCCGCCAACGTCGGCGCCCGGCCCGCCTTCTGCATCACGAGCACCTGCAGCGGCGCGGTGCGACTACAGCATCGCGCTCAGCGCGATGCTGCCGAGCCGCGGGGTGCAGCCAGGCCGTCGACGAACTGCTCGGGCTGCGGTGCGAGGCCGTGATCCTCATCGGACTCTCCGGTGAGGCCCCCGCCTACCTCGCGCAGGTGGCGCAGCGGGTCCCGGTCGTGGAGATCGGCCAGCACACGGGCGCGGCCGGCATCGACAGCGTGCGCCCCGCCGACGTCGACGGGGCGAGGTTGGCCGCGGACCACCTCGTCGAGCACGGACACCGGGCGATCGCCCACGTCGACGGGGGCTCCCTGCCCGGTGCGGAGGAGCGGTGCGAGGGCTACCGCCGGGCCATGCGCTGCCACGGCCTCGATGCGCGCATCGACATCCTGCCCGGTGACTACGCGGAGGAGTCCGGGGCGCGGGCGGCGCGGCAACTGCTGTCCCGCCGCGGCCGGCCCACGGGCGTGCTCGCGGGCAACGACCTGTGCACCGCCGGGCTGCTGGAAACGCTCGTGCGGGCGGGTGTGCACGCCCCGGAGGACATCTCGGTCGTCGGCTACGACGACAGCCGCACCGCCAGCCTGTCCTACATGGACTTGACGAGCGTGCACCAGGAGGCGGTGGAGATGGGTGAGCTCGCCGTCCGCGCTGCGGCCGAACGCCTCGACGAGAAGCGCGCCGCCGAGCAGGAACTGGTGCTCACGCCGAGGCTCGCCGCGCGCGGGAGCACGGGCCGCCGCCCGGGGCGTGAAGCTGGCAGTCCACTGCGGACACGCGATCGCCTCCTGCGCGGGCGGGGAGGGCACCTCTCCGGAAGAACCGGGGGCGGTGCGCGGCCGCGACGAACTCGTGCCACGACGGCGGCCCCGGCCCCGGTCTCGGGACCGGGGCCGGGGCCGCCGTCGTGGTGGAGCACGGAGACCGCGCAGGGTGCGGAAGCACCCCGGAGCGTGGAGCTCGCCGCGCGCACGAGGAGGATCAAACGTTCCAGGCGTGCTCCTGGAACGCTTCGTCGACCGGGGTTTCGGCGAAGTGGTTGGTGTAGTTGGACAGGGTCTTCATCGTCACGCCGAGCACGACGTCGAGGATCTGCCGGCGGGTGAATCCCGCGGCGAGGAAGTGCGCGGTGTCGTCCTCGGGCACGAGGCCGCGGTGGGTCACCACGGCCTGGGTGAACCGGCGGACGGCTTCCGCGGACTCGTCCGGAACGGGCTTGTCCCCCCGGATCGCGTCGATGATCGCCTCGTCCGCCCCCGCCTGCTTGGCCAGTGCGGTGTGCGCGGCCATGCAGTAGTGGCAGGAGTTCTGGCGGCTGGCGGTCAGCAGCACCACGTGCTGGGCCGTCGTGGACAGCGAGGTGTTGTGGAACTGCTCGGTCAGCGCCTGGTAGGCGTGGTAGGCCTGGGGCGATTCGGCGAAGATCCCGTGCAGGTTCGGGATCATGCCCAGGTTCTTCCTCGTGTCGGCGAGTGCGGAGGCGACCTCCTGCGGCGCGGTGCTCTCGTTGTGGATGGGGAAGTCCACCATGGGGGACGGGAGTCCTTTCTGCGGGGAAGATGTGCGGACCGTCGGGGACGTTCCCGGGTCAACGACGCTCCCGGGTCAACGGGGACGGACGTCGGCGTGGCCGTCCGGGTGGCGCAGCGCGCCGAGTGCGGCCGCCACGGCCGAACGCAGGCTGCGGGGGTCGGCTCCCGCGCGGGAGCGCAGGTTCACCCCCTGGGCGAGCAGAGCGAGGTGCTCGGCGCAGGCGTCGAGTTCGGCGTCCGCGCGCAGTTGGGCGTGCCGTGCCGCGGCGGTGAGCGCGGTGCGCATCGCCGCGTGCAACCGCTGCTGGTGCCCGGTGAGCACCTCCCGTACGCCAGGTTCCGCGGCTTCGGCGCTGACCTGCAGGTTAGTGGCCAGGCAGCCCCAGCGGGCGCGCGGACCGCAGCAGCGTGCCGTGATCAGGGCGCCGAAGAACGCCGCGATGCCCGGCAGTCCGCGATCATCGGTTTCGAGCTGCCGGAACGCCGGGTCGACGTGCTCGCTCAGGTAGCGGCGCAGCGCGGACAGGCACAGCTCGTCCTTGGTGCCGAACGTCGCGTACAGGCTGGAGCGGCTCACTCCCGTGGCGGTGACGATCTCCTGCACCCCCGTGCGTGCCCATCCGCGCTGCCACAGCAGCGGCACGACCCGGGTGATCACCGCGTCGGAGTCGAAGTGCTTGACGTCGGGCACCGCTCGCCTCCACCGGAGATCGCCAACCAACTTGGAACGTCCGTTCCAACTTAACGCGGCCCGCGCTCGCGGGGCAACCGCCGGCCCGCGCGTCGAGCGGCTCCGCGGTGCCCGGCCGCCGCGAAGCGGTTGGTGCTCCGATCACCGCTCTGTATTATGGATCCAATTTTCGTCGCGGAGCGGCCGCGACGTGCGCACGGGCCCTGGAGCCGTTGTCCGGGAGTCGTTGTCGACGGGAGAGCGTGATGCCGCAGCCGACGGTGGCGGGACGGATCCTCGACGCGCTGGCCGCCCACGGGGTGGAGCAGGCCTTCGGCCTGCCCGGTGTGCACAACCTCGCCTTCTGGCGCGAGCTGCGCGGAGGCCGACCGGACATCACCGGGGTGCGCCACGAGCAGGCCGCGGTCTACGCCGCGGACGGCACCGCCCGCGCCACCGGTCGCCTCGGCGCCGCGCTGACCACGACCGGGCCGGGGGCGGCGAACACGCTCGGCGCGTTCGGCGAGGCGGCCGCCTCGTCCAGCCCGGTGCTGGTCGTCGCCAGCGAAGTACCCGAACGCCTGCGCGCGCCCGGCGCGGTGCGCGGGATGCTGCACGAGTCCCGCGACCAGGCGGGCCTGTTCGAACCACTGGCGAAGGCGGTGTTCCGGCCGCGCTCGGCAGAACACGCGGCCGCGGCGGTCGGAGAGGCGATCACCACCGCGTTGGCGTGGCCGCGCGGTCCCGTCTACCTCGACGTGCCCACCGACCTGCTCGACGCACCGGCACCGGAGATCACCCCGAGCGCACCGGAACGGCCGGTGCCCGCCCCCGCGGAGATCTCCGCCGCGGCGCGGCTGCTCGACGACGCGGGCACAGCGGTGCTCTGGGTCGGCGGCGGCGCCGTCCAGTCGGAGGCGGCGCAGCAGGTCGACGCCCTCGCGCGCCGGCTGCGCGCACCGGTGGTGACGACCTACAGCGGCCGCGGGATCCTGCCCTCCGACCACCCGTGGATGATCGGACTCCCGCCGCACGAGCCGGAGGTCGCCGAGCTCATCGGTGGTGCCGACGTGCTGGTGGGCATCGGCACCGACTTCGACGGCGTGCACACGCGGAACTGGTCCATGCCGCTGCCGCCGCGGCTGGTCTCGATCAACGTCGACAGCGGTGAACTGGGCAAGAACTACACCCCCGACGTCGCCGTGCTCGGCGACGCCGCGGCCGGCATCGACGCGCTGCTCCCCGCGCTGACCGGCTCCGCGGGCACGGGCGGTCCGGACGTCCAGCAGCTGCGGCAGGCCACGCGCGAGCGGCTGCACCAGGACCCGCGCACTACCGGCGCGATGGCGCTGGTCGACGCGATCGACCGGGCGTGGCCGCAGCGCGGCACGCTGGTCACGGACATGGCCGTGGCCGGGTACTGGGCCTGCGGATACACCGCCCTGTCCCGTCCGCGGCAGCTGCAGTGCCCCTACGGCTGGGGCACGCTGGGCTACGCCCTGCCGGCAGCGCTCGGCCCGGCCGCTGCGGGACGCGGTCCGGTGCTCGCCGTCTGCGGCGACGGCGGACTGCTGTTCGGCGTCGGCGAGCTCGCGACGATCGTCCAGGAGCAGCTGCCGGTCACGGTGCTCGTGGTCGACGACGGGGGGTACGGCATGCTGCGCTACGACCAGCAGCACGCCGGCGACGCCGAGCGCGGTGTCGACCTGGTCGGCCCCGATCTCGCGGTGCTCGCGGAGAGCTTCGGCATCGAGTCCCGCGTCGTGGCCGAGTCCGGAGACGACCTCGTCGGAGCTCTCGCCGAGGCGGCCGGCAGCCGGAAGCCCCGGCTGATCACCCTGCGGGCGGCGTTCCTGCCGCCGCGCACCACCTCGCCGCGCTGGCACGACTGAGCGGGCCCCGCCGCCGATCGGCGCCCAGCCAGCGACGACGTTGGTAGTCTCCGGAGTGTGTGCGCGGTGATGGATCATGACGGCTGACACGGCGGGCCCCGCGCGTGGCAGGCCACCCACGAAGCAGGAATACGTCCTGTCCGCACTGCGCCAGGCGATCGTCTCCCGCGAACTGCGCCCCGGCCAGCCGGTGCGGCAGGACCTGCTCGCCGAGAAGCTCGACGTGAGCCGGGTTCCGCTGCGGGAGGCGCTCAAGATCCTGGAAGGCGAGGGGCAGGTCGTCTACCGCGCGCACCGGGGCTACTTCGTCGCCGAGCTCTCGCTCGACGACCTGCTCGAGGTCTACCGGATCCGCGCGCTGCTCGAGGACGAAGCCGCGCGGGTGGCGGTGGACCGCGTCACCGCCGAGGACCTCGAGCGGATCGCCGAGGCGCAGCACGAGGTGGAACGCGCCGGTGCTGCGGGGGACGTCCGGGCCATGACCGCGGCGAACCGGCGGTTCCACTTCACGCTGCTGGACGCGTGCGGCATGCCGCGGTTGCTGCGGTTCGTGCGGCAGCTGTGGGACTCCACGGACGCCTACCGCGCCGTGTACTACGGCGACACGGCCAACCGGACCCGGGTCGACCGGGAGCACCGGGCCATCGTCGAGGCGCTGCGCGCGAAGGACGCCGACCGCCTGGTGCGATTGCTCGACGAGCACCGGGCGCACGCCGTGGAATCGCTGCGCGCCGTCATCGACGAGAGCTCCGGCTGAGTCGTCGACGAGGTTCGGGCCCAGCGCCACCGACCGCGGGCCGCCGCTCACGCCAGGGTGCCCAGCCAGGTGGTCACCGCGTACAGCGCCCCGTAGGTCGCCGCGGCCACGGCGAGCACCCCGGCCAGCCGCCAGCGCCAGCGGCGCACCCCGGCGATGCTGCACTGCTCGCGGCGCCGCAGCGAACGCCACACCAGCAGCGCGATGACCGCCAGCCCGCCGAGCCGGAACCACCAGGCGTAGCCGTCGTAGAGCTCGGTGGCCCAGGTGAAGGCGGTGCCGGCGCTGATGACGCCGAGCAGGGCCAGCGCGGTGGGGACCGCGCAGCACAGGATGCCGACGGCCCCGCCGGTCAGCCCGATCCGCCACACCGGCAGCGCACCGGTGCGGGGGTCGTCGGCCCGTGCTTCGTCGTGGTGCGCGGCGCGGATCATGGCGGTGGACCTCCTTCGTACCTCCACCTCCAGTGCACCGCACGTCGTCACGCGCCGGGCAGGGGAGTGTCAGCGCGGTGACACGGTCGGTGGGGACTGTCCGCCACCTGACACGGCGATGTCCGCGGCCTCCCGGGAGTGTTGGGGTGCGGGTGTGCGCGACAGCGGTGTTCGACCTGCGCGAAGCACCCCGGTCGATGGCCGTGCTCGGCGCGGGGGCGGTCGGGTGCGAACTCGCCCAGGCCTTCGCGCGGCTCGGCACCGCCGTCGCCCTCGTCGAGACGCAGCCGCGCGTGCTCCCGTCCGGCGATCCCGCGGCCTCCGCGGTGCTGGGCGAGGCCCTGAGCGCCGACGGGGTGCGCGTGCGCACCGGCGCCGCCGTCCTGTCCGCGCGCGAGGAGCACGGCCAGGTCCTGCTGGACCTCGGAGGCGGTGCACCGGTGCGTGCCGACCGGCTGCTGCTCGCCACCGGCCGTGAAGCCGACACGCGCGGTCTCGGGTTTGACGTGATCGGCATCTACCCCGGTGAGCACGGCGTCATCCCCGTCGACCGGCACATGGGCACGGCCGCCGCCGGGGTGTCCGCGGCCGGTGACGTGACCGGGCTCTTCCCGCACACCCACGGTGCCTACGCCATGGGTCGCATCGCCGGGACCGCGTGGCTGCGCCGCCGACGGCGTCCTGCGTTCGACCCGGGACCGATCCCGCAGGTGGTGTTCACCGACCCCGAGGTCGCCGCCGTCGGCGCGACCGAGGACGAGCTGCTCGGCAGTCCCGCGCGCGTCGCCCACCTGCCGATGAGCGAGGTGGACCGGGCCCTCACCGCCGGCGACACGCGCGGGTTCACCACCCTGCTCGCCGCACCGCGGCGACTCACCGGTCACCTCGGCGGGGGCCGCGTGGTCGGCGCGACGAGCGCGGCGGCGCGCGCCGGCGAGATGATCCACGAACCGGCGCTGGCCATGCGCACCGGCATGTTCGCCGGCCGTCTGGCACAGGCGGTGCACGCCTACCCGAGCTGGTCCCTGGCCGTCCAGCAGGCGGCTGCCCAGTTCGTCGGCGGTCACGGCGGGCGCACCGCCCGCCGGGTAGGCACCGCGCGCGGCTGAACGGGGGAGAACTAACGGGGGAGAACTGTTGCCTCGCGGACAGTGCGACTGCGACCCGGCCGCACCGGTGGTGAGCTGGCGGCGTGACGGAACAACACGACGGAGCGCACCCGACCCCGCCCGCCAAACGCGATCGCGACGAGGTGTTCGTCGAGTACACCAAGAGCGTCTGCCCGGTCTGCAAGGTCGTGGTCGACGGCCAGGTCAACATCCGCGACAACAAGGTCTACCTGCGCAAGCGCTGCGCCGAGCACGGCTCGTTCGAGGCCCTGGTCTACGGCGATGCGCAGGCGTACGTGGACTCCGCGCGGTTCAACAAGCCGGGCACGATCCCGCTGAGCTTCCAGACCGAGGTCAACCACGGCTGCCCGTCGGACTGCGGGCTGTGCCCGGAGCACCAGCAGCACGCGTGCCTGGGCGTCATCGAGGTGAACACGAACTGCAACCTGGACTGCCCGATCTGCTTCGCCGACTCCGGGCACCAGCCCGACGGCTACTCGATCACGCAGGAGCAGTGCGCGCGGATGCTGGACGTGTTCGTCGAGGCCGAGGGCGAACCGGAGGTCGTGATGTTCTCCGGCGGCGAGCCGACGATCCACAAGAACATCCTCGACTTCGTCGACCTCGCGCAGCAGCGCCCGATCAAGGCGGTCAACCTCAACACCAACGGCATCCGCCTGGCCACGGACGAGCGGTTCGTCCACGAGCTCGGCCGGCGCAACCGCCCCGGTCGGCGGGTGAACGTCTACCTGCAGTTCGATGGTTTCGACGAGCGCACGCACAAGGAGATCCGCGGCAAGGACCTGCGCGAGCGCAAGAAGCGGGCGCTGGACAACTGCGCCGAGGCCGGGCTGACCGTGACCCTGGTCGCCGCGCTCGAGCGCGGGCTCAACGAGCACGAAGCGGGCGACATCGTCCGCTTCGGCGTGCAGCACCCGGCCGTGCGCTCGGTGGCGTTCCAACCGGTGACCCACTCGGGCCGGCACGTCGAGTTCGATCCGCTGAACCGGTTGACCAATTCGGACGTGATCGAGCTCGTCGCCGGGCAGTGCCCGGACTGGTTGCGCGCCAGCGACTTCTTCCCCGTGCCGTGCTGCTTTCCCACCTGCCGGTCGGTGACCTACCTGCTCGTCGACGACAAGCCCGAACGCACCGACGTCGTGCCGGTCCCGCGGCTGCTCGACGTGGGCGAGCACCTCGACCACGTCAGCAACCGGGTGCTGCCCGACCGGGGCGTGCGGGAGGCGTTGGAGAAGCTGTGGAGCGCCTCGGCTTTCATGGGCACCGACACCACCGCGTCCAACCTGGAGACCACCGCGGCGCAGGTGGAGTGCGAGGCCTGCGGCATCGACCTGCCCGAAGCCGCGCAGGACCTCGGCGACAAGGCGTTCATGATCGTCGTCCAGGACTTCCGGGATCCCTACACCCTCAACGTGAAGCAGCTGATGAAGTGTTGCGTCGAGGAGATCACCCCGGACGGGCGGATGATCCCGTTCTGCGCCTACAACTCCGTGGGTTACCGCGAGCAGGTCCGCGCGCAGCAGTCCGGTGTGGACGTCGCCGGGGTGGTGCCCAACGCCACCGAGCTGCGAGGGCTCGTCGCCGACTCCCCCTACGGTTCGAAGATCGCCCGCAACGGCACCGAGGACGGGCACCGGGACGAGCTCCCCGTCGCCCCGGACACCACGAACGTCGGCCGCAAGGCGGTGGAATGATGACCCCGCACGGCACCCCGGACCCCGCGGAGATCAAGAGCTGCTGCGCGGCGGCGTACGGTCAGGACGCGCTCGCCCTGCTGCTCGGCGAGCACTACCACCCCGGTGGCCGCGCCCTGACCGAACGCCTCGCCGACGCCCTCGACCTGCGCTCCGGACAGCGCGTGGTCGACGTGGCCGCAGGCCCCGGAGCCACCGCCCGCCTGCTGGCCGAACAGCGCGGCGTGCAGGTCACCGGGGTCGAGCTCAACGCGGACACCGTGGACCGGGCGCGGCGGTCCGCGGCCCGCGGGGGTCTGGACGGTTCGGTGTGCTTCGAGGTCGGTGACGGCGAACGCCTCCCGCTGCCGGACGCGGCGGGCGACGCGGTGGTCTGCGAGTGCGCCTTCTGCACCTTTCCCGACAAGCGCGCCGCCGCGGCCGAGTTCGCCCGCGTGCTCGCACCGGGCGGGCGCGCCGGCATCACCGACATCACCGCCCGCACCGACGAGCTGCCCGAGGAGCTCACCGGCCTGTCCGCGTGGATCGCCTGCATCGCCGACGCGCGCCCGCTCGAGGAGTACGCGGCGCTGCTGCACGCGGCCGGGCTGCGCACCGTGCGCGCGCAGCGCCACGACGAAGCCCTGCGCGGGATGGTCGACACCATCGAGGCCCGGATCAAGCTGCTGCGCATGACCGCACCGGAGCAGTTGACCGCGGCGGGGGTCGATGTCGGGACCGTGCTGCACCACACCCGCATCGCCGCCGGGGCCGTCGAACGGGGAGCGCTCGGTTACGCCCTGATCGTCGCCGAGAAACCCGCGGAGTGAGGGGCTCCGCAGCACCCGGTGCCCTGCCCGACCGACGCGGCCCGCGGCCCGCGGGAGGGCCGCGCGCTGCCACCATGAGGAGCATGGCCTCGGCGAAGTTCCCGTCCGGCGTGCGGCAGCAGGCGATGCGGCTGTTCGGCGGCCGCGACTCCGGCGACTCCGCGGAAACGGCGCTGCTGCAGGCCGCGTGGGTGGCGCGCCGCGTCGGGCGCGGTGCGATGTCCCCGCTCGGGCGGGAGGACGTGACGGCCCTGGCGGTCTTCCTGCACGCCCGGCGTTTCGCCGAGGGCCAGCCCGTGTTCGGCGCGGGGACGTCCGAGGAGCACGGGGGCGTGTGGATCCTCCAGAGCGGCCGGGTGGAACTCGCCACCGGCAGCGGCCCGCGCCGCTCCGTGGTGCACGTGCTGCACCCCGGTGACGTCGACGGCGACGTCCAGCACCTGCTCGACATGCCCTTCCCCTACGGGGCGCGGGCGCTGGACGAGGTCACGGCGCTGTTCCTCGACGCGGAGGCGTTCGAGGGGCTGCTGACCGAACGTCCCGCGATCTCCCGCCGGTGGCTCTCCAGCGTCGCCCAGCGCCTGGCCACGAGCCAGCAGCGGGTGATCGGTCTGCTCGGGCGGACCCTGCAGGCGCAGGTGGCCCGGCTGCTGCTGGACGAAGCCGTCGACGGGGAGGTGCTGCTGCCGCAGCGGACCCTCGCGGCGATGATCGGCGTGCAGCGACCCTCGCTGAACAAGGTGCTCAAGGACTTCGAGCGGCGCGGGTTCGTCGAACTCGGCTACGGCAGCGTGACCCTCCGAGACCCCGACGCGCTCGCCGCGTCCTGCGAGTGAGCGGCCTCGCGGACTCCGCTGCACGCCTCCGCACGCCGGGCGACCACCGGCAACTCCGCCGCACCGCCGCGTCGGGCCCGTCCTGCCGGCGGGGACGCCCGAGCGGACGTCCCGGGGCTTTCGCCTCCTCGCGCATGCCGCGTTCGTGTGCTGCGCTGGAGGGGACGAGGGACGACCATGGGCGAGCCGGTGTTCACGCAGGAGCAGGATGTCTGGGACTGGTTGGACGCCCTGCGCCGGCACCGGTCGCTCATCGGCGGGGAGGACGCGGAGCAGGCCTGGGACCTCATGGCCGCGGCGCTGCGGCGCGTGGCCGCGCTGCGCTTCGACGGCCGACAGCTCGACCGCGGTCTGATCGCCCAGCACGCGGGCGTCTCGCCCGAGGACTTGGCGGAGGTCCTGGGCGAGGGGCCGTAGCGGGTGGAGCAGCAGCGAGCGACCACCGCGGGCCCCGACCGCGCGTTGAGCGCGGTTCGGGGGCTCGAGCCGCTGAGCGCGCCGCTCGAGGTGCGGTGCACCAGCTGCTCCCCGCTGCCCGGGCCGGCCGCGATCAGCGCACGGGCAGCCGACCGGGCACCAGCAGTTCCGCGTTCCGGTCGCCGAGTTCGCCGAGCTCGGCGGGATCGGTGTGCGGGTCGTTGAACGCCAGCTCCCGGTACAGCGCGGCCAAGGCGTCGGGGGAGCGGTCGTCGTGGTCGGCCCGGTAGGGGCTGTCGGCTTCGACGAGCGTGACGTGGATCGACAGCGTGCCGTCCCGGTTGTCGACCAGTTCGACGACGCGCGCCAGCTGCGGGAAATCGACGTGCGAGGCCGTGTTGATCTCCCAGAAGCCGCAGGCGGCGTCCTCAGCGGCGTGCGCGGTGATCTCGTTGCGGTGGCTGTGCCCGTTCACCCACGCCAGCACGTTCGGGAAGCGCTGCAGCAGGCGCACCACGTCGTCCCCGGACCTGCGGGGTTCCCCGGGACGCCGGAAGTCCGGCAGCAGCGCGTTCATGGTGCCGCTGGTGTGGTGGCTGAACAGGACGAACAACTCCTCGGTCACCGGTTGGCGCTGCTCGCGGCCGAGCTCGTCGTAGTGGCGCGAGCTCGCCGCGGCGAGCGTGCGCTCCAACCACCGGTACTGCGCGAGCCCGAGCGAGCCCTCGGCGAAACCGGCCGTGTTCGTGCTGTCCAGGACGATGCCGGTGACACCGGCGGCGATGCGGAAGGTGTAGTGGGCGGTGTCGGCCGCAGCGCTCTCCGGCCCGAAGCCGTGCCCCACCGGGCCGGGGCCGGCGTTGGCCGGATCGAGGTGGGCCTCGAGGAACTCCTGGGTGCTGAACGGTGCGCGGTGCTGGTCCGGGGTCACTTCGCGCACGGCACCGCCGTTGCGGTCCAGTGCGCGACCTGCCTCTTCGCGGCGGCGCGGGTCCTGCAGCAGTTCCGCGACGCGCTGCGCGTCGCGCCGGTCCCGTCCGATGATCTTGTGCGAGCCGGTGTAGTGCTCCTCCAGGCCGGGGATGAGCGGGTCGGGCAGGGTGCCGACGACGGTGTTGTCGTGGTTGCCGAACGCGGCGTACCAGGGCAGCTGCAGCCCGGGGCTGTCGAAGGGGCGCAGCGCGTCGTCGAGCAGGCCGGGGAGGACGGGGAAGCCGCGCTCCCGGAAGCGGTCGGCCACGCCGCCGCCGGGGTGCCAGTACAGCGGGTCCCCGGAGTCCTGCACGCCTTCGTAGGTGTCCGCACCGGTGTTCTGGGCCGTCCGACCGCCGTTGAGGACGGTGAAGTACCAGTCGAGCTCGGCGCGTTCGTGGTTGTCCGTGCTGTCGCCCGTGGTGATCGCGAAGTCCAGCGGGCGGCCGGTGACCGGGGCGCCGCGCAGCCGGTTGACCTGCCGCACGAGGCGGGTGGCGGCCAGCGCGCCGAGCGTTTCCTGCGGCCGGAACGCGCCGGACATGAGCGGGTGCAGGTACTCGAACCGGACCGGGCTCTGGGCGTCGGTGATGTGCAGGTCGGTGAACTGGGTGAACGCGGCGACGGGCTCGCGGCGCTCCTCCCGCGCGGCGTCGGCCTCGACGAGGTCGGTGCGCACCACCACCGGCCACCCCGGCCCCGCGGTCAGTCTGCGGTAACCCTCACCGGTCTCCGCGGCCGCGGCGGTGCGCAGGGTGGTCCCCTCCGGTGCGGCAGGGGGGACCGGCCGCGGGGAGGTGCTCGCGGCCGGCGCGCCACCGAGCACCCCGCTGCCCAGCGCGGTCGCGGTGACGCTTGCAGTCAGCAGGAAACGGCGCCTGTTCAACGCTGCCATCTCGGATCCTCGCTCGTGCGTGCGGTCGTGCAACCGAAGCGAGAATCTTTCATTTTTGGTCGGCTCGGGGCACCACCGGGCAGGTGATCGTTGCGCGAACACCTCGAGAACGGCGCGGGGCCGCTCCGGCGAGGGTCCGGTTGCCGCGGGGCGGAGGGTGCTGCGGCCGCCGGCGGGCCCCTGATCGGCACGCCGAGCTTCGCTCCGAGCTCCCACTGGACAACGGTGCACGCGTTGTTAAACTGAGTAGGGCGAGCCAGCCACGGGAAGTTCACCCGGGGCTGGCACCGTCCCCAGCCGGGGCGGCTGGGGATCATTTGCAAAGATCGCCGGCGCCTCGTTACGGTGCTGGTGAGTCGCCGAGACGGCATGTTCATATCGAGAACTCGCACCTTGAGAACTCGACAGTGTGCCGAATGCGGGCCCACTGCCCGCGGCAGTGGGCAGTGCCGGACGCGTCCCCGCAACATTCATTGTTGGAGAGTTTGATCCTGGCTCAGGACGAACGCTAGCGGCGCGCTTGACACATGCAAGTCGAGCGAGGTGTCTCCTCCGGGAGACAACCGAGCGGCGTACGGGTGAGTAACACGTGAGCAATCTACCCCGGACTCCGGGATAACCCTGGGAAACCGGGGCTAATACCGGATACACGTCCCGCCGGGCATCCGGCGGAACGGAAAGGTTCCGGACCGCGAGGTCCGGTTCCGATCCGGAATGAGCTCGCGGCCCATCAGCTGGTTGGTGGGGTAACGGCCCACCAAGGCGGCGACGGGTAGCCGGCCTGAGAGGGTGATCGGCCACACTGGGACTGAGACACGGCCCAGACTCCTACGGGAGGCAGCAGTGAGGAATCTTGCGCAATGGGCGAAAGCCTGACGCAGCGACGCCGCGTGGGGGAGGAAGGCCTTCGGGTTGTAAACCTCTTTCGGCCCCGACAAAATTGATGGTAGGGGCAGAAGAAGCACCGGCTAACTACGTGCCAGCAGCCGCGGTAATACGTAGGGTGCGAGCGTTGTCCGGAGTTACTGGGCGTAAAGGGCTCGTAGGCGGTCTGTCACGTCGGCCGTGAAATCCCGCGGCTCAACCGCGGGCTGGCGGCCGATACGGGCAGACTTGAGGGCGGTAGAGGCAAGCGGAATTCCCGGTGTAGCGGTGAAATGCGCAGATATCGGGAGGAACACCGACGGCGAAGGCAGCTTGCTGGGCCGTTCCTGACGCTGAGGAGCGAAAGCGTGGGGAGCGAACAGGATTAGATACCCTGGTAGTCCACGCCGTAAACACTGGGCGCTAGGTGTGGGGACCAGATTGGTTTCCGTGCCACAGCTAACGCGTTAAGCGCCCCGCCTGGGGAGTACGGCCGCAAGGCTAAAACTCAAAGGAATTGACGGGGGCCCGAACAAGCGGCGGAGCATGTGGATTAATTCGATGCAACGCGAAGAACCTTACCTGGGTTTGACATCCACCAGATCGCCCCAGAGATGGGGTTTCCCTCCGTGGCTGGTGGACAGGTGGTGCATGGCTGTCGTCAGCTCGTGTCGTGAGATGTTGGGTTAAGTCCCGCAACGAGCGCAACCCTTGTCCCGTGTTACCAGCAATCCGGTTGGGGACTCACGGGAGACTGCCGAGGCAACTCGGAGGAAGGTGGGGACGACGTCAAGTCATCATGCCCCTGATGCCCAGGGCTTCACACATGCTACAATGGCCGGTACAAAGGGTGGCGATCCCGCGAGGGTGGGCGAATCTCCCAAAGCCGGTCGTAGTTCGGATCGGGGTCTGCAACCCGACCCCGTGAAGGCGGAGTCGCTAGTAATCGCAGATCAGCAATGCTGCGGTGAATACGTTCCCGGGCCTTGTACACACTGCCCGTCACGTCATGAAAGTCGGTAACACCCGAAGCCCATGGCCCAACCGGTGCGCCCGGGGGGAGTGGTCGAAGGTGGGACTGGCGATTGGGACGAAGTCGTAACAAGGTAGCCGTACCGGAAGGTGCGGCTGGATCACCTCCTTTCTAAGGAGCACCGACCCGCTCACGGGTCGAAGCTGAGCAACATGTACCCGAACGTGGGACGACGTCCGGCCCGCAGCACCGCGCGAAACGCGCGGATCGGTGGCACTGTCGGGCTCTGGAGGTGCGAGCAGAGCACCTCGGAGCACCTTGAGAACTGCACAGTGGGCGTCGCGATGGTCTTGTCGTGAGCAAGTTGATAAGGGCGCACGGTGGATGCCTTGGCACCAGGAGACGAAGAAGGACGCGGGTGGCTGCGATAAGCCTGGGCGAGCTGCCGACCGAGCTGTGACCCCAGGATTTCCGAACGGGGAAACCCGGCCGGAGTGATGTCCGGTCGCCGCTGCCTGAATGTATAGGGCAGCGGGCGGTAACGCGGGGAACTGAAACATCTCAGTACCCGGCGGAAGAGAAAGCAACAGCGATTCCCCGAGTAGCGGCGAGCGAAAAGGGAACAGGCCAAACCGGGTGCGTGGGAAGCCGGCAGGCGTTGCGCATCCGGGGTAGCGGGACGGTTCGTGCCGGGGCTGCCGACCCGGCGGGACGGAAGCACGGTTAGCCGAAGGCGCTGGAACGCGTCGGCGAAGCGGGTGACACCCCCGTAGGCGAAAACCGTCGTGGAAGTCCGAACCGCACCCGAGTAGCACGGTACCCGAGAAATTCCGTGCGAATCTGCCAGGACCACCTGGTAAGCCTAAATACTCCCTGGTGACCGATAGTGGATCAGTACCGTGAGGGAAAGGTGAAAAGTACCCCGCGAGGGGAGTGAAACAGTCCCTGAAACCGTGCGCCTACAAACCGTCAGAGCTCCGTTCGCGGGGTGATGGCGTGCCTTTTGAAGAATGAGCCTGCGAGTCAGTGGTGCGTGGCGAGGTTAACCCGTGAGAGGGGGAGCCGGAGCGAAAGCGAGTCCGAAGAGGGCGTCGGAGTCGCGTGCCCTGGACCCGAAACCGAGTGATCTTCCCGTGGCCAGGGTGAAGCCCGGGTAATACCGGGTGGAGGCCCGAACCCACCAGGGTTGCAAACCTGGGGGATGAGCTGCGGGCAGGGGTGAAAGGCCAATCAAACTCGGTGATAGCTGGTTCTCCCCGAAATGCATTTAGGTGCAGCGTCGCGTGGTTCCCGGGCGGGGTAGTGCGCTGGTTGGTCGAGGGGCCTTTTCGGTTACCGAGATCAGCTAAACGGTGAATACGTCCGGGTGCAGCGCGGCAGTGAGTCCGTGGGGGAAAAGCTCCATGGTCGAAAGGGAAACAGCCCAGACCACCGGCTAAGGCCCCGAAGTGTGTGCTGAGTGGGAAAGGATGTGGAGTCGCTGTGACAGCCAGGAGGTTGGCTTAGAAGCAGCCATCCTTGAAAGAGTGCGTAATAGCTCACTGGTTAAGCGACTCCGCGCCGAAAATTCAGCGGGGCTTGCAAGCACACCGCCGAAGCCGTGGCGGCGAGTCCACGACTCGCCGGGTAGGGGAGCTTTCTGGGTGCTGTGAAGCGTTCGGGAAACCGGGCGTGGAGCGCCTGGAAGTGAGAATGCAGGCATGAGTAGTGATTGAGGAGTGGGAATCTCCTCCGCCGAATGGCCAAGGGTTCCAGGGGAAGGTTGATCCGCCCTGGGTGAGTCGGATCCTAAGGCGAGGCCGACAGGCGTAGTCGAAGGGTAACGGGTTGATATTCCCGTACCCGCCGGCGCTGACCCGCCCGGCATCGCCGGCGCTGCTGCCATCGTCCTTCCGCACGTGCGGCCTCGTGCCGCGCGTCGGAAACGGACCGTGGCGGGGCGCCTGATGTTCGGGCCCGCGATGGGGGGACGCAGAAGGGTAGCCCAACCCGGCCGGTGGTTGTGCCGGGGTAATGGTGTAGGGCGGTGCACAGGAAAATCCGTGCACCACGTGCCTGAGACCTGATGCCGAGCCTTCGTGGCGAAGTGGGTGAGCCCATGCTGCCTCGAAAAACCTCTAGCGGACGCGTCGGCGGTCCGTACCCGAAACCAACACTGGTGGCCAGGTAGAGCATACCGAGGCGAGCGAGCGAACCGTGGTTAAGGAATTCGGCAAAATATCCCCGTAACTTCGGGAGATGGGGAGCCGGTTGGCGTGTACGCCCCAGGCGGCGGAAGCGCCGGTCGGCCGCAGTGAAGAGGCCCGATCGACTGTTTACTAAAAACACAGGTCCATGCGAAGCGTGTTTGCGAAGTATATGGACTGACGCCTGCCCGGTGCCGGAACGTTAAGGGGAGGAGTTAGCCCTGCGCGGGCGAAGCTCTGAACCTAAGCGCCGGTAAACGGCGGTGGTAACTATAACCATCCTAAGGTAGCGAAATTCCTTGTCGGGTAAGTTCCGACCCGCACGAATGGCGTAACGAATCGGGCGCTGTCTCAACCGCGGACTCGACGAAATTGCAAGACGAGTTAAGATGCTCGTTTCGCGCGGCAGGACGGAAAGACCCCGGGACCTTTACTACAGCTTGGCATTGGTGTTTGGTGCGGCTTGTGTAGGATAGGTGGGAGACTGCGAAGCGGGCACGCCAGTGTCCGCGGAGTCATTGGTGAAATACCACTCTGGCCGTTCCGGGCATCTAACCTTGGTCCGTGATCCGGATTGGGGACAGTGCCTGGTGGGTAGTTTAACTGGGGCGGTTGCCTCCCAAATAGTAACGGAGGCGTACAAAGGTCCCCTCAGCTTGGTTGGGAATCAAGCGCTGAGTACAAGGGCAGAAGGGGGCTTGACTGTGAGACTGACGGGTCGAGCAGGTGCGAAAGCAGGTCCTAGTGATCCGGCACTACCAGGTGGATGGGGTGTCGCTCAACGGATAAAAGGTACCCCGGGGATAACAGGCTAATCATGCCCGAGAGTCCGCATCGACGGCATGGTTTGGCACCTCGATGTCGGCTCGTCGCATCCTGGGGCTGCAGTTGGTCCCAAGGGTTGGGCTGTTCGCCCATTAAAGCGGCACGCGAGCTGGGTTTAGAACGTCGTGAGACAGTTCGGTCCCTATCCGCCGCGCGCGGAGGACACTTGCGAGGAGCTGTCCCTAGTACGAGAGGACCGGGACGGACGAACCTCTGGTGTGCCAGTTGTTGCGCCAGCAGCACGGCTGGTTAGCCACGTTCGGCACGGATAACCGCTGAAAGCATCTAAGCGGGAAGCCAGCCTCAAGATGAGGTGTCCCTCCCCACGTGGGTTAAGGCCCCCAGAAGAAGACTGGGTTGATAGGCCGGCGGTGAAAGCTCGGCAACGGGTTCAGCTGACCGGTACTAATCGGCCGAGCGGCTTGCTCCACCATCGCGGCGTCCGCTGTGGAGTTCTCGAGATGCCCCTGCGTCAGCTGTGCACGCCCCGTCGTGCGCGTCGTGCCGGAACCCGGTGCGAGGTGCACGGCGGGGCGTTTCGCGTGTCCGGCCGGACGAGCCGAGCAGCGGGCCCCGCGGTGGCCGTCGCCGGGCTGCGCGTCGGCACGGCAGCGGGTGGGCGCCTCACGCGCCGAGCACCCGCGTGAGGTGCGGGTTGGTGAACCGGCGCTGCGGGTCGACCGCGTCGCGCACGCGGCGGAAGTCGTCGAAGCGCGGGTAGAGCTCGCGCAACCCCTCGGCGTCCAGGCTGTGCATCTTGCCCCAGTGCGGTCGCCCGCCGACCGCGCCGGCGATCGACTCGAAGACCTCGAACCAGTGCCGGTAGGGCATGCCGTGGAACTGGTGCACCGCGATGTAGGCGGTGTCGCGCCCGTGCGCGGTGGAGAGCCAGATGTCGTCGGCCGCTGCCAGGCGGATCTCCACCGGGAACATGACCGGATGCTCCAACCGGGGCAGCGCCGCGCGCAGTTCGCGCAGCACCTCGCCGAGGGCCTCGGCGGGGACGGCGTACTCGGATTCGACGAAGCGCACCGAGCGGGTGCTGGTGAACACCCGGTGGGAGCGGTCGCTGTAGGAGCGGCGGGACAGCACCGCCGAGGACAGCCGGTTCAGCTGGGCAACGGAGGCGGGGACGGCTCGTCCGAGCCGGCACAGCAGGCCGAACGCGGCGTTTTCCACGACCTGGTACTCGAGGAAGTGCCGCAGCGGTGGCAGCGGGCGTGGGCTCGCCTCCGGCGGCAACCGGTTGTTGCGCTTGACGAGGGCGTTCTTGCCGTAGGGGAACCAGTAGAACTCGACGTGGTCGTTGCCGGCGGCGAGTTCGTCGAACCGCTCGAGCACGGAGTCCAGCGGTTCGGGGTGTTCCTCGGCCTCGAGCACGAACGCGGGTTCGCACTGCAGCGTGACGCTGGTGATGACGCCGAGCGCGCCGAGGCCCACCCGGGCCGCGGCGAAGAGCTCGGCGTTCTCCTCCGGCGCGCAGCGGTGCGCGGTCCCGTCCGCGAGCAGCAGCTGCAGGGCGCGGACCTGGGTGGCCAACCCGCCGAACCGCGCTCCGGTGCCGTGCGTGCCGGTGGCGAGCGCTCCGGCGATCGTTTGGCGGTCGATGTCGCCGAGGTTGGGCATGGCCAGCCCGATGCGGTCGAGCTCGGCGTTGAGCCGGTGCAGCGGTGTGCCCGCGCTGACGGTGACCAGTCCGGTGCCCGGGTCGGCGTGTTCGATCCCGCTGAACGCCGACAGGTCCAGGGCGAGGCCTGTGGGGGCGGCGACGGGGCTGAACGAGTGACCGCTGCCGAGCGCGCGCACCGGCAGGCCGCGGCGTTCGGCGGTGGCGAGCACGTCGGCGGCCTCGGCGAGGTTCCGCGGCCGGTGCACGGCTGCCGGCCTCGCGCTGGCCGTGGCGGCCCAGTTCGTCCAGGTGTCCTGCATGGAATCTCCTTCCGCGGGGCAGCAACTTAAGTGAATTTCTTTCACTTAGCAAGATCGACCGGATACAGTCCGCACATGTTCACCGCTCGCCCGGCACGCCGCGCCCACCGGGGCGCGCACGCATCGGCACCGCAGCACGCCACGCGCTTCGACGCGGCCACGGCGGACGCGGAGGCACCGCTGGCCGTCGTCGACCTGGAGGCGTTCGAGGCCAACGCCGCCGAACTGGTCCGCCGCGCCGCCGGCACGCCGATCCGCGTGGCGACGAAGTCCCTGCGCTGCCGCGAGCTCGTGCACCGCGCGCTGCAGGTTCCCGGGTTCGCGGGGGCGATGTGCTACTCGCTGGCCGAGGCGCTGTGGCTGCACCGCGCCGGGACCTCCGCGGACATCCTCGTGGCCTACCCGAGCGTGGAGCGCGCGGCGCTGCGCGAACTCGCCACCGACCCGGACGCCCGCCGGGCGATCACGATCACCGCGGATTCGGTCGAACACCTCGACGTCGTCGACGCCGCGCTGGGTGGTGCCGCGCACGCACCCGTCCGGGTCTGCCTGGAGCTCGACGCCTCGTGGCGGCCGCTGGGAGTGCCCGCGCTGCACGTGGGCGCGCGGCGCTCCCCGGTGCGCACCCCGCGGCAGCTGGCCGCGCTCGCCCGCGCGGTGCTCGCACGCCCCGGTTTCCAGCTCACCGGGGTGCTCGCCTACGAGGGGCAGGTCGCCGGTGTGCCGGATGATCCCGGCGGCGCGCGCGGCGCGGCCGTGCGGTGGGTGCGCCGCCGTTCAGCCGCCGACCTGGCACGCCGCCGCACGGACGCGGTCGCCGCGGTGCGCGAGCTGGCGCAGCTGGAGTTCGTCAACGGCGGCGGCACCGGCAGCCTCGAGCTCACCGGTGCGGAAGCGGGCGTGACCGAACTCGCCGCCGGGTCCGGACTGGTCGGACCCGGACTGTTCGACTCCTACCGCGCCTTCCGCCCCCGGCCGGCCCTGCTGTTCGGGCTGCCGGTGGTGCACCGCCCCGCCCGCGGCATCGCCACGCTCTACAGCGGTGGCTACGTCGCCTCCGGGCCTCCGGGACCCGACCGGGTGCCGCGGCCGCACCTGCCGCGCGGGCTGCGGCTGATCCGCGCCGAAGGGGCCGGGGAAGTGCAAACCCCGGTGCGCGGCCGCGCGGCAGGTGCGCTGCGCCTCGGCGACCGCGTGTGGCTGCGGCACGCCAAGGCCGGCGAGCCCGCTGAACGCTTCGACACCTACCACCTCGTCCGCGGTGGCGAACGCGTCGCCAGCGTGCCCACCTACCGCGGTGAGGACCGCAACTTCGGGTGAGACGCGCCGGGCAGGCACGGGACCTCCGCGGCAGGGGCGTGCACAATGGACGTTCGCAGCGTCCACGACGTCACGAGGTGGCCATGAACCCAGCGGCCCCGTCCCTGCACCCGATGCCGGAGGACTGGTCGACGGCGGTGTGCGTGGTGGCGCACCCCGACGACATGGAGTACGGCCCGGCCACCGCGGTGGCGCGCTGGACCGCCCAGGGCAAGACCGTCAGCTACGTGACCGCCTCCGACGGCGAGCAGGGCATCGAAGGCACGCCGGCCGCCGAAGCGGGACCGCTGCGGGAGCGGGAGGAACGCGCGGCCGCAGCGCACGTGGGCGTGCACGACCTCGCGTTCCTGCGTCACCCGGACTCGGCGTTGGAGAACACCGCCTCGCTCCGGCAGGACATCGCCTGGGAGGTGGGCAGCCGCGCCCCTGAGCTGGTGGTGGTGCTCAACCACCGCGCCCGCTGGGCCTACGGCGGCAGCAACTCCGCCGATCACCGCAACTCCGGCGAGGCGGTGCTGCAGGCGCTGCGCGAGACCCCGGTGCCGACGCTGCGCTGGGTCGCCGTTGCCGACTCGCCCGGGATCGACCACGCCGCGGACGTCACCGACTGGATGGAGACGGGCCTGCGGGCGCTGCGCGAGCACCGCGCCTACCTCGCCGCGCTCGGCGGGGAGGAGTGGTCCGTCGAGCACGTCCGCGGCAACGCCCGCGAGGCCGGACGCCGCTACGGCACCGACTACGCGGCGGCGTTCGAGCTGCTCGCCTGGCAGTGACCCCGTCGGCCAGGGACCCCGTCGGCCAGGCGGTGGGCCGTTGAGCAGGGTGGGCCCGTTCCGGGCGCGGGCTGCGCGCGGCCCGCTCGTCGCGCTCAGTCGCGCGGCTTAAACTGGGCCCGTCGGCGACCGCACCGCGAGGAGGTGAGCATGGCGGGCAGCACGCGGCTGGAGCGGATCAGCACCACGCGCGAACGCATCCTGAGCACCGCCGAACGCCTCTTCGCCGAGCACGGCGTGTTCGCGGTGTCCAACCGGCAGATCAGCGAGTCCGCCGGGCAGGGCAACAACGCCGCCGTCGGGTACCACTTCGGCACGAAGGTCGACCTGGTGCGGGCGATCGTGCGCCAGCACACCGAGCACATCGAACAGCTGCGCGTGCGGATGCTCGACGAGCTGGACGAACGCGCCGGGGCGCGGGAGTGGGTGGCGTGCCTGGTGCGGCCGAGCACGGAGCACCTGGCCTCGCTGGGCAGCCCGACCTGGTTCTCGCGGTTCGGCGCGCAGGTGATGACCGATCCGGCCATGCGCCCGATCATGGTCGAGGAATCGCTCAACTCGTCCGCGCTGCACCGCATCCTCGACGGGCTGCACACCTGCCTGCCCGAGTTGCCCGCCGAGGTGCGCGCCGAGCGCGCCGACATGGCTCGCCAGCTCATGGTGCACATGTGCGCGGAACGGGAACGCGCCCTCGCCGAGGGGGCGGAAACCCCGCGCAGCAGTTGGCGCGACGCCGGTACCGGACTGATCGACGCGATCACGGCCATCTGGCTCGCCCCGGTCAACGAGTGAGGCGGGTGCGCCCGCAGCGCCCGAGCCCCGCTCGCGCCGGCGCGGGTTCCCGGGCGTTTCGCCGGCGGCCGCGCGGGGTACGTCGCCGTCGACCGGAATCGAAGTGATGCGACGGGGTCGAGGAGGTTCCGTGCGCTACGAGGACATGGTGCACCGGCTGAGCCAGGACGCCTCGCTCGACTGGCAGCAGGCCGAGGCCACGCTGGCCGCGACCGTGCAGGCGCTCGGGGAGACCGCGCAAGCGGCGACGGAGGACCTGCGTTCCCAACTGCCGGGGGAGATCGCCGGTGTGGAACCGGCGGGGCTGGCCCCGGAGCGGTCGTGGGACGAGTTCGTCGTGCGCGTCGGGGAAATCTCCGGGCTCGCGGAACCGGAAGGCGCGAGTGACCGCGTGCAGGCGGCGTTCGCCGGGCTGGCCGAGGCCGTGACCGCCGGGCAGCTGCGGGAACTGGTCGAAGCCTTGCCCGCGGAGTTCCGCGACGCAGTTCCCGGCAGCATCGGGCTCTCCGGATCGGCCGAGGCCCTGCTCGCGGAGGTGCGCAAGCGCAGCGGCGCGGAGACGCTCGAGCAGGCGCGGGACCTGACCGAGGCGGTGTTGGGAGTGCTCGCCGAGCACAGCAGCGCGGGCCAGGCCGGGGACCTGGCGGCGCGCCTGCCGGCCGACTTCGGCGATGCGCTCGACGCGCGGCGCTCGGCACCGCGCACGGAGGCCGACGAGTTCCTCGAGGAGGTGGCGATCCGCACGAGTGCGACCACCGCGAAGCGGGTGCGCGAGGACACCGCGGCGGTGTTCACCGTGCTCGAGCAGTGGGCACCGGACGAAGTGGACGCGACGTTGAGCCAGCTGCCGAAGGAGGTGAACGCGCTGGCCCGCTGACCCGAGCCCCGCCCGGTGCGCAGCGGGCGGGGACGCGAGCGGAGCAGTGACCACGAGGGACGATCCGAGGAGGACGTCGTGACCGACGCCGATCAACGCCGGGTCCGCAAAATCCTGCAAGGACTGGAGTTCCCGGTGAACAAGGAGTCCTTGCTCGAGTACGCCGAAACCCGCGAGGCCGACCCGAAGACGATGCGGGCGCTGCAGGGCTTGGACGACCGCGAGTACACCAGCACCGAGGACGTGGTCGCGTCCGTTCCGCAGCGGCCCGAGCAGGAGATCTCCTGAACCGTCCTGAACCGCACGCCCACCGCGCGTGCCGGACCCCGGCGTGCGCGGGTGGTCCTGCCACGCGACCGGCACCGCGTGTCGCGGGGCGGCGCGCGGGCGCCGCCGCAGCGACCGCGGCGGTGCCCGCGCGTTCTCAGAGCTTCCGCCCCGCCCGGCGACCGCGGTGCGCGCGGCGGGCCGTCACGTCGTCCCGCAGGCGGGTGCTGCCTGTGCGGCCGCCTGCTGCCACTGCGGCGGGACGTTGTCCGCCTCCTCGGCCTGCTCCCGGGCTCGTTGCAGCGCCTGGGTGAGCAGGCGGGAGACGTGCATCTGCGAGATGCCGAGCTCCTGCGCGATGTTCGACTGCGTCATCCCGTGCAGGAAGCGCAGGGCGATGAGACGCCGCTCCCGCTCGGGCAGGCTGCGCAGCAGCGGCCGCAGCTCGGCCCGGTCTTCCACATCGGACATCTCGCGGTGCTCGATGCCCAGCGTGTGCGACACGGTCAGCGAGTCCGATCCTTGCAGCACCGCCTCGAGCGAGCTGCTGCGGTAGGCGTGCCCGGCCTGCATGCCCTCGTGCACGTCGTCGAGCTCGACACCGAGGTGCTCGGCGATCTCGCTCGGTGCCGGAGCGCGGCCGAGCTGCTGGGACAGCGCGGAGATCGCCTTCGACACCTGCTGGTACCGCTCCTGCAGCCGCCGGGGCATCCGCACGGACCAGCCGGTGTCGCGGAAGTGGCGGCGCAGCTCGCCCATGATGGTCGGCACCGCGAAGCTCACGAAATCGCTGCTCCGGTCCGGTTCGTACCGGTCGACGGCCTTGACCAGGGCCAGGTTGGCGACCTGCACCAGGTCGTCGTGGGACTCCCCGCGGTCGCGGAACCGCCGAGCGAGGTGTTCGGCAAGCGGCAGGTGCTCGGTGATCAGCTCGTCGCGCAGCTTGCTGCGCGCGCTGTCGCTGTCCAATGTGCGCAGTTCGTCGAAGAAGGGCAGCAGCGCGTCGTACGTGGTGTTCTCCCGCGCAGTCGTGGTCGCGGCATCGGTCATGCTGATCCCCCGGTTTCGCGTCGAGGGCGCGCTCCGCGCGGTGCGGAGGTCGTCGGCCGCGCGGATGCGGCGCGGTGCGGCCCGCCCGCGGTCCCGCGGGCGCAGGCCTGCTGGTTTCGCCGGTCGTGCACGACCGGCGCGGTGTCACGGGCGGGGGTGCGAGGGCGGCAGCAGTGCGCACGCCTCGTCGGCGGCGGTGCGGAGGTCGACGACGGCGCCGCCGGGGACGTCCCGTCCGGCGGTGAAGGTGCGCACCGCGGGCCGGGCGGCGCACGTGCCTGCCTGGGGAGGGAGCGGTTGCGGTGTGGTCAGAGCTACCACGCCGTCCTCCTTCCGTAGGCGAGTCGTGCTCCCCTGAGCGTTTCCGGGCGCGGCGGGGGCTGAAACCTCCCCGCGGAAGGCCTCAGCACGAGGTGCTCCCGCCGGGTCGCCGCGGTGGGCGCGGCTCCCGCCGCCCACGCTACCCGCCACGTCGGTCGGGGTGGTACAGCTGGGCCCGCGCGACGGGCTGCTCGTGCGGATTCCCGAGCGGTCGCGGGGTGGTCGCCCCGGGCTCGCCGCGGTGCGGATCAGCCGACGATGGGGCGTTCTTCCGGGCGGTCGAACCGCCGTCCCCGCTCCTGCAGCGCCAGTGCGGAAGCGAGGGTGATGGGACCGAGCCGGCCGGTGAACATGAGCACGACGAGCAGCAACTGCGCAGCGGGCGGCAGGGCACCGGTGATGCCCGTGGACAGGCCGACGGTGCCGAACGCGGAGACCGATTCGAACAGCACCGAGTTCAGGCTGAAGGGGGTGATCTTGAGCAGCACGAGCGTGGCGGTGAACACCATCCCCACCCCGAGCAGGGCCACGGTCAGCGCCTGCCGCGCCAGTTCGACCGGGAGCTTGCGGCCCGCGACGTGCACGTTCGGCTCACCGCGGATCTCGGTGACGATGACGAAGGCCAGCACGGCGAACGTGGTGACCTTGATGCCGCCGGCCGTGCCCGCGCTGCCGCCGCCGACGAACATGAACACGTCGGTGAGCAGCAGCGTGGTCGGATGCATCTCGCCGACGTCGATCGTGTTGAACCCGGCGGTGCGGGGCGTGAGCCCGTGGAACAGCGCGGCGAGCAGCCTGCCCGGGACGTCCAGCGCTCCGAGGGTGGCGGGGTTGGACCACTCGAGACCGGCCACGGCCAGGACCCCGATCGCGGCCAGGACGGCGTAGGTCACCAGGGTGACCCGCGCGTGCAGCGACCAGCGCGCGCCGTGCTGGCGGAGGTGGCGGGAGATCTCGATGAGCACCGGAAACCCCAGACCGCCCAGGACGAACGCCGCGGCGACCGGCAGGCAGACCCACCCGTCGGCGGCGTAGCGGGTGAGGCTGTCCGGGTGCAGCGCGAAACCGGCGTTGTTGAACGCCGAGATGGCGTGGAACACGCCCAGGTACCCGGCGTGCAGCCAGTCGTGCCCGTAGGCGAGCACGAGCCGCAGCGTCAGCACCCCCGCCACGATCGCCTCGACCAGCAGGCTCAGCGTGATCACGCCGACGAGGAGTCGGCGCACGTCGCCGAGGCTCGGGCTCTTGATCTCGGTCTGCGCGCCGCGCTGCAGGCGCAGGCGCAGCCGGTGCGACACGAGCAGCCCCAGCAGGGAAGCCAGGGTCATGATCCCCAGGCCGCCGATCTGGATGAGCCCGAGCACCACCGTTTCGCCGAACAGGGACCAGTGCCCGCCCGTGTCCACGACGACGAGCCCGGTGACGCACACCGCCGAGGTCGCGGTGAACAGGGCGGTGACCCACGAGGTCGCCTCCCCGCCGGCACCGGCGATCGGCAGCATGAGCAGCACGGTCCCCACCGCGATGGCGGCGGCGAAGCCGGTGACGACCATCCGCGCGGGCGCCCCGGCGTCGGCGAAGGCGCGGCGCGCCACGCTGCCGGCGCGCGCCAGCCTTCCGGCGGCGGCGCGCATCCCGCTGTACGCACTCACTCGTTCCCACGGCATCGGCTGGAGAAGTTACGCCGCCCGCGCTCCGCGCGTCGGCCGTCCGGTGCGGTCGCGTGCCGCACGCCACGCCCGAGCGCGCTGCTCGACCGCGCGGGCGAGGTGAGCAGCGCGCTCGGGCTCAGGCGCCGGTTCCGCCGGAGCGGATCCGGCTGCCGGCGGCGCCGAGCCCTTCGGCGAGGGCGTCGAGCTGCTCCGGGCTGAGCAGGTCGATCAGGCAGGCGCGCACGGCTGCGACGTGCCCGGGCGCGGCGTCCTCCAGCTTCCGCCGCCCCTGCTGCGTCAGCGCGGCGTGCACCCCGCGGTCGTCACCGGGCGAGGCGCAGCGGTGGACCAGACCGGCCTTCTCCAGCTGACCGATCTGGTAGGTGAGTCCGCTCTTCGAGGTCACGACCTCCTCGGCGAGGGTGCTCATGCGCATCTGCCCGTCCGGGGCGTCGGCGAGGCGGACGAGGATCTCGTACTGCGGGTGGGACAGCCCTTCGGCGTCCCGCAGCTGCTGCTCGACGCGGCGCGGCACCAGGTGGCTGGCCTCGAGGAACGCGTTCCAGGCGGCCATCTCGCGGGAGTCGAGCCAGCGAGGTTGTTCCATGCACCCACCCTAAGGGTTGTTCGAATATGAACAACCGGGTACGGTCCACCATGTAGTTCGAATTCAAACGACCGCTGTTCCGAGGCGACCATGACCACCGGACACCGCACGCCCGCGCTGTACCTCAGCCACGGCGCCCCGCCCCTGGCCGACGACCCGGTGTGGCCGGGAGAGCTCGCGGACTGGGCCCGCGCGCTGCCGCGGCCGGACGCCGTCCTGGTGATCTCCGCGCACTGGGAGGAGGCGCCGGCCACGCTCGGGGCCACGACCACGGTTCCGCTCGTGCACGACTTCTGGGGCTTCCCGGAGCGCTATTACACCGTGCGCTACCCCGCGCCCGGAGCTCCCGAGCTCGCCCGGCGCGTGCGCGCGCTGCTCCGCGGGCCGGCGACGCCGGTGCACGACCAGCCCGACCGGGGGCTCGACCACGGCGCCTACGTGCCGCTGGTGGAGATGTACCCGGAAGCCGACGTACCGGTGCTGCAGCTGTCCATGCCGACGCTGGACCCGGAGCGCCTGCTCGACCTCGGACGCCTCCTCGCCCCGCTGCGCGAGGAGGGCGTGCTGCTCATCGGCAGCGGGTTCTTCACGCACAACCTCCGCGCCATGGGCGAACCCGCCACGCCGAGCTGGTCGGTCGAGTTCGACGAGTGGGGCGGGCGGGTCCTCCGGGAGCGGGACGTCGATCAGCTGCTCGACTTCCGGAACAAGGCGCCCGCCGGGGTGCTCGCCCACCCGAGCACCGAGCACTTCGCCCCGCTGTTCGTCACCCTCGGCGCCGCCGAGGCGGCGGGGGACCTGGATCAGCTGCACACGCCCATCGAGGGGTTCTGGTGCGGGCTCGCCAAGCGATCCCTCCAGTTCGGCTGATCCCGCACGCAACCGCCCGGTCCCGCCGGGCACGACAGGAAGGGAAACACCCATGCCGCAGCCGCCCGAGTGGATCCGCGATCTCGCGCTGCTCCTCGCGCGGATCGCCCTCGGCGTCGTGTTCATCGCGCACGGCCTGCAGAAGTTCGCGCAGTGGGGGATCAGCGGCACGACGTCGTCGTTCGCCGAGATGGGGGTGCCGGTGCCCGGCCTCGCGGCCTGGACGGCTGCGCTGGTCGAAACGCTCGGCGGTCTGGCCCTGATCGCGGGCGCCGCGCTGCCGCTGGCCGGGGTGCTGCTCGCGTGCACCATGCTCGGCGCGTGGTTGACCGCGCACACCGGCCAGGGGCTGTTCGTCACCGACGGGGGATTCGAGTACGTGCTCGTGCTCGCGGTGGCCGCCCTCGCGCTCGGCTTCAACGGCGGTGCGTACGCGCTCGACCGGCTCGGTCCGGGGCGGAAGGTCCATCCGGCGGCGCGGTGACCTCCGCTTCGAGAGTCCGCGGGGTGGCTGTTGGGGGTGGGCGGTTGGGGGCAGCTGGGAGGAACCTCCGGCGGCGCCTCGTTGCGGGATCCTCGACCTCGGGTAGTCACCTGCTCCCAGCCGCCCCCGACCTCCTTCCCCGGACAGCGGACGGGGGGCAGCACCGCCCGGGGCCGTCCTCGCGAGGCGGCGCCGGAGGCCCCGCGCCGGGGCGCTCTGCGCACGCGTCGAGGAAGCGGTTGCGCCGCTTGCCCGACGGACCGCTGCAACCCGAGCGCTCGGTTCGGAGCGGTGCTGCGCCGGTAGCTCACCCCCGCACGTGCTGCCACCACCAGGAGATGGCCGGCAGCGCCGGAGCGGTCGGGTCGGGATCCGACGGCACGCGCGCCCATCCGGGGTGCCCGGACTCGCCGGGGCCGTCGTGGGCGGTGTACCGCGGCACGCGCAGCCCCCAGTCGATGTTGCCGCGGATGCCCGCGCCGAGGCAGGACAGGTAGGTGCGCAGCTCGGGGCCGGCATCGGGCAGCAGTTGCTCCCGCAGGCGCAGGTACACCTGCATCATCCGGTCGCGCAGCGCGACCGCTTCGGTCAGCGCCTCCTCCGCGGAGTGCCCCTCGTTCTCCACCAGCACGGTGATGATGTTCTGGTCGGCGTGCCGGTCGCGCTGTTCGCGGCGGTAGGAGTGCAGGTCGTTGTCCAGCCCCGCGGTGAGCACGGCGGCCTCGCTCGCGGCGCGCACCGCAGGGTGGTCCATCTCGCCGTCGGGTACCTCGGCGCCGTTGGCGATCTCGAGCAGGGCCATGGTCGGGAAGCCGCCGGAGCTGCCCAGGCGCATGGCCAGGTAGTCGTTCAACGGCGGGCGGACGCCGCGCGCCTGGTTGCCGATCTGCCAGGCGACGCCGTGCAACCACGCGCGGTGGGCGTCGATGAACCGGCGCACCTGCGTCGGCGTGGCCTGCCGGCGCATCGCCAGGCCGATGTCGTGCAGCGCGCGCAGGTACGGGTCCTCGGCGGCGTCCAGGCTGTGCGGTGCTTCCAGGACGCGCTGGACCCGGCCGGCCACGGCGACGAACTCCTCGGGACGCGCACTGAGCGGGCCGTTGTCGCACCGCACGTCGTCGAAGGCGAATCCCCAGTAGACCCACTTGGCCGCCAGCAGCACGTTCTCGGCGATTCCGGACGGGGCGAAGCGCGCGAAGAATTCGGCGCTGTTGCTTTTGATGACGTGCCGCCGGCGCGTGGCGTCCTCGTACATTCCGATGTCGTCGATCCAGGAGATCGCCTGCTTCTCGATCGTGTCGACATCGGGGTGCAGGGCGGGATCGATCGGGCAGTAGAACGGCGGCATCGCGAAATGCGTTCCGGTCGCGGTCACGAATTCTCCTCGGTCGGCGCTGCTTCGTTGTCCGGTTTCTGCGGTGCTGGGAAGGTCACGGCTGGCGGCGGCCGTTGATGATCAACAGGCTTTGTACCAAAGCGGCGAATTGTGCGGCAAGAACGCGTATTCCTTACTGGTCGACCGCTGAACTGTCAATCAAATACACACGATGGTGTGCAACGTGACCGAAGGGGAACGCGGAAGAATGACTCCCGAATGGGCGTGTTGAAACGCGGTGCTCCGTTGCTAGGGTCGCTGTTGATCAACGACGGCGCCGCTGCGCGCGGTGCGCTCACCGCAGCTCCCGCCCGCCGCCGGTTCGCGGGCCGGGCGGGAGCACGCACGAATCGGAGGGCACATGTCCGGGAGAACGCTGCGCCCAGCCCCCGCGGCCGAGGTGCCCAGCGGTTCCTCGGTGGAGGCGTTGCTGCGGCGGCTGCGCCGCGACGTCGACGACGAGCTCGCGCGGTTCCTGGACGTCCAGGAGCACGAGGCGCCGGACGCGTGCGTACCTCCGCTGGTCGAGGTCGTGCGGGACTTCCTCGCCGGGGGCAAGCGCCTCCGCCCGCTGTTCTGCGCGTGCGGTTGGGCGGCGGGCGGAGGTGATCTCGACGACCCCGCCGCGATGCGCATCGGTGCCGCGCTGGAGCTGTTCCACGCGTTCGCCCTCATCCACGACGACGTGATGGACTCCTCGGACGCGCGGCGGGGGCAGCCCACCGTCCACCGCGTCCTCGCCCGGCGTGCGCCGGAAGGGCCGTCCGCCGAGCACTTCGGCGTGAGCGCGGCGATCCTGCTCGGCGACCTCTGCCTGGTGTGGTCGGACGAGCTCCTGCACGGTTCGGGCGTACCGCCGGAGCGGCTGCACGCCGCTCGCTCGCTCATCAACACCATGCGCACCGAGATCATGGCCGGCCAGTACCTGGACCTGGACGTGGCGGCCGCGGGCGAGGCCCTCGACGGCGCCTGGCGGGTCGTGCGGCACAAGACCGCCGCCTACACCGTCACCCGCCCCCTGCAGCTGGGCGCGCTGCTGGCGGGGGCCGACGACCCGGTGCTCGAGTGCTGCGCGGAGTACGGCAACCCGCTCGGTGAGGCCTTCCAGCTGCGCGACGACCTGCTCGGGGTCTTCGGTCGCTCCGCCACGACAGGCAAGTCCGCCGACGACGACCTGCGCGCGGGCAAGTGGACCATGCTGATGCGGCTGACCTGGCAACGCGCCGACGAGCAGCAGCGCGGGGTGATCCGGCAGCTGCACGGCGCCCGCCGGCTGGACGCCGCGGGAGCCGAGCGGCTGCGCGCGGTCATCCGGGACACCGGTGCGGAAGCGGAGGTCGAACAGCTCATCGCCGCGCGGCGCGAACGGGCGCTGCGGGCTCTGGACGACCCGGCGATGCCGGCGTGGGCGCGCGCGGTCCTGGGCGAGCTCGCGGACAGGAGCACGGACCGAGCGCGGTGATCCGCCCGGCGAGAAGTGTCCACTGCGGTGGTCGAAGAGAGAAAGGCAGGTCAGTGACATGGGTACGAAGGACACGTTGAAGGACTTCATCGGCAACGTCGCGGATGACGCCAAGCAGGCCTTCGACGAACTGCTCGATCGCGAGGACGCCGACGGTGCTGCGGCGGGGTCCTCCGGGCTGCCCGCGGCGGGAGAGGCCGCGGGCGGCGTGCGCAGCGCAGCCGGCGCCGTCAGCGGTGCGGCCGACAGCGCCACCGCGGTGGCCACGCTGCCCAAGCAGGTCGCCGAACTGACCGAGACGGTGAACTCGCTGGTGCAGGCGCTGCAGAACGTCCCCGGCGTCGGTGACGCCGCGGGTGCAGCCGGACAGGCGGGCAAGGTCGGCGAGGCGGTCGGCAAGGCCACCGCCGGCAACGGGAAGAAGTCGTGAGCACTGCGGACCGGACGGGGACGCCTTGGGTGCGAGACGGCTCAAGCTCGTAACCGAGGTCCTCTCCGGACTCTTCAAGAACGAATTCACCCGGGCGTTCGGCGCCCGCACCGCCGAGGACGAGTCGGAGGCGGGGCGGGAGCAGCTGCGCGCCCGGGACGTGCGGCTCGGGCTGGAGCGGCTCGGCCCGTTCTACATCAAGCTCGGGCAGATGCTGTCCACGCGCCCCGACATCGTCCCGCCGGCCGTCATCGGCGAGCTGGAGAAGCTGCACGACCGCGTCTCGGCCGCGCCGTTCAGCACCTTCGAGCCCGTGCTCGAGGACGAGCTGGGCCCCGACTGGAAGGAGCGCTTCCAGCACGTCGAACTCCTCGAACCGCTCGGTGTCGCGTCCCTGGCCCAGGTCTACGGTGCGACGCTGCGGGACGGCCGCTCCGCGGTGGTCAAGATCCAGCGCCCGGGCATCAGCGGCACGGTGCTCGAGGACATGCGGATGATGCGGCGCGCCGCGCGGCTCGTCGGCCGCTGCGCCCCGCGGTTCCACTCCGTGGTGGACATCGAGGCGATGCTCGAGGTGCTGTTCGACGCGATGCGCCCGGAACTCGACTTCACCGTCGAGGCCGGGCACATGGACGAGGCCAGGCGCGCCGTGCGCGACTTCCGGCACCTGTCCGTGCCGGAGGTCGTGTGGGCGAGCAAGCGCGTGCTCGTGCAGACGCTGGCGCCGGGGCAGTCGATCCGCGCGGTCGACCGCTCGGCGATGTCGGTGGCGGAGCGCACCGCCATCGGTGAAGACCTGCTCGCGTTCACCTACCACGGCTTCTTCGTGAACCGGATGTTCCACGCCGATCCGCACCCGGGCAACATCTTCGTGCAGCCGGGCGCACCCGCCTCGCTCATCGACTGGGGCATGGTCGGCCGGCTCGACCGGCGCACGAGCCTGATGATCATGCTGGTGCTGCTCAACCTCGCCGAGAACGACGGGCAGGCCCTGGCCAAGTCGTGGATCGAGCTGGGGCACGCCACGTCCTGGGCGGACGTGCCGGCGTTCGTGTCGGACATGTCCAGGCTGACGCCGAAGATCGCCTCGGCCTCGCTGTCGGAGCTGGACTTCGGCGTGACGCTGACCAGCGTGCTCGAGCAGTCCACCAAGCGCGGCATCAAGACGAACCCGGTGATCTCCGTGCTCGGCAAGGCGTTCGCGAACATCGAGGGGTCGGTGCGCTGCCTCGCCCCCGAACTGTCCATCACCGACGTGTTCCACCGCCAGATGAAGAGCATCATGTCCGCACTGGTCCGCGAGCAGTGCTCCGGGACGCGCCTGGCGCGGCTCACCACGGAGGCGATGCTCGATCTCGACGCCGTGCCGGAGCAGTTGCGCACGCTCGTGCGCGATCTGTCCAACCGGGAGTTCGCGCTGAACCTCGGCGAGCAGCAGAACCGGGAGTCGGAGCAGCCGCGCGTCCCGCGGTCGTTGCTGGTCCTGGGCGGGGCGGCGCTGTGGCTGCACCACCGCCGCAATCGGAACTGACGGCGGAGCCCGCGCGTGGCCCGCGCCGGTGCGGCCGTGCCCAGGAGGGCCGGCCGCGCTCGTCAGAGGCGGTAGTAGCGTGCGGCGTTGTCGTGGAAGAGCGCCGTGCGCTCGTCCCGCGAGTACTCCCGGGTGATCTCGCGGAAGGCGCCGAAGATCTCGGCGTAACCGGAGAAGAGCTTGTCGACCGGGAAGTTCGAGGCGAACATGCACCGTTCGACGCCGAAGAGCTCCAACGCGGACTCCACGTAGGGGCGGATGGACTCCGTGGTCCAGTCGTGCTCGCCCATCCCCAGGCCCGAGATCTTGCAGGCGACGTTCGGCGCTTGCGCGAGCACCGCCATCCCCGCGCGCCAGGCCTCGAAGTGCTCCGGTCCGTCCACTTGCATCCCGGCGTGGTTGACGATGATCGGGACGTCGCTGTGCTCGGCGGCGAGCTCGAAGAACTCCTCCGCCTGCGGGTAGTACAGCTGCAGGTCGAACGACAGCTCGCGCTTCCGCAGCTGGCGGAATCCGCGTCGCCACTCGGCGGTGCGGCTGACCTCCGGCCGGCTCAGGTACGTCTTGGCGGGCTCCGGGTGGTAGTTCATCGACTGCCGGACGCCGCGGAAGTTCGCGTGCTCCATGTGGCCGTCCAGGACGGCTTCGACCTCCGGGCTGGTGAGGTCGGCGTAGCCGACGATGCCGTGCGGGAAGCCGCGCTGGTCGGCGATCCGCTGCAGCCAGCGCGTTTCCCCGACGGGGTCCCGCGGGTCCCAGCCCACGTCCAGGTGCACGCTCTTGACGAGCTCCTGCCCCTCGGCGTCCCGGAGGTAGTCGTCGATGAGGTAGTTGCTCAGCAGTCCCTCGCAGCTGCCCCACGCGGCGGGGCCGACCTCGTCGGAGAGCCACGGGTAGTAGTTCTCGTCGAGGTTCCACAGGTGGAAGTGCGGATCGATGAGCGGGACGTCGGGTGCGGCCATGGGAACTCCGTCCGTCTCGGCCGGCCGTGCCGGCGCGCGTGCGCTGGAGGGGAGCTGCCGGAGCGCCTCCGGAACTCCGGCCCGGGCCGGCCACCGGGGTGGCTGCGTTGGCCGATCAATATGGAGCGCTCCGCTGGTGGTTGTCAACAGTCGCCTGCTGATGATCGGCAGGGATCGCGTCGGACCGCCTCCCGGCTGCTCCCGGCGAAGTCCTGCTAGGCCTCGAGCAGGGCGACGATCCGCTCGGTGGTCTCCTGCATGTGCACGCGCACCACCTCGCGGGCGCGCTCCGCGTCGCCGGCCTCGATGGCGTCGACGATCGGGGAGTGCCGCTGCCAGTCGGTGTTGCGCAGCGCGAGCTCCTGCCCGGAACGGCTGATGGTCGCCCGGGTCAGTCCGGAGATGTGCTGCCACGACTGCACCAGCGTCTGGTTGCCGGTCAGCGCGCACAGCCGGTGGTGGAAGCCCAGGTCGGATTCGACGAGGGCGGCGAGGTCCTGCTCGGTGTTGCGCAGCTCCTCCAGCGCTTGCCGCAGTGACCGCACGACGTCGGTGCGGTCGGGCAGCTCGCACAGCGTCTCCGCGGCGAGCGTCTCGAGCGAGCGCCGCACGGCGAAGATGTCGCGGACCTCGGAGACCGTCAGCGCCCGCACCAGCAGCCGGCCCCGTTCGTCGGAGACGACGAGCCCTTCCTGGACGAGGTGGCGCAGGGCTTCGCGCAACGTGCCGCGGGAGACGGCCAGGGCCTCGCTGAGCTCGGTCTCGATGAGCCGCGTTCCGGGGACGAGCTGACCACTGCTGATCGCTTCCCGCAGCTTGTGCAGGCTCTGCTCGCGCAGCGTGTTGCGATCGACGCCGCTCAGGGCGGGGACGTCCAAGGACACCGGATGCTCGCCTTTCGGGCCGACGGAAGTGCCCACCCAGTCTAATCGATCGCGCAGCGTCCAGCTGCCAGTCGTCTGTTGACAGTCAACAAGGAGGTGCGCTTCACTGTCCGCTATCCAACGACGGAGCGTCGGGCACGAAGGGGCCACGGATGCATGAACTGGGCTGTTCGACAATCACTTTCCGCAACAGGCCGTTGCCGGAAGCGCTGGCCGAGATCGCCGCTCTCGGCCTCACCGGCATCGAACTCGGCGGTCTGCCCGGTGTCTGCGACCACGTCCCGACCCCGGCCGGTCCGCACGCCGAGCGGTTGGCCGAGGCGGTCGACGCCGCCGACCTCGACGTCTGGGCCATCAACGTCGACCCGGGACCCCTCAACGACCCCGGCCTCTCCGCGGACGAGCTCACCCGCAGCGGCTCCGACCTGGTGCGCCTCGCCGCGCGGCTCGGTGCAGCGGTGATCGTGCCCTGCGGCGCCGCCTCGCGCGAGCCCTGCACCGACGAGGCCACCGATCTCGACCGCATCGCGGGGCGGCTGCGGCTGCTCGGCGAGCTCGCCGCCGAGCACGGCACCCGGCTGCTCGTCGAGGGGCTGCACCACCACCGCTTCTGCCACACCGCCGCGCGGCTGCGCGGGCTGCTGGAGCGCGTGCCCGCCGAGGTGGCCGGCCTCGTCTACGACGTCAGCCACGTCGTCGCCGGCGGCATCGACGAGGTCGCCCTCGCCGGTGAGCTCGCCGACCGCGTCGCCCACGTGCACCTGCGCGACGCCGCCCCCGGCGAGATCAACCTCAGCATCGGTCGCGGCCGCGTCGACTTCGCCGGTGTCGTCGGCGCGCTCGCCGCCCGCGGCTGCACCGGCCGCTACGTGCTCGAACTCGAGACCCACGACGTGGACGAACCCGACCGTCCCGCGGTCGCCGCGCGGGCGCGCGACGGGATCGCCGCGCTGCTACCGGCCTGAGCGCTCCGCGCTGCGCAAACCCCGGCGAGCCCCGCGCGAGGAGGCCGCCACCGACCCCAGGGAGGGAACGCATGACCGACAGCACCCAGCGGACCGCCGTCATCACCGGCGCCGGCTCGGAACGCGGCATCGGCCGGGAGACCGCCCGGCAGCTCGCCGCCGCCGGCTTCGCCGTCGCCGTGCTCGACATCGACGAAGCCGCCGCGAAGCGCACCGCCGCCGTCGTCGGCGAGGAACACGCCGTGCCGGTGCTCGGCGTCGCCGCCGACGTCACCGACGCCGACTCGGTCGACGCGGCGGTCACCGCGGTCGAGTCCTCCGAACTGCCCGCGATCGGTGCCCTGGTCAACAACGCCGGCATCACCCGCCCGACGAAGTTCCTCGACATCGACCGCGCCGAGTGGGACCTCGTCTTCGAGGTCAACGTCACCGGCACCTACCAGGTGACCCGCCGCGTGCTGCCCGGGCTCATCGACCGCGGCTACGGCCGCGTCGTCAACGTCTCCTCGGTCAGCGCCCAGCGCGGCGGCGGCGTCTTCGGCGGCACGCACTACTCCGCGGCCAAGGCGGCCGTCCTCGGCCTCACCCGCGCGCTGGCCCGCGAAGTCGGCGAGCACGGCGTCGTGGTCAACGCCGTCGCCCCCGGGCTCATCGACACCGACATCACCGGCGGGCTGCTCAGCGGCGAGCGCAAGGAGGAGCTCGTCGCCGGCATCCCCGTCGGCCGCAACGGCCGCACCGCCGACGCCGCCGGCATGATCACCTACCTGGCCGGCGAGGGCGTCGGCTACGTCACCGGTTCCACCTTCGACGTCAACGGCGGCTCGCACATCCACTGACCGGGGCCGCTCGGGCGCGGGCCCTTCCGCGTCCTCCCGCACACCTGCACCCGCCTCGACGACGAGGTCGACGGAAAGACACGGGCATGTCTGATTCGCTCATCCTGATGCACACCGCGATCGCGGTGCTCGGCATCGTGCTGCTGATCGTGGTGGCACGCATCAACCCGGTCGTCATTCTCGTGCTGGGATCGCTGTACCTCGGTCTGGCCACCGGTCTCGGCTTCGACCAGACGACCACCGCCGTCACCGAAGGGTTCGGCGACCTCATGGCAGAGGTCGGTCTGATCATCGGATTCGGCGTGCTGCTCGGCTCGCTGCTGTCGGTCACCGGAACGCTGCAGCGCATTGTCGAGCTGTTCCTCCGCGCGTGCGGGCGGGGCAAGTCGCCCTACGTCCTCGGGCTGACCTCCGGCATCGTCTTCCCGGCGATCTACTTCGACGTCGCGCTGGTGATGCTCGCGCCGATCGCCCGCTCCGTCGCCGCCCGCACCGGCATCAGCATCGCCGTCGTGGGCGGGTCCCTGGCCATCGGCCTGGAAGTCGGCCTGCTCATGGTGCTGCCCGGGGCCGCGGCGCTGGCCGGTGCCGGAGCGCTGAACGTGCCGCTGGGCACGATGCTGCTGTTCGGCATCCCGGTCGGCATCGTGGCCATCCTCGGCGGCGTCTTCCTGCACGGCGTGCTCATGCGGCGCACCTGGAACCCGGACAAGGACGAAGCCCCGCTCAACGGGGGCGTGGACGGCATGGCCGTGGCCGAGGCCGAAACGCCGCGCCGCCACCTGCCGCTGCCGGTGACGCTGCTGCCGGTCCTCGTGCCGCTGGCGCTGATCGTGCTCGGCACGATCGCCGAAACCGCCGGCGTGCGCAACGGGCTCGTGGGGTTCCTGTCCGACCCCGTCGTGGCGCTGCTGCTGGGCCTGCTCGTCGCCTGCGCCGTGACCGCGACGATGCTCTCGCGCGAGACCCTGGAGCGGGCGCTGGGCAAGGGCGCCGCGACCAGCGGCACGATCCTGCTGTTCACCGGTGTCGCCGGCTCGCTCGGCGAGGTGATCAGCCGCACCGGCATCGGCGACATCATCTCCGGCCTGTTCCAGGCCAGCTCGGCCTCGCCGCTGCTGCTGGCGTGGCTCGTGGCCGCCCTGCTGCGCCTGGCCCAGGGGTCCGGATCGGTCGCCGCGATCACCGCGTCCACCCTGCTCGCCCCCGTGCTGGGCGGCGTGGACGCCGCGCCCGTGCTCGTGCTGCTCTCCGCAGCGGCCGGTGCGAGCTTCGGCGGGCACGTCAGCGACAACACCTTCTGGATGTTCCGCGCCCTGCTCGGACTGTCCACGCGCGGCGCGTTCCAGATCTACACGCTCTCCCAGTCGATCATGTCGGTCGTCGGCCTGGCCGTGGTGCTGGGACTGAGCGTGGTCGTGTGAGTCCGTCCCGGTGCGCCGGCGCACGGGGCGCACCGGGACCGGAGGAGAAACGAACGGAGCGAGTGTCCATGACGGAACGAACGGCCGGTCCCGCGTCCGCGGCGTTCACGGCAGTCGAACCCCCGCCGCAGCGGCAGGAGGCCGTGGCCGCGTTCGCGCACCGGATGCGGCACCACATCATCGACATGGGCGAGGCCCAGGGGCAGGGCTACGTCGGGCAAGCGCTCGGGGTCTCGGACCTGCTCGCCGCGGTCTACTGCGACCAGCTCCGGTACCGCCCGGAGGACCCGCACTGGCCGCAGCGGGACCGCTTCCTGCTGTCCATCGGCCACTACGCCATCGCCCAGTACGCCGCGCTGGCCGAAGCCGGCGTGCTCGAGGTGTCCGAACTCGACACCTACGCGACCGACCACAGCCGGTTGCCCATGTCCAGCATGGCCTCCTACACCCCGGGCATGGAGATCTCCGGCGGCTCGCTGGGACACGGACTGCCCGTCGCCGCGGGCATGGCCCTCGGCCTGCGGCACCAGGGCAACGACGCGCTGGTGTACGACTTCCTCTCCGACGGGGAGCTCAACGAGGGCTCCACGTGGGAAGCGGCCATGGGCGCGGCACACCACCGCCTCGGCAACCTCATCGCCCTGGTCGACCTGAACGCCCTGCAGGCCGACGGACCCACCGCCTCGGTGCTGTCCGCCGACCCGCTCGTCGACAAGTGGGAGTCGTTCGGCTGGCACGCCCTGCGCGTCGACGGCAACGACGTGACCGCGCTGCTGCGGGGGCTGGAGACCCTTCGCGGTTTCACCGACGACCGCCCGCGCGCGCTGCTGTGCGACACGACGATCGGCAAGGGCGTGCCCCTGCTGGAGAACCGGGAACGCGCGCACTTCATGCGCGTGGACGAACACGAGTGGCAGATCGCCCGCGAACAACTGGACGGGAGCGCACGATGACGACGAAGCGACTGACGACCTCGGCGATGATCGCCTCCTTCGCCGAGGCGGACCAGCGCACCACCGCCGCACCGTTCGGCCACTCCCTGTCGCGCCTGGCCGCGGAGCGCGCCGACGTCGTCGGCATGACAGCCGACCTCGGCAAGTACACCGACATGCACATCTTCGCCGAGAACTACCCGGACCGCTACTACCAGATGGGCATGGCCGAGCAGCTGCTGTTCGGCGCGGCGGCCGGCATGGCCGAGACCGGGCTGGTGCCGTTCGCCTCGACCTACTCGGTGTTCGCCACCCGGCGCGCTTACGACTTCCTGTGCCTGGACATCGCCGAACCCGGGCTCAACGTGAACATCGTCGGCGGGCTGCCGGGGTTGACCACCGGTTACGGTCCGAGTCACCAGGCCACCGAGGACATGGCCATCTTCCGCGGCGTTCCCGGTCTGACCATCGTGGACCCCTGCGACTCGGTGGACATCGAGCAGGCCGTGCCCGCGCTGGCCGATGTGGACGGACCTGCCTACCTGCGGCTGCTGCGCGGCAAGGTGCCCACCGTGCTCGACGAGTACGACTACCGCTTCGAGGTGGGCAAGGCCGCCGAGCTGCGCAGCGGTCGCGACGTCGTGCTCGTCTCCAGCGGGCTGATGACGATGCGGGCGCTGTCCGCGGCGGAGAAGCTGGCCGAGCACCACGTCGACGTCTCCGTGGTGCACTGCCCGACGATCAAGCCGCTCGACGTGCCCGCTCTGCTGCGGGTGGCCGACTCGGACCGGCTGCTGGTCACGCTCGAGAACCACACCGTCGTCGGCGGGCTGGGCGAGTCGGTCGCCAGTGCGCTGGTCACGAACAACTGCGCCCGGGGCATGGCGCAGATCGGCCTGCCCGACGAGTTCCTCGGTGCTGGCGCGCTGCCCACCCTGCACGACCGCTACGGATTGGCGACCGACCGGATCGTGCAGCGCGTGCTCGCCGAGCTCGGCTGACCGAGGTGGGCACCGGCCGCTCCGGACGGGGTGGCGCCGTGCTCGCGCTCCGCCGCGACCGGGGCTGACGACCGCTGCGCGATCCCGGAGGAGGGGCGCGGCTGCGCGCAGGACCGGCGGCGCAGCGCTGCGATCCGGCGGCGCAGGCCGCCGGGCGATACCCCCGGACGGGGTACCGGTCCTGCTACGATCCGGCGGCGTGGAGGGAACGCAGGGCACCGAGTCGCACCACGGCACCGGGACGGAGCACGAGCGGGCGCTGCGCGAGGCCGGTGTCCGGGGCGAGGTCGTCACCTTCGACGAGGCCGTGCCCACCGCGGCGGTCGCCGCCGAGCGGCTGGGCTGCGCGGTGGGCGCGATCGCGAACAGCCTCGTGTTCGCCGTCGATGGCGACCCGGTCCTGGTCGTCGCCAGCGGCGGGCACCGCGTCGACACGGGGAGGCTCGCGGGCCTGCTCGGGGTGGGCAAGCGCAAGGTCAAGCGCGCCGACCCGGAGTTCGTCACCGGAGCCACCGGTCAGCCCGTCGGCGGGGTCGCGCCGGTGGGGCACCCCGAACCGCTGCGCACGGTCGTCGACACCGGGCTGGAGGGCCACGACGTCGTCTGGGCGGGTGCCGGCAGCCGGCACGCCATGTTCGCCACCGACTTCGCGGAACTCCTCCGCGTCACGGCGGGAACCGCCGCCGACGTCGGCGAGTCAGCAGCGGTCTGAGCGCACCGGCTCGAGCCGGCGGCCCGCGACGCGCCCGCGCGGCGCGTTGACCCCGCCGCGCGAGGCGGGATGATGGAGCCATGGAGCTCGGGCAAGCACGCGATTTCCTGCGGCAGCACCACCGCGCGGTGCTCATGACCCGCCACCGCGACGGCTCGCCGCAGCTGTCGCCGGTGCTGGTCGCCCTCGACGAGGACGGGCGCGCCGTCATCAGCACCCGCGAGACCGCGACGAAGACGCACAACGTGCGCCGGGACCACCAGGTGGCTCTGTGCGTGTTCACCGAGGCGTTCTTCGGGTCGTGGATCCAGATCGACGGCCGCGCCGAGGTCGTGCCGCTGCCGGAGGCCCTCGACGGCCTCGTGGCCTACTACCGCGCGATCAACGGCGAGCACGAGGACTGGGACGCCTACCGCGCGGCCATGCGCGAGCAGCGGCGCGTGCTCGTCCGGGTCGAGCTCACCCGCGCGGGCCCCGACCGGCACGGATGAGGCGTGTTGCCGGGCCGCGCCGGCGCCGCCGTCCTACGCTCCCGGCATGACGGAAACGGCGGAACGCCTCCGGCTCACGCAGTACGCGCACGGCGGCGGCTGCGCGTGCAAGATCCCGCCGGGGGAGCTGCAGGACATGGTCGCCGGCATCGACGCCCCGTGGGCCGGCGACGTGCTCGTCGGCCTCGACAGCGGCGACGACGCCGCGGCGGTGCGCCTCGACGCGGAGCGCGCCCTGGTGAGCACGGTGGACTTCTTCACCCCCGTCGTCGACGATCCCTACGACTGGGGCCGCATCGCAGCGGCCAATGCGCTGTCCGATGTGTACGCGATGGGGGCGCGGCCGCTGCTGGCGGTGAACCTGCTGTGCTGGCCGCGGGAAACGCTGCCGACCGAGGTGGCGCGTGCGGCGTTGTCCGGCGGCGCGGCCGTCGCCGCCGAGGCCGGCTGCCCCGTGGCCGGCGGGCACAGCGTCGACGACCCGGAGCCCAAGTACGGCATGGCCGTCACCGGCGCGGCCGCCGCCGAGGAGCTGCTGCGCAACGACGCCGGTCGGCCGGGCTTGCCGCTGTCGCTGTCCAAACCGCTCGGCATCGGTGTGCTGAACACGCGGCACAAGGCCACGGGCGAGGTCTCGGACGAGGCGGTGGCGTGGATGACCGCGCTCAACGACCGGGCTTCGCGGGACGCGGTCGCGGCGGGGGTGCGGTGCGCGACCGACGTGACCGGGTTCGGCCTGCTCGGCCACCTGCTCGAGATCGTCCGGGGCAGCGGGGTGGGCGCGGTGGTCGAATCGACCGCGGTGCCCTACGTCGCCGGCGCGCGGCAGGCGCTCGCCGGCGGGTACGTCAGCGGAGGCACCCGGCGCAACCTCGACTGGGTGCGGCCGCACTGCGACCTCGCGGGCGTGGACGGCGACGAGGCGCTGCTGCTGGCCGATGCGCAGACCTCCGGTGGCCTGCTCGTGGCCGGGGAAGTCCCGGGTGCGCCGGTCATCGGTGAGCTCGTGCCCGCGGACGGCGGTCCACCGATCCGCGTGCGCTGACCCCCGGTGCCGCAGCGGCGTTGCCGCGACAAGGACCGCTCGTACCGCGATTTCCGCGGGCGCTACCGTGAGCGGCGCTCCGCACGGCGATCGGAGGGAGGCGGGATGTCCGATCGCGAACCGCCGCCGTTGACGTGGCGGCAACGCCGGCGGATCCGCCGCTGGCACGAGCGGGCGCGGCGGGAGCTCCGCGCGCGGGTGCGGCCGCAGGAGATCGACTACCTCGGTCTGCAGCTCGTCGTCCCGCCCGGTGTGATGCCGATCGTGGACACCTCGCACCTGCTCGGCACCGCCGTGGCCGAGGAGGTCGCCGATCCGGCCGTGCGCCGCGTGCTCGACATGGGCACCGGCTCCGGGGTGAACGCCCTCGTGGCCGCCCGCGGCGCCGCATCGGTCGTGGCGGTCGACGTCAACCCCGAGGCGGTCACCGCGGCCCGCGCGAACGCCGCGCGCAACGGCCTCGATCAGGCCGTGGAGGTGCGCCGCAGCGACGTGTTCGCCGCGGTGCCGGAGCGGTTCGACCTCGTCGTGTTCGACCCGCCGTTCCGCTGGTTCGCCCCGCGGGACCTGGCAGAGGCGGCGATCACCGACGAGAACTACCGGGCGCTGACCGCGTTCTTCGAGGAAGTCCGCGAACACCTCACCCCCGACGGGCGGGTACTGGTGTTCTTCGGTACCTCCGGCGACGTCCGCTACCTGCACCGGCTGGGCGAGCGGGCGGGCTTCCGCCGCGAGGTGGTGGCGCGCACGCACGTCACCCGGCGGCGGCGCACGACCGAGTACCGCACGTTCCGCTTGGTGCCGCGGTGAGCGCCCGCGACCCGCCGACCTGATGCGCCGCCGATCGGGTGGGGACAGTTGATCGCCCGAACGTGTGGGGACAACGTCCAATTTTCCTGAAAATCGCGCTCCCTGGAATGATTCCAGGAAGGAGGCGCTCACGGATCGGGCGTCTCCGCGGTGGCTTCGGCGAGTCCGGCGCTGGTGTCGGCGAGCAGGCGCAGCAGGATCGTGCGCAGCGGGGTGCCGTCGGTGGACAGCAGCCAGGTGTGCATGGCTGAGCCGAACGCCCCGGCGAGCATGAGCGCCCACGCGCTGGCGCGGGGGTCGTCGACGTCGGTGCCGAGGCGCTCGGCGACGAGGTCGGTGTAGTCCTGCACCCACTGCTGCCGCATGAGGTGCTTCTCGTAGTCCCGGTTGCCCTCCAGCTCGGTGAACAGCTGGGCGCGCACCAGGTGGCGCTCCCGGTCGGCTTCCACGCGCTCGGCGGAGTCGACCAGGGCCATCGTCAGCGAGCGCAGCGGGTGCTCGTCGGCGGGGCGGGTGGTCAGCACCCGCCGCATCTGCTCGGTCTCCCGCTTGGAGTCGCCGAACAGCACGGCGTCCTTGCTGGGGAAGTGGCGGAAGAAGGTACGCGGTGCGATGTCGGCTTCCTCGGCGATCTGCTCGACCGTGGTCGGGTCGAAGCCCTGCTGCTGGAACAGCCGCAGCGCCGCGCTCTCGATGGCCTGCCGGGTGCGCAGGGTGCGCCGGTGGCGGCGGTCCTCGGGGACCGCGGAGTCCGCGGCGGGCGGTTCGCACCCCGTGCCCGCTGGGTCGGGGGGTGCCGCGGCCGGTTCCGGCTCGTCCGGTGCAGCCTCGGCGCCGGGCATCCGGCCGGTCGGGGACGCGATCGTCATGCCTCCAGCTTCGTGAACGGGCGGGTGCGGGTCAATGGTGTTCAGCGTCATGAGTGACAGATGTCAGTCATGACATAACATGGGGGTGCAAGCGACCGCAGAGGGAGGAACTTTGTCCATCGGATCCGGGATGGGCACGTCAGGCGCGAGCGGAGGGGAAGCGGCGCGGAACGCCGGTGAGCGCGCGGCGCTGGCCGAGGGCATCGACCTGCAGGTGTACCGCCACCGCTGGATCACCCTGCTCGTGCTGTGCCTCGCCCTGTCGGCGACCATGCTCGCCAACACGTCCCTGGGCGTGGCGCTGCCGTACCTGGCGCAGGACCTGCGGGCCTCCATGGCCCAGCAGCAGTGGTTCAACAACGCCTACGCGCTGGTGTTCGCCGGGCTGCTGTTCACCACCTCCGCGCTGGCCGACCGCTACGGCCGCAAGGGGATGCTGCAGGCCGGCATGGTGGTGTTCGGCCTCGCCTCGGCCTACGTGTGGCTGTTCGTCGACAGCAGCGCGGAGATGATCGCCGCGCGCGGCGTGCTCGGCCTCGGCGCCGCCATGATCATGCCCGTGACGCTGTCGATCCTCACCAGCGTGTTCCCCAGCCACGAGCGGACCAAGGCGGTGAGCATGTGGGCGGCCGTCTCCGGCGGCGGCACCGCGCTCGGCCCCGTCCTCGCCGGGCTGCTGCTGGAGGTGTCGACCTGGCACGCCGTGTTCGCCATCAACATCCCCGTGGTGGCCGTCGGCGTGCTCGCCGGGATCCCCTACGTGCCCAAGCACCAGGGCAGCCGCGACGCCACGCTGGGCGGGATCGACGTTCCGGGCGCGGTCCTGTCCACCGCCGGCATCACCCTCGTGGTCTACGCGCTGATCCAGGCCCAGGAAGTCGGCTGGACGGCGCCGCTGACGTGGATCCTCGTGGCCCTCGGCCTGGTGCTCGTGGCGCTGTTCGTGCTCTGGGAACGCCGTGTCAGCGACCCGATGCTGGACATCTCGCTGTTCCGCAACACCGGGTTCTCCGCCGCGGCGGTGGCGTTGACGCTGGTGTTCTTCGCGATGGTCGGCGTGTTCTTCTCGCTGAGCCAGACGCTGATCCTCGTCTTCGGGTACTCACCGCTGACCGCCTCGGCGTCGATGCTGCCGATGAGCGTGGTCATGGTCCTCATCGCGCCGCAGGTGCCGAAGATCGTGCGCCGCTTCGGGCCGCGCGCCACGATCGCCTCGGGCATGGTGCTGGCGGCCGCGGGCATGGCCGTGCTGAGCACGCTGGGCGTCGACTCCGGCTACCCGCACTTCCTGGCCGGGCTGGCGCTGACCTCGCTGGGCATGTCCGTGGCCATGGCCCCGGCCACCGACCAGCTCATGGCCAACGTGCCCCGGCACCGCGCCGGCATGGGATCGGCCACCAACGACGTCACCCGGGAAGTGGGCGCCTCGCTGGGCGTAGCCGTGCTCGGCAGCGTGCTCGGCAGCAGCTACGCCTCCCACCTGGGTGATGCGGTGGCCGGGCTGCCGCAGCGGCTGCAGGACTTGGCCAGCGAGTCCCTGCCGGGAGGGCTGGCCGTGGCGCAGCAGCTCGGCCAGCGGGGTCTGGCCCTGGCCGACAGGGTCGTGCACGCCTGGATGGACGGGTTGCACGTGGCCCACCTCGTCGGCGCCGGGCTGATCCTCGTGGCCGCGGCCGTCGCGTGGCTGTGGCTGCCCGTGCACGCCCCGGCCCAGGACGCCGCCCCCGACGAGGGCGGGGACGGGGCGGGACCCGGTGGTGCCGCCGCGGAGGCACCCGCCTCCGCGCAGCCGAGCGAGGAGGGCACGACCTCGTCCCCGCACCCGTAGCGGCAGGAGAGCTCCCCGCGCGGCGGAGAGCCCGCGGTCCGCCCGGCGGGCTCTCCGCGTGTCGGGCTTGCACCGCTCCTTCCGGCGGGTTTCCCTTGGGGAACGAACGAGCCCTCGCATCGGGGAGCGGTCATGGTCGAGTGGTTGCGGTGGCCGGTGCTGCGCCAGCTCACCGGAGCGGATCCGCTCGGACGCGGCGCAGCGGCCCGCAGCAGCGGCACCGAGCACTGGCAGGCGCGCACCCAGCAGGCCGACGAGGTCGTGCGGTCGATCTGCCCCTACTGCGCCGTGGGCTGCGGGCAACGCGTCTACGTCCGCGACGGCCGGGTGTCCCAGATCGAAGGAGACCCGGATTCCCCCATCAGCCGCGGCCGCCTGTGCCCGAAGGGCTCGGCCAGCCGGGAGCTGGTCACCTCCCCGCGGCGGGAGACGCGCGTGCGCTACCGCCGTCCCCACGGCACCGAGTGGGAGGAGCTCGACCTCGACACGGCGCTGGACATGATCGCCGAGCGCGTGCTCGACACGCGGGAGGAGACCTGGCAGGAGCACGCCGAGGACGGCCACCGCGTGCGCCGCACCCTCGGCATCGCCAGCCTCGGCGGGGCCACGCTCGACAACGAAGAGAACTACCTGATGAAGAAGCTCTACACCGCGTTGGGCGCTCTTCAGGTGGAGAACCAGGCCCGCATTTGACACTCCTCCACGGTTCCCGGTCTGGGAGCCTCCTTCGGGCGCGGCGGCGCCACGACCTTCCAGCAGGACCTCGCCGAAGCGGACTGCATCGTGCTGCAGGGGTCCAACATGGCCGAAGCCCACCCGGTCGGGTTCCAGTGGGTGATGGAGGCCAAGCGCCGGGGGGCGCGGATCATCCACGTCGATCCGCGGTTCACCCGCACCTCGGCCATGGCCCACCGGCACGTGCCGCTGCGCGCCGGCAGCGACCTGGTCCTCCTCGGCGCGTTGATCCGCTACGTCCTGGAAAACCACCTGGACTTCCGGGAGTACGTGCTGGCCTACAGCAACGCGGCGATGATCGTGGGCGAGGACTTCGCCGACACCACCGAGCTCGACGGGCTGTTCTCCGGGTACGACCCCGAGCGCGGTGGTTACGACACGAGCAGCTGGGCCTACGAGCAGCACCGCGCCCCCGCGGGGGACTTCCCGTTCGACCGGGAGAACCCGGAGCGGGCCGGCTCGGGCGGGCCGACCTACCCGGCACCCGCGCGCACGGACCCGACGCTGCGGCACCCGCGGTGCGTCTACCAGCTGCTGCGCAAGCACTACGCCTCCTACACGCCGGAGCTGGTCGAGGAGGTCTGCGGCGTGCCGCGCGAGCGGTTCCTGGAGCTCGCCCGCGACATCGCGGCCAACTCCGGGCCGGAGCGCACCACGGCCTACGTCTACTCGGTGGGCTGGACCCAGCACACCGTCGGCGTGCAGTACATCCGCGCCGCGTCGATCCTGCAGACGCTGCTCGGCAACATCGGCAGGCCGGGCGGCGGCATCATGGCGCTGCGCGGGCACGCCAGCATCCAGGGTTCGACCGACATCCCCACGCTGTTCAACCTGCTGCCGGGCTACATCCCGATGCCGCAGGCGGGCCAGCACGACGCCGACGTCGACGACTTCGTCACCGAGGCCGAGCACGCCCGCGGCTACTGGGCCAACCTGCGCTCCTACGTGGTGAGCATGCTGCAGGCCTGGTGGGGCGAGGCCGTCGGCCCGCACAACGACTTCGGCTTCGACCGGCTGCCGCGCACCACCGGCGACCACAGCACGTTCCGCACCGTCATCGACCAGATCGAAGGCCGGTGCAAGGGCTACTTCGTCGTCGGCGAGAACCCGGCCGTGGGCACCGCCAACGCGCGCCAGCAGCGGGCCGGACTGGTCAACCTGGACTGGCTGGTGGTCCGCGACCTCAACATGATCGAAACGGCCACCTTCTGGAAGGACGGCCCCGAAGTCCAGACCGGTGAGACCGACCCGGCCGGGATCGGCACCGAGGTGTTCTTCCTGCCCGCGGCCGCCCACACCGAGAAGGACGGCACGTTCACCAACACCCAGCGCCTGCTGCAGTGGCACCACAAGGCCGTCGAACCCACCGGGGACCAGCGCAGCGATCTGTGGTTCTTCTACCACCTGGGCCGCCGCCTCCGGCAGAAGCTGGCCGCGCGGCAGGGCGGGGAGCAGCCGCGCGAGCGCGACCGGCCGCTCCTCGAGCTCACCTGGGACTACCCCGTGGAGGGAGCGCTGGCCGAACCGAGCGCGGAAGCGGTGCTCGCCGAGATCAACGGCACCGACGAGGCGGGCGCGCCGCTGTCGAGCTACACCGAGCTGCGGGAGGACGGCTCGACCCGGTGCGGCTGCTGGATCTACTGCGGCGTGTACGCCGACGGGGTCAACCAGGCGGCGCGGCGCAAACCCGGCCGGGAGCAGTCCCGCGTCGCCCCCGAGTGGGGTTGGGCGTGGCCGCTGAACCGGCGGATCCTGTACAACCGCGCCTCGGCCGCCCCCGACGGGCAGCCGTGGAGCAGCCGCAAGGCCTACGTGTGGTGGGACGCCGGGCGAGGGGAGTGGACCGGGCACGACGTGCCGGACTTCGTGCGGACGAAGCCGCCGGACTACGTGCCCGACGAGGACCGCACCGGGCCGGCCGGGCTCGGCGGGGCCGACCCGTTCGTGATGCACAGCGACGGGCGCGCCTGGCTGTACGCCCCGGCGGGCGTGGTCGACGGGCCGCTTCCCACGCACTACGAACCCCAGGAGTCCCCCGTGGACAACGCGCTGCACCCGAACCGGGCGAGCAATCCCGCCCGGCAGACCCTGCTGCGCCCGGAGAACCCGTACCACCCCTCCGGCAGCGCCGCGGGCAGCGCGGTCTTCCCGCACGCGTTCACCACGTTCCGGCTGACCGAGCACCACACCGCCGGCGGCATGAGCCGGTGGCTGTCGGTGCTGTCGGAACTGGCCCCCGGCATGTTCTTCGAGATCTCGCCGGAACTGGCCGTCGAGGTCGGCCTGGTGCAGCGCGACTGGGCCACGGTCGTCACCGCGCGCAGCGCGATCGAGGGCAGGGTCCTGGTCACCTCCCGCATCCGGCCGCTGCGCGTCGGCGGCCGCACCGTGCACCAGATCGGCATCCCGTGGCACTGGGGACCGAACGGGCTCACGGTCGGTGATGCGGCCAACGAGCTCATCAGCGTGGCGCTGGATCCGAACGTGCACATCATGGAGACCAAGGCGGGCACCTGCGACCTCCGCCCGGGACGCCGTCCGCAGGGTCGCGAGCTGCTCCGCCTCGTCGCCGAATACCGCCGCCGGGCCGGGCTGGAACCGGATCCGGCGCACCGAGGAGAAGGGCGGTGAACATGAATCGCCTCAGCGGGCCGCTCGACGACCCAGCCGCCGAAGCCGGTTACGCCGACCACCCGCAGCGGGTCGGGTTCTTCACCGACACCAGCGTGTGCATCGGCTGCAAGGCCTGCGAAGTCGCCTGCAAGGAGTGGAACCTGCTACCCGCCGAGGACGGCGACGTGCTCGGCATGTCCTACGACAACACCGGCGAGCTCAGCGGGACCACGTGGCGGCACGTCGCCTTCGTCGAGCAGCGCGTGCCCGAAGCGGCCGCCGCGCCGGTGCAGCTGGGCATGCCGGGCATGGGCGCGGACTCGGAGTCGGGGGAGTCGATCCGCTGGCTGATGTCCTCGGACGTGTGCAAGCACTGCACGCACGCCGCCTGCCTGGACGTGTGCCCCACGGGTGCGCTGTTCCGCAGCGAGCACGGCACGGTGGTGGTCCAGGACGACGTGTGCAACGGCTGCGGCTACTGCGTGCCCGCCTGCCCCTACGGCGTGATCGACATGCGCGGCGACACGGGCGGCGCGGCCAAGTGCACGCTGTGCCAGGACCGGCTCGGGGCGGGGCAGGCACCGGCCTGCGCCACCGCGTGCCCCACCGAGTCCATCCAGTACGGCCCGCTCGACGAGCTGCGCGAGCGGGCCCAGCAGCGGGTCGACGAGCTGCACGAGCAAGGGGTGAGCAGCGCGCGGTTGTACGGCCACGACCCCGAGGACGGGGTGGGCGGCGACGGTGCGTTCTTCCTGCTGCTCGACGAGCCCGAGGTGTACGGCCTGCCGCCGGATCCCGTGGTGACCACGCGGGACCTGCCGTCGATGTGGCGCCACGCCGCCGCCGCGGCGGCCGCGACGGCCGCGGTGATCGCGGGATGCTTCGTCGGGAGGAGGGCGCGGTGACCGGCGCACCCGCGAACAGCAGCCGCTCCGACGCCGGGGGCGTGGACGGGAGCGAGGCCGGCTCCTACTACGGAAGGCCGATCATCAAGGAACCGGTGTGGAAGGTCCCGGACGTGCCCGCGTACCTCTACCTCGGCGGGATGGCCGGAGCCGCGTCGACGATGGCGCTGGCCGCGGAGATCACCTCCCGGCCCGATCTGGTCCGCGTCGGGCGGCTGGCCGCGGCTGCGGGTTCCGCGGCCAGCGTCGGCGCGCTGGTGCACGACCTCGGCCGGCCGCACCGGTTCCTCAACATGCTGCGGGTGTTCAAACCGACCTCCCCGCTGAGCGTGGGCTCGTGGATCCTGGCGCCGTTCTCCGGGCTGGCCTCCGCTGCGGCCGCCAGCGAGGTCACCGGCCTGCTGCGCGGGCCGGGAGGGGCTGCGGGCGTGCTCGCGGGGGCGCTCGGACCGGCGATGACGACCTACACCGCGGTGCTGCTGTCCGACACGGCCGTGCCCGCCTGGCACGCCTGCTACCGCGGTCTGCCGTTCGTGTTCGCCGGCAGCGCGGTCTCCAGCGCCGGGGCGGTGGCTCTGTGCGCCGTGCCGCCGGGGGGAGCCGCACCGGCCCGGCGGATGGCGCTGGCCGGTGCGGCGGTCGAGCTCACCGCGGGTGAGGTCATGCGGCGCGAGGCCGGGTTCGCCGGTGAGCCGCTGCGGCAGGGCCGCTCGGGAGCGGTTCTGCGGGCCGCGCGGGTGGCCACCGGGGTCGGAGCGCTGGCCGCGCTGCGGTCCCGGCGCGGTGGGCGGCTCTCCGCGGTGGTGGCCGGCGCGTGCCTGACGGCCGCGGCGGCTGCGACGCGCTACGGGATCTTCGAGGCCGGTCGGGTTTCCGCGCGCGATCCGCGCTACACCGTCGAACCGCAGCGCGGCCGCGGCGGGAGCACCGCGCTGCGCCCCGACCGAACCGGGCAGCCGGACGGCAGCCGGACTCGCGGAACGGCCTGAGCCCCGTTCGGAAACGTCCTCACCGGGGTGGCCGCCGAAGACCTCCGATGGTCGCAGAGGTCAAGCCGCTGCTGTCGTTGACGACCTGGCGACTCGCACGACGTCGTCGCGGAACTCCTCGGGATACGGCTTCGGTGCAGCGCACATCCTTCCAGCAGTACCTCCGGACACCACAGATCGGATGTCACCCATCCCTGCAGCAGCCCTGGCGCTGGGCCGCGCGGAGAACCGGCGCTGCTCGTCCTCGGCGAACACTGCATCCAGGAGGCGCGACGGCTCGCAGCCTTCGATGGCGGGCAGGGGCGCCGGCCTCCCCGAGACCGGAAGTTCTCTGCGTGATCGCACCTGCCACCGGTAGATCTCAAAAGTGACCGCGTAGCCTGGCACGCAAGTCCCGCACGGACTGTGCTGTGGCGGCTACGCTGCTGCGTTCCATCTGTTCCATCGTTGATTCTGGTGAGGTGAGACCGTGCCGAACTCTGCGCCCGGGGACTCGGCGGGCTGGGTCGACCTCGCCCACCAGGTGTGGCTTCCGGACGCGGCTGTGCTGGTCAGCGCTCCGGACGGGACTGTCGTTCGTGCCAGTGAGCAGGCCGCTGCACTCGCCGGCGAGGTCGCGACCGAGCACCTCGCGGGGCGCCAGGTGAGCGAACTGCTCGTGGCCGACGGGGCGGTCTGGCGGCTGCGCGGGCGCGGGCCGGGGCAGAGCCTGGTGCGCACGACCAATTGGCCGCATCACGAGGACCCTCGACTGCGGATGACCGTGCTGCTCGACGTCTCCGACCTGGCCTCCGCGGCCGAGCACCAGTCGGTGGAGCAGCGCGCCTCCGAGGTCGAGGCCGCATCCACTGCACACGAGGACGATCTCGCGTTGCGGGAATTTCAACGCGAGGCCCGGATCGGCACGTGGCAGTGGGATTCGACCGGCGAGGTGCTCCGCCCGTCGAGCGTGCTGCGCGAACTCACCGGTCGAACGCGTGATACGCAGGTCTCGTTCGAGGACTACCTGGCCTCGGTGCACCCCGGTGATCGGGCGCGGGTGCGCCAGGCGTGGTCCGCTCTGGCCGAGCGCCACCACCCGGTGGAGGTCGAACATCGCTATGTGCGCCCGGACGGTGCGGTGCGGGTGTTCCGCGTGCGCGGCACGGCCACCCGTGGTGCCGACGGGCGGGTGGTGCTGAGCGGGACGAGCCACGACATCACCGAGCAGCGCGAAGTGGTTCCGGCCCCCGGAGGCAGTACCGACTGCGACGCGGTGACCGGATTGCCCAACCGCACCGCGGCCCGCGACCTGCTGCAGGGGTTGCTGGCCAGGAGCGGTGGCCCGGACGTGGCGGTGCTGGCCTGCCGGATCGACAACTTCAAGCGGATCATCACCTCGCTGGGCCACGACGCCGGCGAGGAACTGCTCATGGTCCTGGCCCGCCGCCTGGTCGATGGCCTGGGGCCCGGATGCACCCCGGCGCGGATCACCGGCGAGGACGAATTCGTGGTCCTCTGCGCCGATCTCGCCGCTGCGGGCGGACTGGCAGCGTTGACCGACCGGGTCTCCGGACTGGTGCGCACCCCGGCACCGATCCGTGGCCAGCTGCTGCAGGTCTCGGCCTCGATCGGCACGGCTACGCACGACAGCCCCGAACAGGGCGTCGAGGATCTCCTGCGGTTCGCCACCGCCGCGATGGGCGAGGCCCGGGACCAGGGGCTCGGTCGGGTGCAGCAGGCTGGGCCGGTGTTGATGGCCTCGGTCGATCAACAGGTCCACGTCGAGGGACAACTGCGGACCGCGCTCCGCGACGATGCGTTGCAGCTGCACTACCAGCCGATTGTCGCCATCGATGGCACGATCCTGGCCGCGGAAGCGTTGGTGCGCTGGCCGCACCCGGACCGCGGGCTGCTCACGCCGGGCGCGTTCCTGCCGGTGGCCGAGCGGGGCGGGCTGGTGCGCGAGCTCGACCACTGGGTGCTGCGCGCCGCGCTGCGCGCCGCGGCGCGCTGGCCCCTTCCGCACAGCCGACCCGCCGGCATCGCGGTGAACCTGTCCGGGCTGGTGCCCGCCGACCCCGACTTCGACGCCGTCGTGGCCGAGGCGGTGGACGCAGCCGGGCTGGACTGGGCGCGGCTGATTCTGGAACTGGTCGAGAGCGAACTGGCCGACCCCCGCCCCCAAACCCGTCACGGCATGCTGGGGATGACCCGGCGCGGGGCTCGGTTCGCCATTGATGACTTCGGCACCGGCCACTCCTCGCTGGCCCGATTCAAACACCTGCCCACCGACCTGGTCAAGATCGACCGGCAGTTCGTGGCCGGACTGGAACAGGACCGGGTGGACCGGGCCCTGACCGCATCGATCATCGACATGACCCACGCCCTGGGTCGGCGCTGCGTTGCCGAGGGTGTCGAGACCGCCGGTCAATACCAGGTGCTGGCCGAACTCGGTGTGGAGGCCTACCAAGGTTGGCTGTTCGCCCCCCCGTTGCCCGAAGCCGAGTTCACCGCGCTGCTGGCCCACGCACCGCTGCACGTGCCTCAGCGCCAGGTCTAACGCCCTTGACCAGACCCGAGGCCCACCGAGCATCCTGGAAAGCGGAGTGTGAAGCTATGAGCACCGACGGGCGCACACGGTTGCAAACACTGCTGGCGCTGACCGACCAGGACCGCACCAGCTCGATGCTGGAGCTCATTGCCACGCGCACCGTAACCGCCCTGGCTGTGTCCGGAGCCGGCATCACCGTGCTCTCGCACCTCGGCGGCGGGTCCCCGCCTCGCCGGGGGCTGGTGCATGCCACCAACACCACCAGTCACCAGCTCGACACGCTGCAGCTGACCGTCGGCGAAGGCCCCTGCCTCGAGGCCTTCCACGCGGTGGCACCGGTGCTGGTCGCGGACCTGGACGCCGACGGCGAGCGCTGGCCCGGATTTACCTCGGGCGCCCGCCAGTTGGGGGTCGCGGCCGTGTTCTCGTTCCCGCTGCTGGTCGGGGCGGTACGACTGGGCTCGCTGGATGCCTACCGCGACACCACCGGGCCGCTGAGCGAGCAGGAGCACAGCGACGCCCTGCTGCTGGCCCAAGCCGCCACCCAAGCCCTGCTGGAAGAAATCAGCGGGCACAGCGCCGAGGGGGCCCTGTGGCTGGCCGACACCCACACCGCGGTGCACGAAGCCACCGGCATGGTCGCCGCCCAACTGGCCGTGACCATGGACGTAGCCCTGCTGCGGCTGCGCGCTCACGCCTACACCCACGGCCTCCTGGTCACCGACGTCGCCGACCAGGTCACCGACCGGACCCTGCGCTTCAGCTCCGAAACCACCACCTAAAGCCCAGCACCCCGCGTGAAGCTGCGAGGAAGGAAGGCTCCTGCGATGAGCGAGGAACACGAACAGCAACTAGCCGAGGCCTTCGTGGCCCTCGCCGACACCCTCGTCGACGACTTCGACGTCCTCGACTTCCTGCACACCCTGGCCGAACACGCCGCCGAACTGCTCACCGTCTCCGCCGCCGGCGTCGTGCTCTCCGACCAGCACGGCGGGCTGGCCACCACCGCCGCCTACCCACCCGAGGTCGGCGCGGCCAACCTCGTCGTTACCCAAACCGACGACGGTCCCTGCCACGACTGCCTGCAGCACGGCACCACCGTCACCAGCGCGGACCTGGGCGCCGAGCACGAGCGCTGGCCCCACTTCGCTCCCACGGCCACCCAGCACGGCTACCGGGCGGCCTCAGCGGTGCCGATGCGGCTGCGCGGCCGGATCATCGGAGCGTTGACCCTGCTCAACCAGCACCCACAGGCCGTCGACGAGAACAGCACCCGACTCGGGCAAGCCCTGGCCGATGTCGCCACCATCAGCATCCTCCAACAACGCGCCGTCGACCGCACCGAAATGCTGTCCGAACAACTCCAAGCCACCCTCAACCACAACGTCACCCTCGCCCAAGCCCGCGGCGTCCTCGCCGAACACGGCGACCTGACCCTCACCCAGGCCCACACCCGGCTGCGCCACCACGCCCGCCATCACCAACAACGCCTGTCCGAACTCGCCCGCGAAATCGCCGACGGCACCGCCAGCCCTCACGAGCTGCTCACCACAACCCCCTCCCAGAGCACATCACCAACCCGCACACGCGGCTGATCACCTCACCAACACCACGGGCCCGCGCCCCGCAGGCGCGGGCCTGCTGCTGGGTCGCCATCTCTGTATGTCAATATCATTCGCCTCTTCAGTGAAGAGTGAAATTATCTGCGGGCGTTCCGATCACGGCACGATCACGGAACGGCTGCGAAGGCGCTGAGATCGACTCGGCTGAAGCGGCGCCGGCGATCGTTTCCACGGAGTGCGTGCGCGCTGCCGCGCTGCGTGATGCGAAAAGAAACAGGTGTGGTGGTGTGGTTCACACCTGGCAAGATCGAGTTCTTTCCGGCGCGATCTTTTTCGTCGTCTCGTGCCCAGGAAAAATGAGATCAATCGTGAGCGATCGTGCGCGTGTTTCTATGACGAGGGCCACTCGCTGAGAATTTTGGCGCGCCGCGACTCACTCCGTAGCGTGATGCCTGGCCGGTTTCCCCGAGCCGGCCGTGAGCAAAGATCCGGAAATGCGCAGCGCCGAACCCTGCCGGCGGATTTCCCACCCCCGAGATCGTGCAAGGAGCAGGGGCGAGGTCGCACTCGCAGGCGCCACTGGAGAGAAGAGACCATGCCGAACAATCGCACTACTCGCAACATCGCGCGTGTCGCCCTGACCGGTGCCGCTGTGGCCGCTCCGTTCGCCCTGACCCTGCCCGCGGCGAACGCGGCCTCGGACGCCACCTGGGACGCCGTGGCGGAGTGCGAGAGCGGCGGCGACTGGAGCATCAACACCGGTAACGGCTACTACGGCGGCCTGCAGTTCAACCAGTCCACCTGGGAGGGCTACGGCGGTACCGAGTACGCGTCGAACGCCGCCGACGCCACCCGCGAACAGCAGATCGCCGTGGCCGAGCGGGTGCTGCAGGCGCAGGGCCCCGGTGCCTGGCCCGTGTGCAGCCAGGAAGCCGGACTCACCGCCGGCGGTGGCCTGGAGAACCAGGACGTCTCCTCCGGCTCCGGGGAGGCCGAGGCCGAGACCGAGACGCAGGAGTCCGCCGAGGCCCAGTCCGCGCCCGCTGAGCAGCCCGCCCAGCAGAGCTCCGGCGACGAGCACACCGTCCAGAAGGGCGACACCCTCGGCAGCATCGCCCAGCAGTACGGCGTGAACTGGCGGGACGTGTTCGAGCAGAACCGCGAGGTGCTCGACAACCCGAACCTGATCCTGCCGGGTCAGCAGCTGGCCGTCTGATCACCGAGACGGGGCACGACCCGCCCGGTGCGCGCACCGGGCGCTCCCCGGGGACCCCGCCTGCCTCTCTCCGGCGGGGTCCCCGGCTCCGTGCCGCCGGTCCCTCATAACCGCGGCCGGCGCCACGCCGACAGCACGTCCCACAGCGTCCAGACCAGTGCCGCCAGCACGAACGCGGCCAGCACCAGCACCAGCACCACCACGGTTCCCCTCCCCCCGAAACTCGCGCTCCCGCGCTGCGCTCCGTCACCTCCGAGGTTCGGACACGACCGCGCTGATCGCCCGTCAGCGTGACCCGGCGACTCCCGCCCCGGTGGGAGACGTCCGCCTCGCGCGCCGGCATCCGCCCGGCGCACGCGCCTGCTCCCGCGGCAGTCAACATCGCAGTGTGACGCTGCTCGCCTGATCCGCCCGAAAAGCGGGAAATCCCTGCTCAGGTCGTCGTGTCCGGTCCGGCAGCGCTCCGCGCCCCCGCAGCGGTCGCCTGATCGTCGGGCTGGCACGCCCGTGTCGGGCCACACTGGCCGCAATGCGACCGCCGAACACCCGCGGTGTCCTCCGTGTCCCGGCCCGCCGGTCGCAGCAGTGCAAATGGGGACGGCTGCCCGAGGGGAGCCTCGAATGACAGACCGAGCACGGGACCGAACCTCGCGCGGCGCGCTCGGCACCGGTGCCCGGGGTGAGACCTCGCGGGAGGGCGAGCAGGCCGTGCCGAGCCCCGCGCCGCCCTCCGAACCGTCGACACCGGCCCCGTCGCGGCCGCCCGAGCAGGCGCCCGAGCACCGCGAGTGGCGCGTCGTCCCGGCGCGCCGCCGCACCGACCCGCGCACCGCGCTCGCCGTCCAGCTCGGCCGCGCCACCGCGCTGCTGTCCCGCCTGACCCGCTTCGGCAGCGGCGGCATGATCGGCGGCCGCGTGGCGCTGACCGTGCAGCCCGACCTGCTGCGGCGGTTGAGCCGCGCGCGGCGCGTGGTCATGGTCACCGGCACCAACGGCAAGACCACCACCACGCAGCTCACCGCCGAGGCGCTGCGCTCGCTGGCACCGGCCGTCAGCAACGCCACCGGGGCGAACATGCCCGACGGGCACGTGACCGCCCTGATGAGCAACCGCCGCGCCCCGTTCGCCGCGCTGGAGGTCGACGAGCTGCACCTGGCGCGGGTGACCGAGCAGATCGAACCCGCGGTGATCGTGCTGCTCAACCTCAGCCGCGACCAGCTCGACCGCGTCGGCGAGGTCCGCACCGTCGCCGCCAGCCTGCGCCGCGCCCTCGAACGCGCGCCGAACACGCGGGTCATCGCCAACCGCGACGACCCGAACATCGTGCTGGCCGTGGCCGAGCACGACGCGGTCACCTGGGTCGCCGCCGGGGTGCACTGGCGCGACGACGCGTGGAACTGCCCCCGCTGCGGCACGTTCCTCGGCGAACTCGACGAGGCGTGGGAATGCGTGTGCGGGCTGCGCCGGCCGGAAGCCGACTGGAGCGTGACCGACCGCGGCGTCGTCGGCCCCGACGGGGCCGAGCATTCGCTCGACCTGCGGCTGCCCGGACACGTCAACCGCGTCAACGCCACCTTCGCGCTGGCCGCGGGCGCGGAGCTCGGCGGTGACGAGGACGCCATGCTGGGCCGCATCCGCACCATGCACCAGGCCAGCGGCCGCTACGGCGTCGTGCGGCTGGCCGGCCGCCGCGCGCGGCTGCTGCTGGCGAAGAACCCCGCCAGCTGGCTGGAGATGCTGCACCTCGTCGCCGAGAACGACCGGCCGCTGCTGCTCGTGGTCAACAGCAGGGAAGCCGATGGGCACGACGTGTCGTGGCTGTGGGACGTCGACTTCGGCCTGCTGGCCGGCCGAACGGTGTGGGTCAGCGGTGAACGCGCCTACGACGTGGCCGTGCGGCTGCGCTACGCGGGCGTGACCTGCAACGTGGCCGGCAGCCCGCACCAGGCGCTGAGCGCCGTTCCCGGCGACGAGCCGGACGTGCTCGCCAACTACACCGCGTTCCGCGATCTGCTCGCGCACAAGGGGGCCGCATGACAGTGCGCATCGCCTTCGTCCTGCCGGACCTGCTCGGCACCTACGGTGACCGGGGCAACGTGCTGGTGCTCACGCAGCGGCTGGCCTGGCGCGGCCTCGATGCCGAGACCGTCACCGTGCACTCCTCGGCGGCCGAAGTGCCCGGCCAGTGCGACCTGTACCTGCTGGGCGGGGGGGAGGACGTGGCGCAGGTCGCCGCGGTGCGCGTGCTCACCCGCGGACCCGGGCTGCGCCACGCCGCCGAGCGCGGAGTACCCGTGCTCGGCGTCTGCGGCGGGTTCCAAGTCCTCGGCACCAGTTTCGTCACCGGCGACGGCATGCGCCACGAAGGGCTCGGCCTCGTCGACGCCAGCACCGAGCCCGGTGCCGGCCGGTCCATCGGCGAGATCACCACCGAGTGCACGCTGCCCGGGGTCGGCACGCTGACCGGTTTCGAGAACCACCTCGGCCGCACCGCACTCGGTCCGGACTCCCAACCGCTCGGACGGCTGAGCAGCGGAATCGGCAACGGCGACGGGGTCGCGGAAGGAGCGGTGCAGGGGCACGTGGTGTGCACCTACCTGCACGGCCCGGTGCTCGCGCGCAACCCGGCGCTGGCCGACCTGCTGCTGGAGTGGGCCCTCGGCGAACCGCTCGAACCGGTCGAGGAACCCGCGGAGATCGCCGCGCTGCGCGAGGAGCGGATGCACCGGCCCGCGCGGCAGCGCAAGTGAGGGAGTTCGCGGATCGGCTGGTGCAGCGGCCGAGCGCTGCGGTGCGGTCGGCGCTGCTACCCGCCGCGGCCGAGCACCGACCGCACCCGCCGCAGCACCGGCTTCAGCTCCGGCGCCCGCACCAGCGCCAGCAGCCCCAGCGCCACCGCGCCGACGACGAGCGTGTGCACCACCAGCGCCACCCACGCCTCCGGGATCGCCCCGAGGGAGGCGGTGGCGGGTCCCAGCGCCGCCATCGCGCCGAGCGAGGCGGCGCAGGCCACCACCGTCACCGCCGTCGTGCGCACCAGGCTCGGCACGATCCCCGCGGTGCGCATCCCGCCCATCCGCCGGCGCAGCCACACCTGGCCGAGCACCGCCGAGCACAGGAAGCTCACCGACATCGCCGCCGCCGCACCGATGACCACCTCCTCCGGCGGCAGCAGCACCAGGCAGGCCGCGCACAGCGCCGCCCGCACGACCACGCTGACGAGGTTGATCCACGTGGGCGTGCGGGCGTCCTTGAGCGCGTAGAACGCGCGCATCTGCAGCATGGTCACCGCGTACGGGGCGATGCCCAGCGCGGCCGCGGCCAGCGCCATGCCCAGCCGGTCGGCCGCGGCCACCCCGCTGGCGCCGAGCGAGAAGAACGCGACGCCGATCGCCGGACCGGCCACGACCATCAGCCCGCTGATCGGCACGAGCAGCAGCGAGCTCATCCGCGTTCCCAGCGACAGGTCGGCGACGAACCCGGGCGCGTCCCGGTTGGCCGCGGCCCGGCTGATCCGCGGCATGAGCGCGGTCAGCAGCGACACCCCCAGCACCCCGTAGGGCACCTGCGACAGCAGCCACGCGTAGTTGAACGTGGTCACGCTGCCCGGGGTTCCGTGCGCGGCCACCCGGATCACCGCGATCATGCCGAGCTGGCTGACCGTCGTGTAGGCCAGCACCCAGCCGCCCAGCGCGCCGAACTCGGCCAGCCGGTGGTCCCACCCCCAGCGCCACCGGTAGCGGAACCCCGTGCGGCGCAGCGCCACCGCCATGATCGAGCACTGCACGGCGATACCGCTCATCGTGCCCAGCCCGAGCACCAGCAGCTTCGGTTCGCCCATCCGCACCGGGTTCGTCGAGATCTCACCGGGCGCGGCCAGGTAGGCCGCCATCGTCAGCAGCAGCACGACGTTGTTGGCCACCGGCGCCCAGGCCGGTGTGGCGAACACCCCGCGGGTGTTGAGCACGGCCTGCAGCAGCGCCGACAGGCCGTAGAAGACGAGGCCCGGCAGCAGCAGGTAGGCGAACGCCGTGGTCAGCGCCGAGTTCGCGCGGCTGTCGGTGCCCAGGTACAGCTGCGTCAGCGCCGGGGCGAGCAGCACCGCCAGCACGGCGGTCACCAGCAGGACCACCGTGGCCATGGTGATCATCCACTGGGCGTAGGCCTCGCCGGCGCGGTCCCCGTCCCGCTGGGCGCGCACCAGCAGCGGCACGGCGATGCTGGTGAGCACCCCGCCGAGCACCAGTTCGTTGACGACGGTCGGCAGCGTGTTGGCGACGGTGTAGGAGTCGTGCACCACGCCGATGCCCAGCACCGTCGCCAGCAGCACCTTCGCCGCCAGGCCGCTGACGCGGCTGGTGGCGGTGGCCACGGCCATCGCGCTGCTCGCCCGCGCCAGCGACGGTCCCCGGGCTCGGTTCCCGGCTGTCTCGGCCTGGTCGACCACGTTCTCTCCCGGCGCGCACGGTGGACGGAGCGCTTCGACCCTGCCACGGATGACCACCGCCCGCTCGCCACCGCGCGGCGTGGTGAGCGGGAGCGCTCGGCTACCGGCCCGCTCCCGGTGGCTGGTCGCCCGCGCCGGCGCGCGGGTCGGCGCGGGCGTGCCTGTCGGCCCGCCCGCCGCGGCGGCGGAACAGGCCGTGGTCCAGCGACCACCGCCCTCCGCCGAAGCCCAGCGCCAGGGTGGCCACGCCGAGGACGAGGACCAGCTCGACCCCGTCCGGCACGAACAATCCCTGCCCCGCGTGGACGAACAGCGCCGCCCCGGCCATGTCCACCGCCACCGCGACGCCCACCAGCGGCAGCAGCAGTCCGAGGACGAGCAGCACCCCGCCGACCAGTTCCACGACCGCGGCGAACCAGGCGGCCGCGGTGGGGCTGGGCACCCCCATCCCGCGGAAGCTCTCCGCGGTTCCCGCGATTCCCCAGTCGACGAACTTCTGCCAGCCGTGCGCGATGAGCACCACGCCGATGCCCACCCGTGCGACCAGGGCGAACAGATCCCGAAGGATGTGCATGGCGGCCTCCCGCGGCGTCTCGGGGCGGGCACCATTCTCGCCGCTCGCTGCCGGTGCGGCAGTGCGCACCGCGGGTGGTGCCGCGATCGGGCGGGAACGAATCGGTCTCGGCGGCGCTGCTCGCGCACCGTTGCCGCTACGCTGTGCCGGCAGCGGAAAGACGTGGGAGGTGTTCGTGTCCGATTCGTGGGTGCCCGACGGCATCGACTTCAACCAGCCGAGCCCCGCTCGGATGTACGACTACTACCTCGGCGGCGCGCACAACTTCGAGGTCGACCGGAAGGCGGCCGAGCGCGCCATCGCCACCATGCCGTTCACCGAAACAGGAGCGCAGGTCAACCGGGCGTGGCTCGGGCGGGCCGTGCGCGACCTCGTGGCGCGGGGGGTGCGGCAGTTCCTCGACCTCGGTTCCGGGGTGCCGACGGTCGGCAACGTCCACGAGATCGCCCAGCGCGACGAGCCGAGCTGCCGCGTCGTCTACGTCGACATCGACCCGGTCGCCACGGCGCACGCCTCCCGCATGCTCGCCGGCAACCCGCTGGCCGGAGTGGTGCGGGCGGACATGTGCGATGTGGACGCCGTCCTCGACGGGGCCTCGGCCCACCTCGACTGGAACCGGCCGGTGGCGCTGCTGGTCTCGGCGGTGCTGCACTTCGTGCCGGACGAGCGCCGCCCCGGCGACGTGCTCGCGCGCTACCGGGAGCGCATGGTTCCCGGCAGCTACCTCGCCCTGTCGCACATGAGCCGCTCCGGCCTGCCGCCGGAGGAGGTCGCGCAGTTCACCGATGTCTACCGCTCCACCGCCCGGCCGGTCGTGCTGCGCGAACGCGACGAGATCGAACCGCTGCTGGCCGGTTTCACGCCGGTGGAGCCGGGACTGGTGCGCGTGCCGCTGTGGCACCCCGAGCGGGAGCCGGCGCCGGCCGACGAGGACTTCCCCGGATTCGCGGTCGTGGCGCGCAAGGACGGCTGAAGGCCCCCGGGAACGGTTGAAGGCCCGGAGCCGCGCACGGCGCTGCTCCGGGCCTTCCGGGAACGGCGGCCTCAGACCACGCCCTCGGGGGCGGCGCCTTCGATGGAGACCGCATCGGCGGTCAGCCGTTCGATCTCGGCGAGGTCGTCCGCGCTGAGGTCGATGTCGGCGGCCGCGAGGCTGTTCTCGATGTTGCGGGCGCTGCGCGCGCCGACGATCGCCACGTGCACGCCTCGCTGGGCCAGCACCCAGGCGATGGCCAACTGGCTGACGGAGTGGCCGCGGGCGGCGGCGAACTCGGACAGCCGGTCGACCACGGTGAGGTTGCGCCGCAGCTTCTCGCCCGAGAACGCCGAGGACTGCGCGCGCCAGTCCGCGTCCTCGAAGGTGGTCCCGGTGGTCATCCGGCCGGTCAGCAGCCCGCTGGCCAGCGGGCTGTAGGCGAGCACGCCGATGTCGTGCTCGCGGGTGTAGGGCAGCACCTCGTCCTCGATGCCGCGGCGGAACAGGTGGTACGGCGGCTGCAGCGTCTCCACCGGCCGCGTGCGGTCGAACTCGGCCATCTGCGTGGCGGTGTAGTTGGAGACACCGACGTGGCGGATCTTGCCCTCGTCGACGAGCTCCTGCAACGCCGCGGCGGTTTCCTCGGCCGGCGTCTGCTCGTCCGGCCAGTGCACCTGGTACAGGTCGATGTGGTCGAGCTTGAGCGCGCGCAGGCTCGACTCGACCCCGTCGCGCAGGAAGTCGCGGCGCGCGTCGCGGGGACGCTCACCGCCGGGGTTGACCCCGCCCTTGGTGGCGATGACCAGGTCGTCGCGGTTGCGGTCGAGCTCCGCGCGCAGCGCCTTGGCCAGTACTTCCTCGGACTTGCCGAAGCCGTAGGCCTGGGCGGTGTCGAAGAAGTTGACGCCGAGCTCCCGGGCGTGGCGAATGGCGGTGATCGCGCCGTCCTCGTCGAAGGACCCCCACTCGCCGCCGAGTTGCCAGGTACCGAAGGCGATCCGGGAGACCTCCAGTCCGGTCCTGCCCAGGGTGATGGTCCGCATGCGTGTCTCCTCCGCGGGGTGATCGATGCAGTGCTCCGGTTCCGCCGGAGGGTTCCCCGCTGGTGCTCCGTCCAACCGCGCGGTCGGCGGGCGAACGGAGTCTCCGGCGGCGCGTTCAGAGTAGCAACTGCAACACCTCTGTTGCAGGTAAGGGTTAATTCAGCACGATCGTGTACAATTCGACATTCCCGGAGCGGAAACGAGGTGCCCGATGGTGCGTGCGGACGCGGAGCGGACCGCGCAGGCGGTGCTGGAGGCGGCCGAGCGCGTCCTCAGCGCCGATCCCACCGCCACGATGGAGCGCATCGCCGAAGCCGCCGGGGTCGCCCGCACCACGGTGCACCGCCGCTTCGCCAGCCGCGAGGCGCTCGTCGACGCGATGGTCGGCTGGGCCGCCCGCCGCTTCTCCGGGGCCGTCGACGCCGCGCGGCCCGAGAGCGCACCACCCCTCGTCGCGCTGTACCAGGTGACCGTCAACCTCCTCGAGGTCAAGATCGGTTGGGGCTACGCCGTGGAGCGGATGGACGCCTCGAGCGATCCGGAGGTGCAGCGGCTCCGCGACGAGGTGCAGCGCCGGTGCGGCGCGCTGTTCCAGCGCGCCCGGCAGGCCGGTGTGCTGCGCGCGGACTGCGAACGTGACTGGACGCGCCGGGCGTACTTCGCGCTGCTGCGCGAGGCCGCGGACGAGGGGCGGCACGGCGGCGACGTCGACGCGCTGTCCACCCGCGTCGTCGACACCCTGCTGCGCGGGCTGGGCACCGACGGGCTGGGGACCGGCGGGCCGGGCACCGACGGACCGGGGTGAGCCGCGCTCGCCGGTGCGGCCCCGGTGCCGCAGCGGCGAGCGCGGCGCCCCGCGCCACCCACCTGCTGCGCCCTCCGGCAGGGCGCCGGAGGGCGGCGGAGGGGATCCGGCTACCGGATGCTGCTGGTGTGGCCCAAGGAGTACCGACCGGGCTGGGGCACGTAGGTCAACCCGTGCGGGCCGTTGCCCACGGGGATGCGCTCGATCAGCTCACCGGTGGCGGTGTCGAGGACGTAGACCTCGCTGTCGTAGCGCCCCGTGAGCCACAGCTGCGAACCGTCGGTGGACAGCGCGCCCATGTCCGGGCTGGCGCTGCCCGGGATCTGCCACTTGTCGATCTCCTCGCGCGAGTTCGCGGCGAGGACGCTGACGCTGCCCTCGCCGCGGTTGGTCACGAACATCCGCTTCGCATCCCGGGAGAAGTAGATCCCGTGCGCTCCCGATCCGGTCGGGATGAAGTCGCGGTACTGCATGGCGTCACCGCTGAAGCGGTAGATGCCGCCCGCGACCATGTCGGCGACGTAGAAGGTCTTCCCGTCCGGCGACAGCCGGGTGTCCTGCGGTTTGCCGCCCGCCGTGACCGGCAGGTCGAACTGCTTGATCACCCGGCGGTTCGCGACGTCGAGCGTGATCATCCTGTTGGCGAACTCGCAGGCGATCAGGGCGCGCTTGCCGTCGGCGGTGAAGTCCATGTGGTTCACGCCGCCGCACTCGGGGACGGGCAGGCTGCCCTGCTTCTGCCAGGTCTTCGGGTCGTAGAAGTCGAGGCGCTTGTAGGCCTCCGCGACGACGACGGCCGACTTCCCGTCCGGGGTGAAGTACAGGTTGTACGGGTCCTGCACCGGGATCGGATCTCCCGGTTCGCCCGTCTTCGGGTCGATGGGCGTCAGCGACCCGCCGGGCACCTTGTCGGCCGCGGCGTAGAGCGTGCGCATGTCGTAGGAGGGAACCACGTGCTGGGGTTCGTCCCCGGCGGGGAACGTGTTGATGACCTCGAACGTCTTCGGGTCGATGACCGAGACGGTGTCGTCGCGGCTGTTCGGCACGTACACGAGCTCCCGGGCCGCGCGCATCGGTTCGCTGAGCTGGTCGGCCCGCGTCGTGGAGGCGTAGATGTTCCCCGGGTCCTCGTTCGGCGGCATGCCCGGCAACCGCGAAGCGGCCTCCTCGCCCGGGGAGTGCGCGCCCTGGTCGGAGTGCTCGTCGCCGGGGGCGGAGAGCTGACCGTGCTCGCTGTTGAGGACTGGTTCGCCGGCGCATCCCGCCAGCACCGAGGTGGTCGTCAGAATTCCCGCGCACAGGCTCAAGATCTTCGTCCGCACGGCGCAAACGCTATCTCCGCGCAGGACTGCGGGCAGCGGAGCGCGCGCCTGCGCCGGCGCGGCGAGGATCTCGCCGGGGACCGCTTGCCGCGATGCGGGGATGCAGGAGCGGCGGGCGCTCGCACGAAGCGTGACGGCCCGTCGTCCCCGCCGGGTGCGGGCGGGCCTCGATCGTGGGGCGTCCACACCATCGAGTAGTTCACCGCCGTGATCGTCGCGCGCGGAGCGCTGAAACCCCCGTGAACGCCACCGCGCGCACGGATGACGACGGGCGGGCGGGCGGGTCAAATGATCACCAGAGGTGTTGCCTCCCGCGGTCGAGCACGTCCACTGTGTTCGGGGCAATTGATCGAAGCGACGCCCCGGCTCGCAGGGGGCGTGCGACGGGGGAGGAGCGAGGCGCCATGCCGCTGCAGTCGTACGGGGTCCTGACGGCCCGAGTCGTGGACACGCGCCGCGAGGGCGGTTCCGATGACACGCCGCACTACCAGATCCACCTCACCGACGACGCGGGAACGCACTACCGCGCCGCCGTCAACGTCAAGTCGGCGCAGCCGCCGTGGGAGTTGCTGTACTTCGCCGCCGACGACTTCCGGCACCCGCTGACCGCGCACCTGCCCGAGGCGGGGTCGGGGTGGAACGCCCTGCCGTCGCAACCGGACGGGGCGAGCTTGGACTACGTCCGCGCGGACCTGGTGCGGCGGGAGCAGATGCGGCCCGTGCCGGCCGAGGCCGACGGCCCCGGCAACGACCTGGCCGACTTCCTGGACCACCACGTGCACCGCGCGAAGCAGGACCCCTCGGCGCACGCCTACGTGTTCGGCGAGCCCTGGGGGCCCGAGGAGGAGCCGGACGAGGTGTTCGGGTTCCAGCCGGGCAACGGGGTGCACAGCGTGCACATGAACCAGGGCAACAGCGAGGAGTACCGCGACGACAACGGCGTGTGGCAGGACGGCGGGCTGCTGCTGCACTTCGCCGGCGAGGACCGCTGGGTGGCCATCTTCCTCGCGTTCCAGAGCCAGGCGTGGCGCACCGACGACGAGACCGGGCACCCCCTCGAAGGAGCGGGCGCGCGATCGGAGGCGGAGGAGAGCCCGGCGGAAGGATCGACGGTCGTCTCCTGACCTCTCCGGCCGCTGCTGGTCCGAACGGCGCGAGCCCGCCGGGAGCACCGCGAGTGCTGTTCCCGGCGGGCTCGCTGCTGCTCGGGCGGGTGCTGCGGTCCGGGGCGCGGCAGCGGCACCGGAGCACCCGCCCCCGCGGGCCACCGCCGGCGGGGACGCGCCCTCGCGCGGTTGTCCGCTCGGCAACCGCGCTTGCCGCTGAGCGCCCGTGCGACTAGAACTGCCGCTCGCGGGCGCCGCGTGGCGCCGCGGCAGCGGAGCGGAGGGATGTCGATGCGGGTGGCGTGGGCCCAGACCAACTGCGTGCTCGGTGATGTGCAGGCCAACCTCGACGAGGCGCACCGGATGGTGCGGAGGGCGGCGGCCGAGGACGCCGACCTGGTGGTGTTCCCCGAGCTGAGCCTGCACGGTTACGCCCTCGGGCGCGTGCCCGGTGATCGCTCGGTGGACATGGCCGACGAGCGGCTCGCGGACCTCTCCCGGTACGGCCCGGACGTGCTCCTCGGTGCCCACGAGAGCGGTGGTGTGCGGAGGTTCAACGCGGCGGGCTACTTCACCGGCGGCGCACTGCTGCACAACCACCGCAAGCTGTACCTGGTCAACTACCTCGACTGGGAGGAGCGCAAGCACGCCGCCCCGGGGCGGAGCCTGCGGGCCTACGACACCCCGCACGGCCGCATGGCCACGTTGATCTGCAACGACGCCTGGCAGCCCCCGCTGCCGTGGTTGGCCGCGCAGGACGGTGCCGAGGTGCTGCTGGTCCCGACGAACAGCGCCACCCCCTTGGCGTCGCCCGGCGCGGAGGTCGAGGACGGCGCCGTCGACACGGTGGCGTACTGGCGGGAGCTCGTGCTGTTCATCGCGCGGATGCAGCAGTGCTGGGTGGTCTTCGTCAATCGGGTGGGCGAGGAGAACGGCGTGTCGTTCTGGGGCGGTTCCCGCGTGGTCGCGCCGTGGGGAGAGGTGGTGGCCGAGGCGCCCCTGCGCGAACCTGATCTGACCACAGTGGACATCGACGTTGCCCGGGCGCGCCGCTGCCGGCGCGAGCTGCCCCTGCTGCAGGAAGCGCGGTGCGGACTCGTCGCGCGGGAGGCCCGGCGGCTGGCCGACGAGGGCGCCGAGTGATCCGTGTTGCTGGCTCGGCAACGAGCGTTGCGCGGCGGTGCCGGCGAGGTCAGTGTGGGAGGCGTGTTCGACCTGCATGTGCACGCAGCCCCGGACGTGACCGAGCGGCGCACCGATGACCGGCAGACGGTGGCTTCCTACGCCGCGGCGGGTTTCGACGGTTGTGTCCTAAAAGGACACTACGAGTCGACGGTCGGTCGCGCCGCGGCTGCGGGAAGCGGGCAGCCGCTGCGGGTGTACGGCGGTGTGGCCCTGAACCAGCACGTGGGCGGGATCAACCCCACCGCCGTGGCGGCGTGCCTGAGAGCCGGCGGGCGAGTGGTGTGGATGCCCACGGCCGATGCGCACACGCAGCGCACCGCGGAGTTGCCGCGGCTGTGCTGCTCGGTGCCGGACCTGCCGACGCGCACGTACGCGATCCCACCGGTGGACTGGTCGGTCGCCGAGGACGTGCGCGCGATCTGCCGGTTCGTCGCCGACGCCGACGCCGTGCTCGCCACCGGGCACATCAGCACCCCGGAAGTGCGGTGGTTGCTGGACGCGGCGGGCGAGAGCGGCGTGCGCCGGCTGCTGCTCACCCACCCCTCCTACACCGTTCCGGCCATGAGCGCGGCCGAGGCGGCCGAGTTCGCCGACCGGGGCGGATTCGTCGAGATCACCACGTTCCAACTGTTGCACCAACCGGGATGCACTCCCGAAGGGCTGGCCGCGTTCGCCGACGCGGTCGGCCTCGAGCGCGTGGTCCTCTCCTCGGACGCGGGGCAGCCGGACTCACCGGAGCCGCCCGAGGCGCTGACCGCGCTCGTCGACGTGCTGGCCCGTCAGGGGCTCGACAGGGGGCAGTTGCTCGCGTGCGCCGGTGACGCGCCCGCGTCCCTCGTCGAGCCGGTGTGACCCCCGTTCCACCACCAGGAGAACCATGGAGAAGGGGACAGGTGCGTCCTCGTTCGCGGACCGGTTGCGCCGCGCGGTCCGCGGCACCGTCGCGTTCGACGCGGCCACGCGGGCGCTGTACACGACCGACGCCTCCAACTACCGCAGCGCTCCGGACGCCGTGGTGCTCCCCCGCGACACCGAGGACGTGGTCGCGGCCGTGGCCGCCTGCCACGAGTTCGGCGTGCCGATCGTCGCCCGCGGCGGTGGCACGAGCGTCGCGGGAAATTCCTTCGGCGGCGGCGTGCTGATCGACACCTCGCGGCACCTCACGGCGATCGGCGAGGTCGATCCGCGCACCCGCACGGTGCGGGTCGAGCCCGGCGCCGTCCTCGACGACGTGCGGGCCGCCGCCCGCGCGCACGGTCTGACCTTCGGGCCCGACCCCTCCACGCACGACCGGTGCACGATCGGCGGGATGATCGGCAACAACGCCTGCGGGTCGCACTCGGTCGCCTGGGGCACCACCGCCGACAACGTCGAGTCGCTCGAGGTGCTGCTGCCGGACGGCACGCGCATGACGCTCGGGCCGGCCTCGGCCGAGCGGATCGAGGAGCTCGCGGGTCGCCCGGACCGCGCGGGGCAGGTGTACGCGCGACTGCGGGACCTGGCGGACCGGAACCTGGCGCGACTGCGCACCGAACTGCCCGCGCTGTCCCGCCGGGTCTCCGGTTACGCGCTGGACCAGCTGCTACCGGAGAACCGCTGCAACGCCGCCCGCGCGCTGACCGGCAGCGAGGGCAGCTGCGTGCTGGTCCTCGGGGCCACCCTGCGGCTCGTGCCGGAACCGGACGCGCGCGTGCTCGCGGTGATCGGTTACCCCGACGCGCCCGCCGCGGGCGACGCGGTGCCCGAGCTGCTGCGGCACCGCCCGTTGGCGGTGGAGGGCATCGACCAGCACCTGGTGCAGGCCTGGCGCGCCGCGCACGGGGAACCCGTGCCGCTGCCCGAGGGCCGCGCCTGGCTGTTCGTCGAGCTGGCCGGCGGGGATCCCGGCGAAGCCGAGGCCGCCGGCCGTGCGGTGCTGGATGCGCTGGGCGAGCCCGAACGCGCCCGCCTGGTCACCGACCCGGCCGAGCAGCGCGGTCTGTGGCGCATCAGGGAGGAGGGCGCGGGGATCGCGACCCGCCTGCCGGACGGTTCGGAGGCCTGGCCCGGTCTGGAGGACGCCGCGGTGCCTCCCCGCAACCTCGGCGGCTACCTCCGCGCCTTCGACGAGCTGATGAGCTCCTACGGCTACCGGGGCGTGGTCTACGGGCACTTCGGCGAGGGGTGCCTGCACGTGCGCATCGGCTTCGACCTGCTCACCGACAGCGGTGCTGAGCACTTCCGGGCGTTCATGAGCGACGCCGCCGACCTGGTCGCCTCCCACGGCGGATCGTTGTCCGGTGAGCACGGTGACGGCCGGTCCCGCTCCGAACTGCTCCCCCGCATGTACCCGCGGGAGCTGATCGAGGCCTTCGCCGAGTTCAAGGCGATCTTCGACCCGGCCGGGTTGATGAACCCCGGTGTGCTCGTGCGACCGGCGGCGCTCGACGAGGACCTGCGGCCGCCGACGACGCTGCGCGGCGGCAGCGGCGGCAGCGGCGTGCTGTTCTCCTACCCGCACGACGACGGCGATTTCACCCGCGCCGTGCGCCGGTGCGTCGGTGTCGGGAAGTGCCGGCGCGACGACGGCCCCGGCGTGATGTGCCCGAGCTTCCAGGTCACCGGGGAGGAGCGGCATTCCACCCGCGGGCGCGCGCACCTGCTGTCGGAGATGCTCACCGGCGAGCTCGTCACCGACGGGTGGCGCAGCCAGGAGGTGCGCGAGGCGCTGGACCTGTGCCTGTCGTGCAAGGGCTGCCGGACCGATTGCCCGACCGGTGTGGACATGGCCACGTACAAGGCGGAGTTCCTGCAGCACCACTACGCCCGCCGCCTCCGGCCGGCCGCGCACTACTCGATGGGCTGGCTGCCGCTGTGGTCGCGCCTCGCGCGGGCGGCGCCGCGGGTGGTCAACGCGGCCACCGGGAACCCGGCTCTGGCTCGAGCGCTCAAGCGCGCCGGCGGCATCGCACCGCAGCGGGACATCCCCGCTTTCGCCGAGCGGAGCTTCACCGCCTGGTTCGCCCGCCGCGCCGGTGCCGGCGGGGCCGAGCGACCTCCCGTGGTGCTCTGGCCCGACACGTTCAACAACTTCTTCACCCCGGAGGTCGGGCGAGCGGCCGTGGCCGTGCTCGAGGACGCGGGCTTTCGCGTGCTGCTGCCGCGCGGCCCGGTCTGCTGCGGGCTGACCTGGGTTTCGACGGGACAGCTCCACCTCGCCCGGAAGGTCATGCGGCGGGCCGTGGCGGCGCTCGCGCCCCTGCAGGGCCTGCCGATCGTGGGGCTGGAACCGAGCTGCACGGCAGCGCTGCGCACCGATCTCGTCGAGCTCTTCGGCGGCGAGCAGGCCGCGGGGATCGCCCGCCGCGTTCACACGTTGGCGGAGTTCCTCGACGCGGCCGCGCCCGACTGGTCCCCGCCGGGCGTGCACCGCTCGGCGATCACGCAGGTGCACTGCCACCAGCACGCGGTGCTCGGGTTCGACTCCGAGCGGTCGCTGATGCGGCGCGCCGGTATCGGCGAGGAGAGGCTGGAATCGGGCTGCTGCGGGCTGGCCGGGAACTTCGGCTTCGAACGCGGTCACTACGAGGTTTCGCAGGCGTGCGCGGAGCGGGCGCTGCTGCCCGCGGTGCGCGAGGCCTCGCCCGAGGTGCTCGTCCTGGCCGACGGCTTCTCCTGCCGCACGCAGATCGGCCAGGGGACGCGGCGGCGCGCGTCGCACCTGGTCGAAGTGCTGTCCGCGGGCTTGGCGCCCGGCGACGGCGGCGCGGAGGCGTGATCGAGATGTTGCTGTACCGGCAACCACCGTTGTCCCCCGCGCCGGCGAGCGCCACGATTTCCGCCATGGCAGCGGAGGCGACGTCCAGTGTTCACCGCGCGGTGGCGATCCTGTCCGTCCTCGGATCGGCGGAGGCCACCGAGCGCGGCGGGTTCGGCGTGGTGGAGATCGCGCGCCGGGTGGGCAGGGAGAAGACGCAGATCTCCCGCGCCCTGCGCGAGCTCGAGGACAGCGGCATGGTCGAGCGCGACCCCGAGACCATGGGCTACCGGCTCGGTTGGCGGCTGTTCAGCATGGCCGTCAACGTCGGGCGGCAGCGCCTGCTGGCGGAGGCACCGCGAGTGCTGCGCCGGCTGGTCGCGGCCAGCAAGGAGCGCGCGCACCTGACGGTGCTCGACGGCGACGGCGCGCTGACGCTGTTGTCGGAAAGCCCCGTGCGGGCCGTGCAGACCGCGGGCTGGGTGGGCCGCGTGACCCCGCTGCACATCACCTCCTCCGGTCGCGCCCTGCTGTTCGACCACGGTGACGACGAGGTCGAACTGCTCCTCGCGGAGGCCTCGTTCGACGGTGCGGGGCCCGGCGCTCCGCGCGACGTCGCCGAACTGCTGGAGCGGCTGAACCGGGCCCGGGCACGCGGGTACGCCCTCGTGGACGAGGAGTTCGAGGAGGGACTCGTCGCCGCGGCCGCGCCGATCCGCGATTTCCGCGGGCGGGTGATCGCCGCGCTCAACATCTCCGCACCCAAGTTCCGACTGCGGCGGGAACTGGACAAGGCGGGCCGGATCGTGTGCGCCGCCGCCGGCCAGGTCTCCAAGGCGATGGCGGGCGAGGAACCGCTGCCGTCGGTGCCGGACGCGCCGGCCGAACCAGGTCGGCCCTGACACAGTTGCAACTCACCAGGAGGAATCGTGCGCTCACGCGCTCTGCCGTTCTTCAGCAGCGGTCTGCGGCTCGACGCCGACCTGCACCTGCCCGACGACGACGGGGCCGGCGCCCCGTACCCGGTGGTGATCCCCTCCTCCGGTTATCAGGGGCTCAAGGTCATCCACCCCGAGCGCTTCGCCCGCGCGCTGGCACCGCGCGGCTACGCGGTGCTGGCCTTCGACTACCGCGGTTTCGGTCTCAGCGAGGGCGAACGCGGCCGGCTCGTCCCGCAGGAGTGGGTGGAGGACCTCCGCGCCGCGGTGGACCGCGTCTCGGCCCTGCCGGAGATCGATGCCGACCGGGTCGGCCTGCTGGGCTGGGGCATGGGCGGCGGCGTCGTGGTGGCCGAGGCCGCCGAGGACCCCCGCATCGGGGCGGTGGTGTGCGCCAACGGCATCGGTGACGGCAATCGGTCGACCAGGGCGATGCACGACGACGACAGCTGGCGGCGCCTGCTGCAGCGCGTGGTCGCCGACCGCGCCCGGCGGACGGAACTGGGCCGGTCCGAAGTGGCCTCGCCGTGGGACATCGTGCGGTTGGACCTGGACACCGCCACCGACGGCTACGTGGGCGACGAGCTGTACCGCGCCCCGGGGTTCGGCTCCGGCGTGACGCTGGAATCCGCCGAGATGCTGCTGCGGTTCCGGCCCGAGGCGGTCGCCGACCAGCTCGCACCCCGTCCCCTGCTCATCGTGCACGGCGGCGAGAACGAGCTGCACAAGCCTGCGGAGGCGCACTCGCTGTACGCGCGCGCCGCCGAACCGAAGCGCCTGGAGATCCTCGAAGGTCGGGGCCACACGGAGTGGATGTTCGACGAGCACCCGGCTTTCCACGACCTGGTGGGCATGGTCGACTCCTTCCTCGCCGAGCCGCTCGGTTCCGTCGGTGCCGGACGAGCCCCGATGACCGCTCAGCCGTGAGGTGAGGCGCGATGCAGTTCCTCGAATACCTCGCCGGGAATTGGACGGAGGTGGCGGCGGCCACGCTCGACCACGCGGTGCTCGTGCTGCAGGGACTCGGCCTGGCGGTGCTGATCGGTGTTCCGCTGGCCGTCGCCACCTACCGCGCGGACCGGGCGCGGACCCTCGTCCTGGGGTTCACGTCCACGTTGTTGACCATTCCCTCCTACGCCCTGTTCGGGCTGCTCATCGCACCGCTCGGACTGGGCAGCGGCCCGTCGGTGGCCGCGTTGACCATGTACGCGCTGCTGCCGGTGATGCGCAACGCGGTGGTGGGGCTGCGGGAGGTCGACCCCGCTGTCGTCGAATCGGCCAAGGGGATGGGCATGAACCGGCTGCGCCGGCTCGTCTCGGTCGAGTTCCCGCTGGCCTGGCCCGTCGTGATCACGGGCCTGCGGGTGGCCGCGCAGTTGCTGCTGGGGATCGCGGCGATCGCCGCCGCGGTCAACGGCCCCGGGCTGGGCAACCTCATCCTCGACGGGTTGGCCAAGGCCGGCACGCCGTTCGCGATCTACCTGACGTTGGAGGGCATCGCCGGGATCGTCCTGCTCGCCGTGCTCTTCGACGCCCTGTTCGCCCTGTTGAACCGACTCACCACACCCCCTCGGTGACCGCCGGAGGCAACACATGACCCACACGACGCGCGCGAGCGGCGGCGAGCGGACCATGATCCGCCTGGAAGGCTTGACCAAGTCGTACCCTGGCCAGTCCGCGGCCGCGGTCGCGCACCTCGACCTGGACGTCCCCGCGGGGAGGATCGTGGTGTTCGTCGGGCCGTCGGGCTGCGGCAAGACCACCACGATGAAGCTGATCAACAGGCTGATCGAACCCACCTCGGGACGCATCCACCTGGACGGAACCGACGTCACCGAGGTGAATCCGGCCAAACTGCGCCGCACGATCGGCTACAGCATCCAGCAGACGGGGCTGTTCCCGCACCGCACGGTCGGCGACAACATCGCCACGGTGCCCAGGATGCTCGGCTGGCGCGCCGAGCGCGTCCGCGCACGCGTGGACGAACTGCTCGAACTGGTCGGCCTGGACCCGTCCCGCTACCGCGGTCGCTACCCCAAGCAGCTCTCCGGCGGGCAGCAGCAGCGCGTCGGCGTCGCGCGGGCCCTCGGCGGAGATCCGGCGGTGATGCTCATGGACGAACCGTTCGGCGCGATCGACCCGCTCAACCGCGAAGCGCTGCAGAACGAATTCCTGCGCATCCAGTCCGAGCTGCGCAAGACGATCGTGTTCGTCACCCACGACATCGACGAGGCGATCAAGATGGGCGACCGCATCGCCATCTTCCGCGAGGGCGGCACCGTCGCGCAGTACGACACCCCGGAGAACATCCTCGCCGAACCCGCCGACGCGTTCGTCGCCGACTTCCTCGGCGCGGGCGCGGCCGTCAAGCGGCTCTCGCTGACCCCCCTCGGATCCGTGCCGGTGCCGCGGTGGCCGGCGGTGCGGGAGGACATGAGCGGCGACGAGCAGGCCGCCCTGCTCCGGCAGCGCGACGAGGAGTTCCTGCCGGTGCTCGATTCGCACGGCCGCCCGACCGGTTGGCTGCCGCGCGCGGCGGGCGCGGACGACGCGGAGATCCCGCTGCTCTCCCCGCTCGGCCCGGCCGACACGCTGTTCCGAGCGCTCGACGCGATGCTGGCGAACAACTCCTCGGCGACGGTCGTCGTCGACGAGCGCGGTGCCTACCGCGGAGTGCTGGAGCTGGACTCGCTCCGCGAGCTGATGCACACCCGCGGCACCGGCGCGGCGAACACCCCGGACGAGTTGCAGGAGGTGTAGCGCGATGGCCGTTCTCACCCGCGACCCCACCGGCCGGCTCGCCCGCGGTGCACCGGCCGGGCTCGTGGCGGCGGGGCGCTACGCGGCGAGGCCGGTGGTCCTGGCAGCGGTGTTGACCGCGCTGTACGTCCACGTCTCGGCCCAGCCGCTGGACCTCATCGAGGCGCGCAGCCTCAACCCCGACTACATCCTCAGCAGGGTCGTCCAGCACCTGCTGCTGAGCGCCGCGGCGGCGAGCCTGATCCTCGTGATCGCGATCCCCGCCGGCGTGCTGCTCACGCGGTCCTGGAGCAGGTCGCTGGCCGCCCCGCTGCTGACCGTGGCCAACCTCGGCCAGGCGATACCCTCCATCGGACTGGTCGTGCTGCTCGCGGTGACCTTCCTCAGCCTGGGGGTCAACGAGATCGCGATCATCGCCTTCGTCGTCTACGGCATCCTCCCGGTGCTGCGCAACACGCTCGCCGGGTTGCAGCAGGTCGACTCCGCGGTGATCGAGTCGGCCCGCGGGATGGGCATGACGCGCACGGCGGTGCTGTGGAAGATCGAACTGCCGCTGGCCGTGCCCGTGATGCTGGCCGGCATTCGCACCGCCCTGGTCATCACCGTGGGAACGGTGGCGCTGGCGACGTTCGTCGGCGCCGGCGGGCTCGGCGACATCATCTCCAACGGCATCAACTCGAACCGGAACCTGGTGCTGGTCACCGGCAGCGCTCTGGTCGCTGTGCTGGCGCTGCTGATCGACTGGCTCGCCGGGATCGCCGAGGAGTTCCTGCACCCGCGGGGGATTCGGAGCGGCGATCATGACTAGCCGCGGATCAGGGAGGTTTCCCGTGCTGCGACCACCGCACCACCGACGGCTCCGCGCCGCGGGCGCGCTGCTGGGCCTCGTCGCCGTGCTCGTCAGCGGCTGCGCCGGCGTGAGCGGCGAGGGGAACGGCACCTCCACCGGAGCGGACCTGCGGGGAGGATCCATCGCGCGCGAGTACGACCTGCGCGGTGCTGAGTTCACGGTGGGTTCCAAGGAGTTCACCGAGCAGACCATCCTCGGGGAGATCATGAGCAACGCCCTGCGGGCGGCCGGTGCGCGCACGCAGGACCAGACCGGCCTGTCCGGATCGACGATCACCCGGCAGGCGCTGACCAACCGCGAGATCGACATGTACTGGGAGTACAGCGGCACCGCGTGGTCGCTGTACCTCGGCCACGACGACCCCGTCCCCGGCGAGCGCGCCCAGTACGAGGCCGTCAAGCGCGAGGACGAGCAGCGCAACGGCATCGCCTGGTTGGGGCCGGCGCGCTTCGGCAACAAGTACGCGATCGCTCGAGCCGCCGACGCGAGCGGTCCGGCCGGCCGCGTGGACGACCTCGAGCAGCTCGCCCGCTTGGCCGAGCGCCGTCCGGAGGAGGCCAGCATCTGCGGCGCGGCCGAGTTCCTGGACCGCGAGTTCGGGCCGATGCAGCAGACGTACGACTTCCGGATCCCTTCCAAGCACACCTACCAGAACGACTTCGCGCTGAACTTCGTCAACGCGGCCAAGGGCAGTCCGTGCAACTTCGCCGAGGTGTTCACCACCGACGCCCGCTTGAAGTCGCTGAACCTGGAGGTGCTCGACGACCCGCGAACGCACTTCGACACGCAGCTGGCCGCGCTGACCGTCCGGGAGGAAACGGTGCGGGAGCACCCGCAGATCCGCGAGCTCGCGCGGCGCATCGGCCAGGACCTGACCATGGACACCATGATCGAGCTCAACGGGATGGTGGACATGCGGGGCGCCACTCCGGAGGAGGCCGCGCTGCACTTCCTGCGCGAGCACGGCTACATCGGCGGTGATCGGCGATGACCGGGACGAACCCGGCGGCGGCGTTCGCCTGCGAGCTGCGCTTCGCCGACCTTCCCCCCGAGGTCGTCGAACGGGCGCGGTGGTGCTTGCTCGACTTGCTCGGCGTGGCCGCGGCGGGGGCGCGCACGCCGATGGCGCGGATCGCCCTGGAACACGCCGCCGCGGAGATGCCCGCTGGTGCGAGGTGGGCCGAGCTGTGGTTCGACGGTCGGCTGTCCTCCCCGGCGGGCGCGGCGTTCGCCAACGCCGCCGTGCTGGACAGCTTCGACGGGCACGACGGGCACGCGCTGACCAAGGGCCACGCGGGTGCGGCGGTGCTGCCCGCCGTGCTCGCCAGCACCGGTGCGCGCTCCGGGCGGGAGCTGATCACGGCTCTGGTCGTGGGCTACGAGATCGCCACCCGCGCCGGGATCGCGCTGCACGCGGCCACTTCCGAGTACCACGCCTCGGGCGGCTGGAACGCCCTCGGGTGCGCGGCCGTGGCAGCGCGCTCGCTCGGGATCGGTCCGGAGGAGAGCGGGCACGCCCTCGGCATCGCCGAGTACCACGCTCCCCGCAGTCCGATGATGCGCTGCGTCGACCGCCCCGCGATGGTCAAGGACGGTTCGGCGTGGGGCGCGCACGCGGGTGTGCACGCGGCGGTTCTGGCTGCCCGGGGGTTCACGGGTGCGCCCGCGGGCCTCGTCGAGCACGCCGAGCTCTGGGGCGACCTCGGGGTGCGGTGGCGCATCCGGGAGCAGTACTTCAAACCCCACCCGGTGTGCCGGTGGGCACATCCCGCCATCGAGGCGGTGCTCGGCCCGATGCGAGCGGCCGACGTCGGGTGCCGGGAGATCGCGCGGATCGACGTGCGCACTTTCGCGGCCGCTGCCCGGCTGGCCGCCCGGGAACCGGCGAGCACCGAGCAGGCGCAGTACAGCCTGCCGTTCGCCGTGGCCGCCGCGGCGGTGCACGGGCGGGTCGGCGCCGAACTGCTGGCGGCGCCGAGCGGGGCGGGGGCGGAGTTGCGGAGGCTGAGCCGGTCGCTGCGCGTGCAGGTCGCGCCCGAGTTCGAGCGGGTCTTCCCGGAGCAGCGCTGGGCCGAGGCGACTCTGGTGCTCCGCGACGGCCGCAGTCTCCGGTCCGGAGCGGTCTCGGCGCCGGGCGGTCCCGAATCACCGATGACGGGGCGGGAGATCACCGGCAAGTTCCGGAACCTGGCCGCACCCGTGCTGGGACGTGAGCGTGCGGAGCGGATCGCAACGCTCTCCGGGGAGATGGGCCGGCTGCCGGACGTGCCGGAGCGCTACGACGCGCTCCTCGCCGAGATCACCGGCCCGCTGTGAGGTAGTTCCCGGGGCTGCGGGCCCCCGGTGCGTGCTGCGGCTCGCGCTTCGCGAGCGCGCTCGGCCTGTCGGAGCACCGCCGACAACCCCGAGCGCGGGAACGTGCGACCGCAGTCGCGCTCACGCGTGGTGGTCGACGATGTCGAACTCCTCCCACCGCAACTCCTCCATCCACTGTGGTTCGCCGGAAGCGCTTCACACCGCGGCCGGGCGCACGGGGAGTTCGAAGTGGACGGACGGGCTGTGCCGGCCGTCCTGCCGCCCGTCGTGGATCTCCGTGGCCAGGCTGCGCCAGAACGGTTCCGCCCCGTCCACGGCCGGGTTCGTGTGCAGGTAGAGCGTGGTGTACTCGGGGGCCGCGGCGACGAATTCGCAGGCGAGGTCGACGAGCGCGCGGGCCAGGCCGTTCCTGCGGTGCTCGGGGCGGACGTAGGTGCGGAAGATCTGCGCCGTCTCCGCGGTGCCGTAGCGCTGGGCGATCCACTGTGGATGCGGTGGGCTCTTCGGCCCGTCCGAGCGCACGGATGCGGTTCCGACGACCTCGTCTTCCAGCGCGGCCACGAACAGGGCGTGGCCGGGCGTGCGGAAGTAGGTGTCCTCGAGGTGGATCACGTCGGCGTGCCAGCTGGGGACGTAACCGTGGCCGAGCACGTGGTAGAAGGTGTCGAGCATGAGCGTGCGCGCTCCCTCGACGTCGTGCAGGCGTGCGCGCCGCACGGTGTAGTCGCCGAGCGCTCGATCGCTTCCCCCGGGCATGTCCTGACTCCTCGAACGTCCGTTCCGATCCACGTGTCCGAGACTAATGCAACACGCTTGCAACAGCAAAATCGATGCTGAAAGCGCGAGATTCCGCGGGGAACAGCTGCTCATGCCGGGTTCGGCGGTGCGCGGGCGTTCCGGTGGCACCGGCGGGGAACCGCTCGGGCGGCTTGACATCCGGTGGGGCGGCTGCGTACTTCTGGATCACGTACTGCGACGGCGGCCAGGAAGCCGGTGCGAATCCGGCACGGTCCCGCCACTGTGAGTGGGGAGCTCCCCTCCACCCGCGGCCACTGCCGGAGAGCCCGGTGGGAAGGCCGGAGGGGCGGCGAGGATCCACGAGTCAGGACACTGACGCCGTCGCGCCGACTCGCAGCGGGGTCGCGGAGCCCCGAAGGAGGTACACAGGTGCGTCACGACACGTGCACCGCACGGCCGTCCCCGAACGACCCGCGTGCGGCGGTGGACCCGCAGGGCGCGTGAAAAGCCCCGGCACCGCTGGCAATCCCTCAACTCACGTGGATCGTACGGAGACGACTGTGCTTTCGACCGCTTCGGCCCCGGCCGGACGCAACGGAACCTCGCCGGACCTGCTGGCGCAGCGCGCGCTGGGCGGGCAGTTCGCGCGGGACCGCGACGACCTCCCGCAGTCCTTCAGCGCCTCGGTCGCGTTCCTGACCGCGCAGGGCTCGCAGCACTCCGGCAGGAGGAGCAGCTACGTCAACACGGTGCTCAGCATCCGCGTGCACGATGCCGTGGGCTCGTGCGCCGTGGAACCCGGTGAGCTCGGGGAGCGGGAGGTGCAGGAGATCGTCGGCTGCCGCGTCGACGCTCTGCTGTCCCACCCCGAACCCGCCGTGCGGGTGGCCGCGCTCGACGCGTACCTCACCTGCGTGCGACCGCACATCAGCGACCCGCGGAGGAGGACGGTGCGGCTGCCTCCGGGAGGTTCGCTGGAGAAGTCCACCGCCCGGGCCCGGGCGGTCGCGGAGCTCGTGCACGTGCCCGCGGGCGGGCGCGTCGCCGTGATCGGCGTGGTCAACTCGCTGCTGTCGGCGCTGCGCGAGCGCGGTGTCGACTACGTCGCCTGCGACCTCAGGGGCGGGCGAACCGAGTGGGACGAACCTGTGCTGCAGTGCCACCGGCAGGCGATCGGCCGAGCCCGGGCGGTCCTCGCCTCCGGGATGGTGCTCGGCAACGACACCTTCGACGAGATCGCCGGGCTGTGCCGCGACCGCGGTCTCGCCCTGACGATGTTCGCGCAGACCGGCAGCGCGGTCGCGCGGGAACTGCTCGGTTCCGGCGTCGACGCCCTGTCGGCGGAGCCGTACCCCTTCTTCTGGCTCACCGGCGATGCCACCGAGATCCACCTCTACTCGGCCGCGGGCGGTGGTCGGCCGTGACGCTGACGCACGCGGGCGCGAAGACCGGCGGCGCCAAGTGCCTCTCCCTGCTGGACCTGATCGGGAACACCCCCGCGGTGCGTGTGGACACTCCGCTGCCGCGCCGGCACCCGGGGTTCTGGGCCAAGTTGGAAGGACTCGCTCCCGGGAGCATGAAGGCCCGAGCGGCGTTGTCGATGCTGGACGGAGCGCGCCACCGGGGCGAGCTGCTGCCCGGAGCACCGGTCGTGGAATCCAGCAGCGGGACCCTGGCCGTGGGGCTGGCCTACGTCTGCGCGGCCCTGGGGCACCCGCTGATCATCGTCGCCGATGACGAGCTCGACGGGATGACGCGCGCGCTGCTGCGGGCGCACGGCGCGCGCGTGGAGGTCGTGCGCCAACCCCACCCGCGGGGTGGCTGGCAGCGGGCGCGGCGCGACCGGGTCCGCGAACTGGTGGACTCGCTTCCCGGCGCGTACTGGCCGGACCAGTACAACAACCCGGACAACCCCGCCGGTTACCGGGGGCTGGGGCTGGAGCTCGTGGACCAGTTCGACCGGTTGGACGCCGTGGTGTGCAGCGTCGGCACCGGTGGGCACAGCGCCGGCATCGCCGCGGTGCTGCGCGAGCACCGGCCCGAGGTGCGGATCGTGGGCGTGGACGCGCCGGCCTCGACCGTGTTCGGCCATCCCGCCGGAGAGCGGTTGATGCGGGGCTTGGGCAGCAGCATCCACCCGGGCGGCGTCGACTACCGCGCCTTCGACGAGGTCCACTGGGTGGGCGCGGCGCAGGCCGTCGACACGTGCCGCAGGCTGGCCGGGCACGCCTTCGTCACGGGCGGGTGGAGCACCGGCGCCGCCGCCACGGTCGCGGCCTGGTGCGCGCAGCAGGCCGGCCTGCACGAGGTGGTCGCGGTCTTCCCCGACGGTCCCCACCGCTACTGGGACACGATCTACGACGACGATTTCCGCGAGCGCAACGGATTGGACGGGCACAGCGCCGCGGAGCCGGTCGAGGTCGACGACCCGGCCGCCGCCGCACCGCTGGGGTGGAGCAGGTGCGGCACCATCACCGACCCCTGCCCCCGGCGGAGCTCGGCGCGCGAGCGCTGCGACGTGTGCGAAGAGGACGAGAACTCGTGAGAACAAGCGGATTCCGGATGCTGTCGTGGCCGGCGAGGCTGCTGGTGATCAACCAGTTCGGGATCACCCTGGGCTTCTACATGCTGCTGCCCTTCCTCGCCTCCTACATGACCGACGACCTCGGATACGGTGCCGCGCTGGTCGGTGTGGTGCTGGGGGTGCGGAACCTGAGCCAGCAGGGCATGTTCCTGCTCGGTGGAACCGCTGCGGACCGGTTGGGCTGCCGCCCGATGATCATCGCGGGCTGTGCGCTGCGCGTGCTGTCGTTCGGGTTGTTCGGCGTGCTGACCTCCCTGCCGGGGCTGGTCCTCGCCACGGTGCTCACCGGGCTGGCCGGGGCCCTGTTCAACCCCGCCGTGCGGACCTACCTGATGCACGAGGCCGGCGATCGGCGTGCCGAGGCCTTCGCGGTGTTCAACGTCTTCGGCCACGCCGGGACGTTCGCGGGTCCCCTGCTCGGAGCCGCGCTGCTGGCGACCGATTTCCGCGCCGTCGCGCTGCTGGCCTGCGCGGTGTTCGCGGTGCTGACGGTCCTGCAGTGGTTCGTCCTGCCCGCCCGGCCGATCGAAGCGCAGCGCACGAGCGTGCTCGGCAGCTGGCGCGAGGTGGTGGCCAATCGGCGCTTCGTCGCGTTCACCCTGGCGCTGTCGGCCTACTTCGGGCTGTACAACCAGCTCTACCTCGCCCTGCCGCTGGAGGCGCAGCGCGTGTCCGGGTTCGCCGGTGCGACGGCCGGCGTGTTCGCCGTGTCCACGGTGATCGGCGTGTTCGGGCAGGTGCGCATCACCGACTGGTGCCGCCGGAGGTTCAGCCCCGGCAGGTGCGTGGTGCTGGGGCTGGCCGCCATGGGCCTGTCGTTCGTGCCGCTGATGATCAGCAGCCCGCTGCTGCCGACGCAGCAGCCCACCGCACCCGGCCTCACGACGGTGGTGGCGTGCCTGCCACTGCTGCTGACCACGGTCGTGTTCACGGTGGGCATGGCCGTGACCAACCCCTTCGCGATGGAGCTGCTCCCCGTCGTGGGCAGCCAGCGCCTGGCGGGGACCTACTACGGCTTCTACTACCTCGTCTCCAGCCTGATCGCCGCCGGGGTGAGCTGGGTGAGCGGCACGCTGCTGGACGGCGCCCGGGGAACGCACCTCGGATGGGGTCCCTGGGCAGCGCTGCTGCTGGTCGGTCTGGCCGGTTCGGCCGGGGCAGCGCGCATGCACCGCCGGGGACTGCTCACCGCGGACGAGCCCGAGCAGTCCGCCGCACCGACCGGAAGGAGCACGTGATCATGGCCGCGCACGGCAACGGCGGGCCGTGGAACCGACGGCGCCTGCTGACCACGGCGTTGGGGGCCGCCGCGGCAGTCCCGCTCGCCGGCTGCGGCCCCGGCGGTCCGGGTGGGGCGGGGGAGCGCATCCGCGCCGGATTCCCCACGGCCGGGGCGACCGAGTCCCTCGACCCCCACACCAGCTCGATGTTCGTCGACCAGGCCCGCGCGAAGGCCCTGTTCGACCGGCTCGTCGGCTACGACGACGACATGCGCCTCGTGCCGCGGCTCGCCGAGTCGTGGGAGCCGGACGCCACCGGCCGCCGGTGGCGGGTCCGGCTGCGCCGCGCCCGCTTCCACGACGGCCGGCCGGTCACCGCCGCCGATGTGCTCTACAGCTACCGGCGCATCGCCGATCCCGCCACCGCATCCCCGGCCCGTTCGGGATTCCGCGGCGTGGATTTCACCGCGAGCCGGGATTCCTCGCAGCGTGAGCTCGAACTGGTGCTGCACGAACCGAACTTCGAGTTCCCCGTCGCCTGGGGCGGACCGGCGGCCGAGATCGTGCCGGAGGGGAGCACCGACTTCTCCGCACCGATCGGCTCCGGACCGTTCCGCCTGCGCTCCTTCGAGCCGAACTCCTCGGCGGTGCTCACCGCCTTCAGCGGGCACTGGACGGGCGAACCCGCACCGGCCGAGCTGGAGTTCGTCTCCCTCGACGAGGAGAGCGCCCGCGTCAACGCCCTGCTGTCCGGCCAGATCCACTACGCCCCCGACGTCACCGCGAACTCGGCGACCCTGCTGGAACGGGACCGGCGCACCGGTGTCCTCGCCGCACCCGGTGCCACGATGCAGGCCGTGTCCCTCAAGGTCGACCGACCCCCGTTCTCCGACCGCCGCCTCGTGCGGGCGATCCAGCTGGGCGTGGACCGGCGGCAGCTGGTCGAGACCGTCCTGAGCGGACGGGGCGAGCTGGGCGACGACCTCTTCGGCAGAGGACTGCAGTACTACCCGCAGGGCCTCCGGCAGCGCCACCACGACCCGCAGCGCGCCCGCGCGCTGCTGCGCGCGGGCGGGATGCGGAATCCGGCGTTCCCGCTCGACACGAGCACGGCAGACCCGTACTTCCAGCGCGCGGCGACGCTGATCTCCGAGCAGCTCGGAGGGATCGGCGTCGAGGCCGCGCCCCGGCAGCGGTCCGCGGAGGCGTACTACTCCGAGATCACCGAGCACGGCGTGGCGGCCCACGTCCGCACCGCCGCGCTGCCGATCGTGACCTACCTGGCGGAGCGCGTGCTCAGCGGCGGCACGGAGAGCAGCTACACCGGCTACGCCTCCCCGGAGTTCGACGCGGTGTTCCGGCGCGCGCTGCGCACGGCCGACGAGGCCGAGCGCGCCCGCCTGCTCGGCGAAGCGCAGCGGCGGGCCCGCGACGACAGCGGAATGCTGGTCTGGGGGTTCAGCGACTACAACGTCGGCGTCTCCAGCGCGCTGCGCGGGATGCGCGCCGCGCCGCCGAACTCCCTGGACTGGGCCCGCTTCGACCGGGCGCACCTGAGCTGATGCCCGGGTACGTGACCGGGCGCCTGCTCACCGCCGGTGCGCAGACGCTCGCGGTGCTGGTCGTGGTCTTCGCGCTGACCTCCCTGCTGCCCGGGGACACCGCCGCGGTGATCCTCGACGAGCACGCCGACGCGGAGCAGGTGGCCGCGCTGCGCGAACAGCTCGGCCTGGACCGCCCGCCGCCCGTCCGGTTCCTGCACTGGATCGGCGCGCTGCTGCGCGGGGACCTCGGAACGTCGCTGCTGACCGGAACACCGGTGGCCGAGCAGCTCGCCCGCGACGCCGCCACCACCGCGCTGCTGACGATCCCGGCACTGGTGATCGTGCTTCCGCTCGCGCTGGTGATCGGAGTCCGCAGCGGACTGCGGGAGGGTTCGCGCGCGGACCGCGCGCTGAACTCCGCGACGGTGCTGCTGACCTCCGTGCCGGAGTTCGCGCTCGGGCTCGTGCTGGTCGGGCTGCTGGCGGTCCGGTGGGGATGGTTGCCCGCGACGGCGGCCGGGCTGTCCGGGTGGTCGCTGCTGTCCGATCCGGCCGTGCTGGTGCTGCCGGTGGCGGTCCTGGCGGCCAAGCACCTCTGCGCGCTGTCGCGGCAGGTGCGCATCGGCGTCGCCGAGTGCTCGCGCGCCGAGTACGCGGTCCACGCGCGCCTGCTGGGCCTGCCCGAGCGGAGGGTGGTGCTCGGGCACGTGCTGCCGAACGCGCTCGTCCCCGCGGTCCAGCAGCTCGCCCGCACCGTCGACGGGCTCCTCGGCGGGGTGGTCGTCGTCGAGGCGCTGTTCGCCCTGCCGGGCATGGGGTCCGGATTCCTCGAGGCCGTCCGGGCGCGGGACCTGCCCGCCGTGCAGGGTTACGCCCTGGTCTTCGCCCTGACGACGGTGCTCGTCAACCTGCTCGCCGATCTCGCCGCGCACCGGCTGGTGCCGCAACGGGAGGTGTTGTGACGTGCGGCGCCCACCCAGGCCCGGCATCGCAGGCGTGCTCGGGCGGATCCTGCTGGCGGTGCCGCTCGCCGCGGCCTCCGCGGGGCCGCTGGTGGCCGGCCCCACCGGCTCCGCCGCGCACCCCTTGCTCCCCCCGAGCACCGCTCACCCCCTCGGCACGGATGTTCTCGGGCGCGACGTGCTCGCCCTGGCGCTGACCGGGGGAACCTCCGTGCTGAGCCTCGCCGGGCTGGCCCTGCTGCTGTCCTACGCCGTCGGAGCGCCGCTGGCCCTCGTCGCAGCGGGCTGGGGGAGTCGTTGGCTCGACGAGGCCGTGCTGCGCCTGCTGGACCTGCTGCTCGCGCTGCCCGGGCTCCTGGTTCTGCTGGTGCTGGCCGCGGGTGGGACGAGCGGAGCGGCGGCCGTCGTGGTCGCCGTGGCGGTGCTGCAGCTGCCGGGGGTCGTGCGCCTGGTGCGCAGCGCCGCGCTCGCACCGGGGTGCCGCACCGCCGTGGAGGCCATGAGCATGCAGGGCGAACCGTGGTGGCGGGTCCACATCGGATACGTGGGGCGCTCGGTGCTCGGTCCGGTCGCGGTGGATGCGGGCAGCCGCCTGAGCGCGGTGCTCTACCTGATCGCCTCGGCCAACTTCCTCGGCATCGGGATGACGTCGGCGGCCAGCGACTGGGCGGTGCTCGTCGAGCGCAACCGGGAGGCGCTGTTCCTGCAGCCGCTGGCGGTCGTGGTCCCGGCGGCCCTGCTGGTGTCCCTGTGCACGGGCCTCAACCTCGTCGTCGACCGCGTCCTGGCGAGCAGGGAGGTGGTGACGGCATGAGCGCACCGGTGCTCGCGGCGCGCGACCTCAGCGCCAGCGCCGGGTCGCACCGGCTCCTCGACGGCGTCGACCTCGACGTGCGCGCGGGGCGGGTCCTCGTCGTGCTCGGCGAGTCGGGGAGCGGCAAGACCACGCTCGGCCTCGCCCTGCAGGGGGAGCCGCCGCGCGGTACCGCCCTGGTGGGGAGCGCCCGCCTGCGCGGGACCGAGCTGCTCGGAATCGCCACGTCCGCGCGCCGCGCGGCCCGCGCAGGCGTCCTCGGCTACCTGCCGCAGCACCCCGCCGCCGCGCTCGATCCGGCCCGCCGCGTGGGGAAGGTGCTGGCGGAGCTGGCCGCTCTCCGGCACCGGCAGCGCGCGGCGCGGCGGGAGGCGATCCAGCAGGCGCTGCAGGCGGCGCGGTTGCCGGCCGGGGAGCAGGTGCTCCGCCGCTACCCGCACCAGCTCTCCGGGGGGCAGCAGCAGCGGGCGGCGCTCGCCCAGGTGCTGATCACCGATCCCGAGGTCGTCGTCCTCGACGAACCCACCACCGGTCTGGACACGGCGGCGAAGGCGCGCACGGCCGACGCGCTCGCCGCTCTCGCCGCTGGCGGCACGGCACTGGTGGTGCTCACCCACGAGCTGGGCCTCGCGCGGGAACTGGCGCACGAGGTGCTGGTGCTGCAGCGCGGACGCGCGGTCGAGCACGGTCCGGCAGCGCGCCTGCTCCGCGCCCCGGAGCACGAGCACAGCCGTGCTCTGCTGGCCGCGGAACCGCGCTTGCCGGAACCCTCCGCGGCGGGCGCTCCGCGGGAGGTCCCCGCGGCGGACCAGGAGGAGGTGCCGGTGCTCACCGCGGAGGGACTCGGGAAGACGTCGCGAGGCGGGGCCCGGGTGCTGGCGGAGGTGGATCTCTCCGTGCAGCGCGGCCGGCACGTCGCGATCGCGGGGCCCTCGGGAGCGGGCAAGAGCACCCTGGGGCGGTGCCTGGCGGGGCTGACCTCCGCGGACGCCGGCCGGCTCCGCCTGCACGGCTCTCCGCTGCCCGCCGCGGCGCGGCGACGCACCGCGGACCAGCGGCGGAGGGTCCAGTACGTGCACCAGGACGCGCGTTCGTCCTTCGACGAGCACCGCCCGGTGCTCGACCAGGTCGCCAGGACGGCGCGTCTGCTGCTGCGGTTCTCCGCGGACGAGTCCCGTCGTGCAGCGCTGGCGATGCTCGCCTCGCTGGGGCTGCACGCGCCCCACGTCGAGCGACGGCCGGACGGGCTGTCCGGCGGGCAGCTGCGGCGCGCGGCCCTGGCCCGGTCGCTGCTGGCCCACCCGGACGTCCTCGTCTGCGACGAGATCACCGCATCGCTCGACGCGGTCACCCGGGCGGAGCTGCTCGACGTCCTCGCGCGGACGGCGGCCTCCACGGGCACGAGCCTGGTCGTGATCAGCCACGACTTCGCGGCGCTGTCGAGCATCGCCGAGGAGGTGCACGTCCTCGAGCGCGGCAGGTGCGTCGAGACCGCGGCGACGGGGGCGCTGCTGGCGCGTCCGCGGTCCGCGGCAGCGGTGGAGCTGGTCGCGGCCGCCTCCCGGAACGCGGGAGCCGCCAGGTGAGGACCGCCCGCTCGCAGCGCGGTCCGCGGCGACGAGCTCTCACCGCCTCACCCGCTCCAGAGGGTCGCCTGGGCGTAGATGGTGAATCCCGCGGCGATGAGGATCCACATCGCGAACAGCGGGAGGAAGAAGCGGACCCACTTGTCCCACCGGACTCCGGCCAGGGCGAGCGCGGCCATGAAGTAGCCCGACGTCGGGTAGAGGATGTTGCCGAGCCCGTCGCCGAGCTGGTAGGCGAGCACGGCGGTTTGGCGCGTCACACCGAGCACATCGGACAGCGGCGCCATGATGGGCATGGTGACCAGGGCTTGGCCGCTGCCGGAGGGCACGAGGAAGTTGAACCCGAGTTGCGCGAGGAACATGCCGACGGCCGAGAGGACGCCGGGGAAACCGCCCACCAGCTCGCCCAGGCCGTGCACGAGCGTGTCCATGATCCGGCCTTCTTCGAGCACGACGGCGACGGCGCGGGCCACGCCCACGATCATCGCGCCGACCAGCACCTGGCTGAGGCCCTTGTTGAATGCCTCGCAGATCTGGGTCGCGGTCAGACCCGCGATCACACCGGCCGCGATGCCGATGATGATGAACAGCCCGGACATCTCGACCATGAACCAGCCCCGGGCGAGCACGCCCCACACGAGCACGCCGAACAGGGCGAGCGCGGCCAGGCCCGCCGCCTTCTGCCGCGGGCTGAAGGTCCGTGCGCTTTCGGTCAGGGAGTGCTGGTAGAGGCGTTGCTTCTCGGTTTCCTCGGCCTCTCCGTGCACCAGGCTCCGCTCGGGGGAGGCCCGGACCTTCGACGCGTAGCGCATGACGTGGGCGATGGCGGTGCCGAGGAGCAGGACCAGGACGATCAGCCGCAGCGGGATGCCGGAGAACACCGGAACACCGGCGATCTTCTGCCCCAGGCCGGTGTTGATCGGGTTCAGCACCCCCGCTGTGAACCCCGCGGAGGTCGCGCACAGCGCCACGGCGGCGGCGGTCATCGAGTCGAACCCCAGCGCGATCATCAGCGGCAGGATGACCGGCACGTACACCAGTGCCAGTTCCTGGGTTCCGATGAGGCTGGCGACGACGGCGAACAGCACCATGAGCACCGGGATGACGAGGACGCGCCGCTCGGCGAAACGGCGGGTCAGCTTGTCCACGGCGGTTTCGATGATCCCGGTTTCGCGGATCACCATGAACATGCCGCCGATGATGAAGGTGAAGAACACGACTTCGGCGGCCGCGATGAATCCGTTGGGGACGGCCGTCATGAACCCGACCAGACCCACCGGGTCCGACTCGATGAGGCGGAAGGAATCGGGGTCGATGGCGGTCTTCCCGTCGGGACCCGGAACCCGGTCGTAGTGCCCGGCGGGGACGAAGTGGGTGGTGATGGCGGCGAGTGCGCTGAAGGCGAAGAGGATGACGTAGATGTGCGGCATCCGGAACGACTTCTTCGCCTTCCGCGGCGCGGCGGCCGCGGTCTCGCTTCCCTCGTGCACGGCTGTCCCTTCCTTCGAGCAGGGGTCCGGCGACCGACTCGCCTGCAAAGAATCCACGATGCGGAAGGCGGGTTCCGCAGTTCAGACCGAAGTCTGGGCCCGGCCGGTTGCGCAGTCAAGCAGGCATATTCGACAAATATTCATCATTCGCCCCCTGCGGGGCCGCCACCAGGCCTCTCAACAAGTTGTTGAGGACAGATTGGAAGTCGTCCATTCTGCACGGGGCGACCCTCCTTCGTGGAGCTGTTTCCGTGTACAGGGGACGGTCGCTCCGGTGGCGCCCGGCGCGCGGAACCGCGGTTCATCACGCACCGTGTCCGCCGGTGCGGGTTTCGTCCCGCGCTCGTGCTGCCCTAGCATGTGGATGATCATGAGGGGAGTGCAGCGTGGACCAGACCTTCGAGCAGCTCGCAGGCACCGTCGCGGGCGACATGGCCAGTGCGGGGACCTCGGTGGCGTTGTCCGCGGCGGGGTCGCTCGCGCAGTCGGTGTGGCAGAAATTGCGCTCACGCGGGGTGAGCGACGAGGACGTGCTCGCCGACCCGGACGAGTTGGCCCGGCTGCTGGAGGAATACTCCCGGGACGATCCCGAGGGGGCGCGTGAGCTGGTCGAGGCGCACATCGCCGCCAACCCGGCGCGGGGGATGACGCTCTCGCGGGACCGCTCGGTCCCGTTCTTCGACCGCGACGGAGTGCGGGGCGCCGTCGCGGAGACGCCGCTGCACGGGGTGCTGGTGTTCTCCGGGCAGCACGGCATCGGCAAGACCAGCCTGGTGCGGCAACTCGCCGAGGACCTGCACGGCCGGTTCGGCGACGACGCCTACGTCGACTTCGACGAACACCGCGACGGGGACGCCCTCGCCGTCTCGGCGGTGCAGCGCGAGGTGCTCAGCCAGCTCGGCGTGCAGGTGCTCGAAACAGCCCCGGCCGCGCTGGACCAGCAGTACCGCAGGGTGACGGCGCGCCGCTCCCTGCTGCTGGTGTGCGACAACGTGCTCGGCACCGCCGAGCTCGACGCGGTGCTGCCTGCGGACTCCGGCCACACCCTGACCCTGGCCGCGACGCGGTTCCTCGCCGAGGAGTTCCGGCTGCGGTATCCCGCGGAGCGGTGTCGGGAGCTCCTCGGGCTGGAGGAGGAAGGCGCCTGGGAGCTGCTGGCCAGCAAGTGCGGCGGGGAGAAGCTCGAGGCCGAGCCGGCGGCGACCGCGCGGCTGCTCGAGGTGACGGACTACGTGCCGTACGCGGTCGAGGGGGCCGGCACCGTCCTGCAGCGACGCCGGTACGAACGGCAGCCGGTGGCGGAGCTGCTCGAGGAGCTGTCCGGCAGCGGGGTGCAGCGCGGCGCGGAGCTGGTCCAGTTCTGCCTCGACGCGACTTTCGCGGAACTGCCCGACGATTTCGTGCGGCAGTGCCGGTTGCTGGCCGAGCACCCCGGTTCCGACTTCACCGTCGACAGCGCCGCGCTCTGGCTCGGCGCCCCGGCCAGGCCTGTGCTGGACCTCGCCCAGGACGCCGGGGTCCTCGCCCCCGGCGCGCCGGGCCGCTACCGCCTGCCGTACCTGACGCGCGTCTACCTGCGTCAGCGCGCGGACCTCGAGGTGGACCGCGAAAGCGCCGTGGCCCGCGTGCTCCGGTACTACGTGGACACCGCTGTGGCCGCCGATCACGCGTTGGAGGACGGTCAGCGGCAGCGCGCGTACCGGAAACCGGATTGCGCGCCGTGGACGGCGAGCCGGACCGAGGCCATCGCGTGGTTGGCGGACGAGCGGCACGTGCTGGCCGGACTCGCTGAGCTGGCCCACGAGCGAGGTCTGCACGAGGACGTGTGCCGGATCAGCGGAGCCTTCGAGCTCGTGCTGCTGCGGCGCGGCCACCACCGCACGTGCGAGCGGGTCACCCGTTGCGGTATCGCCAGCGCGGAGGCGCTCGGCGAACCGGCGTGGCAGGCGCGGGGACACGCGATGCTCGGTCGCATCTCCACCCAGCTGCACGACTTCCCGCGGGCCGAGACCGAACTGAACGAAGCCGCGGGGCTGCTCGCGGGCCTGGGCAGAGGTGATGTCGAGGCCTCGGTGCTGGAGTTCCGCGCGCGCCTGTACGAGGAGTGGGCCGAAGCGGCGGGCCACTACGACTACACCCCGGCGCGGGAGGCCTTCTCGGCCGCGGTGGAACTCGACCGGCGTTGCGGTCCGCCGCGCGCTCTCGCGCTGCACCTGCGGATGCTGGCCAACGTCGAGGTGAAGAGCGCTCGGCCCGCCGGGGCGCTGCGGCTGCTGGAGCAGGCCGAGGCGGCGCACCGCTTGGAACCGCGGAACCTGTCCCGCGTGCACACCGTGCGGGCGAAGGCCTACGTGGACCAGCAGGACCCGGAACGCGCTCAAGCCGCGGTGCACGAGTCCCGCGCCCTGGTGCCGGACGGTGCCGCCACGCAGTACGAAGCGGAGTGGCAGGACATCGAAGCCAGGATCGCGTGCCTGCGGGGGGACTACGCGCACGCCCGCTCGCTGTGGGGATCCTTGGCGAAGTGGTACCAGCAGGCCGGGCACGGCAAGGCCGAGGTGTACCTCAGGGAGTTGAACCGGTTTCCGCGGGAGCAACCGTGACGTGCAGGACCCGCTCGCCGAGGTGCAGTTCGTCGCGTGCCGGGAGGGTTCCGTCGCGCCGCATCCGCACGTGCACCAGCGAGGCCAGCACCAGCGGGTCCGGAGCAGGGGCCCGCCCGTGCAGTGCCATCGTCACGGTGGGGCCGCCGCGCACCGCCACCAGGCACGTCGTGCCGTCGACGGCGGCAGCGGCCGTGTCGGCGTGCGGCCACCTCGCCAGCGCGGACCGCGCGACGCCGTCGAACTGCTCCGTGCCGCCCGGTTCGAGCCGCAGCAGCAGGACGCTCGCCGACTCCAGGTGCCGCCGGTCGGCGCGGTGGACGTCGGCCACGAGGTGCCGGTGATCGAGGTGCTCGTGCGGGGCCCGTCCCGCGTCGGTCGCGGGATGGCGGGTGAGGGCCGCCCGCGCTGCTGACAGGGTGCCGCCGGCGACGAGCACGGCCGGCGTCGAGTACTCGGGGCCGGGCGGTGGAACAGGGGGAAAGACCGGGTCCGCGGCGGGTTCCGGCAGCTCCAGCGTGCGGTAGAGGGCCTTCCTGACCCGCGGTGCGGACTCCCCGGAGTGCGCAACCGCGCTGCTCGCGATCGCCTCGTGCTCTCCGGGTGCGTGCTCGCGCACCGCCTGGTCGACCTGTTCCCGCAGGGGTGCGTGGAAGTCCAAGGACGGTGTTTTCGCGGCGAGCGCCGCCAGCGGAGAACCGGGTACTGTGGACGCGCTCGGCGTGCCCGCCAGCAGGAGGGGTTTGTCCGCGGCAGCGGCGTACAGCGCCACCGAGCCCTCGTCGGAGATGACGCACGCGGCAGCTGTGACGGCCGCCCGCCAGCCCTCCTGCGGCGGGAGCAACCGCAGGCCGCACGCACGTGCGCGCGCCAGCCACGTGCGGATCTGCCAAGGACTGTGGGCCGACCACACCCCGGGGTGCAGGACGAGCGCCACGCGGTACTCGTCGAGCGGCAACTCCTCCAGCAACCGCTCGGCCAGCCACGGGGCGGTGCCGAACAGGGAATGACTTCCCCACGTGGAGGCCAGGAGCACCAGTCGCGCCCCGCTCGCCCCGAGCGCGGAGCGGTATTCCTCGGCGAGGTGCCGGCTCTCCAGCAGCCGGTCCACGCAGGGGTCGCCGACCACCGCGGAGTGCTCGGCCGCCGCTGGGCACGCCGCTGCGAGTTCGCGCCGCTGCTGACCGTGCGACAGGGCGATCAGCGACGGAAGCACCTCTCCCCGGCGCACCAGCCGGTGCGGATTCATTCCCGCTACCGTTTCCGAGCCGGGGTAGTATTTCTGGAATCCGAGTCCGTGCGGAAACAGCAGCACCGGCGCTCGCACGTGTTCGATCCGGTCGTTTTCGCTGGCGGTGAGAACGAGGTCGAAGCGCTCCTCGAGCACCTGATTCCACGGCAGGAGGTCCACCTCCAGTGATTCCAGCAGTTCGCGGGTCCCGGTGCTGAAGTGCGCGGGGTTGTCAGGGTCGTCGGTGAAGCGCACCTGCACCCGCGTGTCAGCGCGCAGCAACGTCACCACGTCGAGCAGCCGCGTCAACGCCGCGACCGTGCGCGCTACCACCAGCACGGAACGCTGCCCCGGCAGCGTCTGCCACGCTCGGTGCTCGGTGCTCGGTGCTCGGTGCTCGGTGCTCGGTGCTCGGTGCTCGGTGCTCGGTGCTCGGTGCTCGGTGCTCGGTGCTCATTTCACTCAATGATACGTCACGGGAATTTTCGGATCCAGCGAATTGGTGGCGCATCCGCGGCGTTTCCGCGCGGTGGCGGTTGTGGACTCTCTGCGCATTCGCCGCGGATTCCGTTTCCGGGGTGGCTGACCGTTCTGGGGCGCACGATTTCTTCCGGTGTTCTGGGAACGGCCGCGGTTCCGGAGTGGCGTGTCCGCACCGCGCCCGCCGGAGCGGTGTCCTCGGTCGCCGTCACGCCGGCGGGGCGAGTTCGCGGGCGATGCCGTCGAGCAGCATCGCCAAGCCGTGCTCGAAATCCCGCGCGCCGAGCTGCAGGTGCTGGTGGGAGTCCGCCAGCACCGCGGACAGCGCGGGGTGCTCGTCGCACTCGCCGTCCGCGGCGGCGAACCCCGCACTGGCCGCTGTGACCGCGGCGCCGAGCGCGTAGGACTCGACGAGGAGCAGGGCGCGTCCCGCGTTGCTCGTGCTCCACCCGTCGTCGAGCAGGATCTGCAGCAGCGCGTCGAGCCCGGCGATCGACCTCGTGCTGCGCAGGGGGCGGCCCATCACCAGGGAGATGGCGTGCGGGTGCCGCTGGAAGGTCTGGTAGTAGGCGCGGGCGAGCTGGTCCAGTTCGCGCCGCCACGAGGTCGTCTCGTGCGAGAGGTCGGCGAGCAGTCCGTCGATGATGCCCTCGGCGACGGCGTCGAGCAGGTCGTCGAGGTCGCGGAAGTGCTTGTACAGCGATGGGCTGCGCACGCCCAGTCGCTGCGCGACGCTGCGCATCGACAGCGCGCCGGCGCCGTGCTCGTCCAGGAGGTGCACGGCTTCGGTGACCGCCGCGGCGCGGGAGATCAACGGCTGGCGGGGCATTCCTGGGCCACCTCGGGAGGGGTGTCGTCGGGACGCGGACGCCGTCGATCCTAGATCCTGTTCCGCTCCCCCTCCGTTGCGAGCGGGTGCAGCGCGGAGGCCTCGCGAGGAGGAGATGTGCGGCACCCCTTCCTTTCCGGGAGCCGGGCGTAGTAGCTTGCGCGGCACCGAAAGCTAATCAGGTTAGCTTTCGGGGTGCGCCGGGCGCACGGTTCCGCGGCCCGGTGCCCGATCCCACTGCCGCACGCCACCGCACCTGGAGGAACAGTGGGCGCAGAGCACGCGAACACGATCAGGCACGACCCCGAGGCCGCGACGGCGGATCCAGGAGGGCTGCGCGCCGGCGCGGTCGGGCTCCCGGGGGCTCTCGGCGTCACCCTGTCCAACATGGCGCCGGTCAACGGCGTCTTCCTCACCGCACCTGCCATCGCGGCCGCCATGGGCACCCGAGCCCCGTGGGCCTTCCTGCTCGCCACGCTCGGGATGCTGGCCGCGGCGCTGACGGTCGGTTCCTTCGCGCGCCGCATCGTCTCGCCCGGGTCGTTCGTCGCCTACGCCTACCACTCCTTCGAGGCCGTGCGCCCCGGACTCGGCCTCCGGGTGTCCAGCGCGACGTTCTACGCCACGCTGGTGTCCGGACCGCTGACCGTCGGCGCCGTGGCCGTGTTCTCCGGGCAGTGGATCACGGCCTCGCTCGGCCTCGGCGGGCTCTGGTGGGTGGCGGCCTCGCTCTGCGTCGTCGCCTTCGCCACCGCCGTCGTGCTGCGCGGCATCGTCACCTCCAGCGCCGTGTCCCTGGCCCTGGCCGCCGTCCAGATCGCCCTGCTGCTCGGATTCGCCCTCGTGCTGCTGGTCGCCTCCGGCGGCAGCGCCGACGTCCCGCTGCGCTCAGCGGGCGGCGACCCCGGCGGACTGGCCGGACTGACCGGGCTGACCTTCCCGCTCGCGGTCGCGGGCATGATCGGGTGGGACAACGCCGCGACGATGTCCGCGGAGCTGCGGCGCCCCCGCCGCGTCGTTCCCGTCACCGTGGTGGCCGCCATCGCGATCGTCGGCGGGACCTACGCGCTGTCCACGTGGGCCGGCCTGGCCGCGTACGCGCACTGGCGGGGCGCGGCAGCCGGAGCCGACCGGTTCGGCGACCCGGCCAACACGGCACCGTTCCTCGAGCTCGCGCAGCACTACCTGCCCGCCGCCTACGCCGTTCTCGCCGTGATCGGCGCCGTCAGTTCCGTGGCCTGCCTGATCGCCGCGCTCATCGGCCTGTCCCGCATCTCCTTCGCCGCCGCCCGGGCCGGGATGCTGCCGCGCCTGCTGGGTCGGGCCTCCCGGAACGGCGTTCCGGTCGGCTCGACGCTGATGTGGACCGGGCTCATCGTGCTGAGCATCCTGCTACCGCTGCTGCTGACCGAAGCCGGTCCGGCCGCCATCTCGGCGTGGGAGGCCGGGATGGGCACCGTGCCGCTGCTGCTGAGCGTGCTGGTCACGCTCGTCGCCCTGCCGCTGTACGTGTGGCGGGCGCCGGGGGAGCGGCTGCGCCCCCTCCCGCACCTGTGCGTGCCGCTGATCGGCATCGGCGTCATCGGCTGGGGCGTCTACGGCAACGTGCGGCCGGACCAGCCCGCACCGGGTGACACGTACTGGGTCTTCACCGCGCTCACCCTGGCCGTCGCCATCGCCGGCGCGCTGCACTTCTCCCGTCGCCCCGGCCGCGACCTCTCCGCCCTCGGGGTCACCTCCGAGGGGCGGGCGGATGCGTCCCCCGACTCGTCCGGCCCCTGAGCCGTTCGCCGGGCCCTTCCGGGCACCGGCAACGCCCGACCCGACCACCGCAAGCTCGACCACCGCGAGGAGCACCGTGTCCCGCATCAGCGCTGATCTCGCCGTCCTCGGCGCCACCGTGCACACCATGGACCCCGCCAGGCCGACCGCCACCGCGGTCGCCGTGCGCGACGGCGTCATCACCGCCGTCGGCGACGACGCGCAGGTCCGCCAGGTCTGCGATGCCCGCACGGAAGTCATCGACGGCACCGGCACCACCCTCACCCCCGGACTGACCGACGGCCACCTGCACCCGGTGCACGGCGCATCGCTCACCAGCGGGATCGACCTGTCCACCTGCCGCAGCGTCGACGACCTCCGCACCGCGCTCGCCGAAGCGCGGCGCGGCGCCGCTTCCGGGGAGTGGATCCGCGGCTTCGGGCTGGACCCGAACGTCCTGGACGGCCAGCGCCCGCACCACCGGCTGATCGACGACGTGCTGGGCGAGGTGCCCGCGCTGCTCGTCCTCTTCGACGCCCACGCGGCGCTGGCCTCCGGGCGGGCCCTCGAGCTGGCCGGGATCACCGGCCCGGTGGACGTGCCGGGCAACGCCGCGGTGGTCTGCGACTCCGACGGCACCCCCACCGGGGAGCTGCTGGAGCAGCCCGCTGTGGAGCTGGTCGAGCGCGCGACCCCCGAACGGGGAGTGACCGACACCGTCGATCTGCTCGGGGAGGTGTTCGCCCGCATGAACGCGGTCGGGCTCACCGGCGGGCACGCCATGGACCTCAACGACGGCAGCCTGCCGGTGCTGCGCGCGCTCGAGGAGCGCGGCGCGGTGAGCCTGCGGTTGCGGATGGCGCCCTGGTGCCAGCCCGGTGTCGACGGCGAGGGGCTGCGGGAGCTGATCGCCCTGCAGGGCACCGGCGGCCGGTTGTGGCGGGTCGACGGGGTCAAGCTGTTCATGGACGGCACGATCGACAACGGCACCGCCTGGCTGCACCACCCCGACTGCCACGGGGAGTCCACCGAACCCTTCTGGCTGCCCCCGCAGGAGTACGCCGACGCGGTCCGCGCCCTGGCCGAGGCGGGTGTCCCGACGGCGACGCACGCCATCGGCGACGCCGCCGTGTCCTACGCCCTCGAGTGCCTGGCACCGCACAGCAGCTCCGGCAGCACTGCGGCGCGGCACCGCATCGAGCACATCGAGACCGCGCCGGACGAGCTGATCACCCGGTTCGCGGTCTCCGGGGTGGTGGCCTCCATGCAGCCGAGCCACGTGCAGTACACGCTCGCCGACCACACCGACAACTGGTCGACCCGGCTCGGCACCGACCGCGCGGAGCGGGCCTGGCGCTGCGCGGATCTGCTCCGCTCCGGAACACCGCTGGTGCTCGGGTCGGACTGGCCCATCGCGCACTACGACCCGCGCGAGGTCCTCGCCGCCGCCCGGCTGCGGCACCTGCCGGGGCAACCCGACCGCGATCCCGTGCAGCCGTCGCAGGCCCTGACCCCGCGCGAGGCGCTGGAAGCCATGACCACGGCCCCGGCCCTCGTCGCGGGCGAGCAGCACCGGGCCGGGCGCGTCCGCGAGGGTTTCCGCGCGGACCTGACCGGGTTCGGCGTGGATCCGCTGGTCGTCCCGGTCTCCGAACTGCTCGAGGCTCCCGTGCGCGCGACCGTGGTCGACGGCCGGGTGGTCCACCGGGCGTGACCTCCCCTCGCCGTGCAGCGCAGCGCCGGTGATGGGAGGGGAGTACGGTGATCCGGCGCGAACGTGCCCTTCGAACCCGCGCTGCGGAGGCGGAACATGTCCGAACTGGCTCGCGTGCTCGACGTCGACGATCCGGACCGGCGACGCGGCTACATCGTCGACACCCTCGTCGAGGCCTTCGCGGACCTCATGGAGGCGGCGCCCGCGGCGTTCCGGAACAAGTTCCGCAAGATGGCCGCCTCGCCGTTCACGTTCTACCGGGGGACCGCAGCGTTGTTCTTCGCCGACGTGGCCCGGTTGGCCGATCCGTGGGCCGACGAGCGCACCAGCCGCGTGTGGTTGCAGGGGGACCTGCACGCCGAGAACTTCGGAACCTACATGGACGGCGAGGGCAGGCTCATCTTCGACGTCAACGATTTCGACGAGGCCTACCTCGGCCACTTCACCTGGGACCTGCAGCGCTTCGCGGCCAGCATCGCGCTGCTCGGGTGGAGCAAGGCGCTGCCCGACGCGGAGATCGAGCGGTTCGTCCGCACCGCTGCGCACGCGTACATCGACCAGGTGCGCCGGTTCGTCCGCGGCGGCCAGGACGCCGCCTTCTCGCTGAACCTGACCACCACCGACGGCGCGGTCCGCGAGGTCCTGCTGGACGCGCGGCTGCGCAGCAGGGGAGCGATGCTCGATCGGGAGACCGTCACCGAGGGCTACGACCGGCGCTTCCGCGACGGCGCGGGCGTGCGGCGCCTCGGCGAGCAGGAGCGGGCGAGGGTGGTCGCGGCGTTCGAGTGCTACCTGGGCACGATCCCGCAGGACAAGAAGATGCGCGAGGTGGCCTACACGATCAAGGACGTCGTGGGGCGCAGCGGCTTCGGCATCGGCAGCGCCGGGCTGCCCGCCTACAGCTTCCTGGTCGAAGGCGAGAACGAAGCCCTGGAGAACGACATCATCCTGTCGATGAAGCAGGGCAACGTGGCCGCGCCCGCGCGGGTGGTGCGCGACGAGGGCATCCGCAGCTACTTCCGCCACCACGGTCAGCGCACCGCGCTGTCGCAGCGCGCGCTGCAGGCCCACGCGGATCCGATGCTGGGCTACACCGACATCGACGGCGTCGGCTACGTCGTCGACGAGGTCTCGCCGTACGAGTCCGACCTGGACTGGGGCGAGCTCACCGAGCCGGAGGACATCGTGCCCGTGCTGGGCTACCTCGGCCGGGCGGTGGCCAAGATCCACTGCGTCTCGGACTCGGACTCCGACCAGACCCTGGTGCCGTTCCAGACCGAGGACGCCATCGACGCCGTCCTCGAGGGGCGCGAGGAGGAGTTCGCGCAGTGGTTGTGGGAGTTCGCCAGCGCCTACGCCGAGGTGGTCCGCGACGACCACCGCCTGTTCGTCGACGCGTTCCGCAACGGCGAGATCCCCGGGGTGAGCTCCACCCGCGGCTGAGGGCGCCGCGCGGCGGCCTCCCGCGCGCCGGCCCACGCCGCCGCGCGCCCGGGCGCTCCCCGGAGGGCGGAGCCGTCCGGGGAGCGGGCGGACGCGTCAGGTCAGGCTGATCTGGCGGTTGACGTCCTTGTACAGCAGGTAGCGGAACTTGCCGGGTCCGCCGGCGTAGCAGGCCTGCGGGCAGAAGGCGCGCAGCCACATGAAGTCACCGGCCTGGACCTCGACCCAGTCGTCGTTGAGCCGGTAGACGGCCTTGCCCTCCAGCACGTAGATGCCGTGCTCCATCACGTGGGTCTCGGCGAACGGGATCACCGCTCCCGGCTCGAACGTGACGATGTTGACGTGCATGTCGTGGGCCATGTCGTCCGGGTCGACGAACCGGGTGGTGGACCACACGCCGTCGCAGTCCGGCATCGGGGTGGGGGCGATGTCCTGCTCCTGCACCGCGAAGGCCTTCGGCGCGTGGCCCTCCAGCGGTTCGTAGGCCTTGCGGACCCAGGTGAACGTGGCGGTCTCGCCGGACTCGTTGGCGACCGACCAGGTGCCGCCGGCCGGCAGGTAGGCGTACCCGCCGGGGGTGAGCACGTGCGTCTCCCCCTCGATGGCGACGTGCAGCGTGCCTGTGAGCAGGAACAGCACCGACTCGACGCCGCTCTCCGGCTCGGGGGTGGAGCTGCCGCCGCCGGGGCTGACCTCGACGATGTACTGCGCGAAGGTGGTGGCGAACCCCGCGATGGGCCGGGCCAGGATCCACGAGCGGGTGCGGTGCCAACCCGGCAGGTTGCTCGTGACGATGTCGCGCAGCACGCCGCGCGGGATGACGGTGTACGTGTCTTTGACGACGGCCCTGTCGGTCAGCAGCGTGCTCTGGTCGGGGAGGCCACCCTCGGGGGCGTAGTACGCCGGCTCGCTCACGTAGCGACTCCTGTCTGCTCGAGGTTGCGACAGCCGCCGCGGCCTGCCGGGCGGGGCCGGAGCGGCGTGTCCTTGAGGCACACCTTAGTGCGCCGAGGGGGAGTTGACTACCTGTATATACATGACTATACATAAACCAACGTTCTGTTGGACCAACGACCACGACCAGTCGGCACACCGGGAGAAGTCATGGCCGAAGCAGGGATGAGCCCGCACAGCCCCCGATCCGTCCGCGCACCGCGCGGCACCTCGCTCAGCGCCCGCGGCTGGCAGCAGGAAGCCGCGATGCGGATGCTGATGAACAACCTCGATCCGGAGGTCGCCGAGCACCCCGAGGACCTCGTCGTCTACGGCGGAACGGGGCGCGCCGCCCGCGACCAGGGGTCCTACGACGCCCTGGTCCGCACCCTGAGCACCCTCGACTCCGACGAGACGCTGCTGGTGCAGTCCGGCAAGCCCGTCGGCGTGTTCCGCACGCACGAGTGGGCTCCCCGGGTGCTGCTCGCCAACTCCAACCTCGTCGGCGACTGGGCCACGTGGGAGGAGTTCCGCCGCCTCGAGGCCCTGGGCCTGACCATGTACGGCCAGATGACCGCTGGCTCGTGGATCTACATCGGAACGCAGGGCATCCTGCAGGGCACCTACGAGACGTTCGGCGCCGTCGCCCGCAAGCGGTTCGGCGGAAGCCTGCAGGGCACGATCACGCTCACCGCCGGCCTCGGCGGCATGGGCGGGGCCCAGCCGCTGGCGGTCACGATGAACGACGGCGTCGCCGTGTGCGTCGACTGCGACCCCAGCCGCATCGAGCGGCGCATCGCCGACGGCTACCTCGACACCCGCGCCGGCGGCGTGGACGAGGCGATGCGCCTGGCCGTCGAAGCGCGCGACGCCGCGCGCCCGCTGTCCATCGGCCTCGAGGGCAACGCCGCCGAGGTGTTCCCCGAGCTGCTCGCCGCCGGAGCGCCGATCGACGTCGTCACCGACCAGACCTCGGCGCACGACCCCCTGTCCTACCTGCCCGCGGGCACGTCCTTCGCCGACATGAGCGCCGAGGCAGAACGGGACCCCGACGGGTTCACCCGCGCCGCGCGCGAGTCGATGGCCCGCCACGTGGAGGCCATGGTCGGTTTCCTCGACGCGGGTGCCGAGGTGTTCGACTACGGCAACTCCATCCGCGACGAAGCCCGCAAGGCCGGTTACGACCGGGCCTTCGACTTCCCCGGCTTCGTGCCGGCGCACATCCGCCCCCTCTTCGAGGAGGGGCTGGGGCCGTTCCGCTGGGCCGCGCTCTCCGGCGACCCCGCCGACATCGCCGCGACCGACCGGGCCATCCTCGACCTCTTCCCGGAGAACAAGCACCTGCGCCGGTGGATCGAGATGGCCGGCGAGCGGGTCGAGTTCCAGGGCCTGCCGGCGCGGATCTGCTGGCTCGGGTACGGCGAACGGCACCTCGCCGGACTGCGGTTCAACGAGATGGTCGCCTCCGGCGAGCTCTCCGCCCCGATCGTGATCGGCCGGGACCACCTCGACTCCGGCTCGGTCGCATCGCCGTACCGCGAGACCGAGTCCATGCGCGACGGTTCCGACGCCATCGCGGACTGGCCGCTGCTCAACGCGCTGCTCAACACCGCCTCCGGAGCCTCGTGGGTGTCCATCCACCACGGTGGAGGGGTCGGCATGGGACGGTCCATCCACGCCGGGCAGGTCTGCGTCGCCGACGGGACGGACCTCGCCGCGCAGAAGCTGGCCCGCGTGCTGACCAACGACCCGGGCACCGGTGTCGTGCGGCACGTCGACGCCGGGTACGACCACGCGCGCGACGTCGCCGCCGAGCGGGGCGTGCGCGTTCCGATGCAGGAGGGGTGACGTGACCGCAGAGGAGCGCGCGACGACGTCCGCGCAGGAACCCGCCGGAGCGGCGCAGCTGCTCGCGGCCCTCGACGACGTCGGCCGCGACCGCGCGCGCGGCGGCTACTCGCGCCACGTGTTCACCGCCGCGGAAGGCGACATGCGCGCGTGGTTCACCGAGGAGGCCGAGCGGTCCGGGCTCGCCGTCGAATCCGACCGCAACACGAACCTCTGGGCCTGGTGGGGTGATCCCGGCCCGGACGCGGTGGTCACCGGAAGCCACCTCGACTCGGTGCCGGGCGGCGGGGCGTTCGACGGACCGCTCGGCGTGGTCAGCGCGCTCGACGCGGTGCGCAGGCTCCGCCGCAGCGGCCGCACCCCGGCCAGGCCGCTGGCCGTGGTCGCCTTCGCCGAGGAGGAGGGCGGGCGCTTCGGCGTCCCCTGCCTCGGCTCGCGCCTGCTCACCGGTGCCATCGACCCCGACCGCGCCCGCGGCCTGACCGACGGGGACGGCGTGAGCTTCGCCGAGGCGGCCCGGAGGGCGGGCCACGATCCCGAGCGGTTCGGCCCCGACCCGTCCGCGCTGTCGCGCATCGGCCGGTTCGTCGAACTGCACGTCGAGCAGGGCAGGGGGCTGGTCGACCTCGGTTCGCCCGTCGCCGTCGGCAGCACGGTGCTGGAGCACGGTCGCTGGTGCTTCACCGTCTCCGGGCAGGGCAACCACGCCGGAGCGACGGCGCTCGGGGACCGCCGCGACCCGATGGTGCCGTCCGCGGCGATCGTCTCGGCGGCGCGGCGCATCGCCGCGGCGGCCGAGGGATCCCGCCTGACCGTGGGCAAGCTCGTGCCCGAACCCGGCGGTGCCAACGTGATCCCCGCGCGGGTGCGGCTGTGGTTGGACGCGCGGGTGCCCGGCGACGGGGGCACGCGCCCGCTCGTGGCCGAGCTGGCCGAGTTCGCCAGGAGCGCGGCCGCCGAGGAGGGCTGCGAGGTCACCGTCTCCGAGGAGTCCTACTCGGACCGCGTCTCGTTCGACGGCGCGCTGCGCACCGAGCTCTCCGGCGCGTTGGGCGGGGCGGCCGAGCTGCCCACCGGGGCCGGCCACGACGCGGCGATCCTGGCCGCGCACGTGCCGGCCGGGATGCTGTACGTGCGCAACCCCACGGGGATCAGCCACGCGCCGGAGGAGTTCGCCGAACCCGACGACGTCGAAGCCGGAGCGCGGGCCCTCGCCCGGGTGCTGGAAAGGAGTGCTGGACAGTGACCACCTACTGGTGCGAGCACGCGTGGCTGCCGGGCGGACCGGCCTCGGCGGTGCGCCTCGACGTCTCCGAGGGCGTGCTCACCCGCGTCGAGACCGGCGCGCCGCGCAGCGGCACGCAGCTGCCGGGGATGGTGCTGCCCGGCTTCGCCAACACGCACTCGCACGCGTTCCACCGCGCGCTGCGCGGGCGGACCCACCACGACCGCGGGACGTTCTGGACCTGGCGGGAGCGGATGTACGAGCTCGCCGCGCGCCTGGACCCGGACTCCTACTACCGACTGGCCCGGGCCGCCTACGCGGAGATGGTGCTGGCCGGCTACACCGGTGTCGCCGAGTTCCACTACCTGCACCACCCCCCGGGCGGGTCCGCCTACGCCGACCCCAACGCCATGGGCGCCGCACTCGCGGCGGCGGCCCGCGACGCCGGGATCCGGCTGACCCTGCTGGACACCTGCTACCTGCGCGGCGGGTTCGACGCGGAGCTCGCCCCGCACCAGCGGCGCTTCGGCGACGGCAGCGCCGAGGCGTGGGCAGACCGGGTCGACCGGTTCCGGCCCGGCGGCGACGTCGTGCTGGGTGCGGCCGTGCACTCGGTGCGCGCGGTCGGGCCCGCGGACCTCGACGTCGTGGCCGAGCGGTCCGGCGACCGGCCGCTGCACGTGCACGTGTCCGAGCAGCGCGCGGAGAACGAGGACTGCCTGCGCCACCACGGCGCGACGCCGACGCAGGTGCTCGCCGAGGCCGGCGTGCTGGGCCCGCGCACCACGGCCGTGCACGCCACGCACCTCACCGGTGCGGACGTCTCCGCGCTCGCGGACAGCGGTACCACGGTGAGCTTGTGCCCCACGACGGAGCGGGACCTCGGCGACGGGATCGGCCCCGCCCGCGACCTGGCCGACGCGGGGGTGCGGCTGGGTGTCGGCAGCGACAGCAACGCCGTCGTGGACGCCCTCGAGGAGGTCCGCGCGGTCGAGCTCGACGAGCGCCTCCGGAGCGAGCGGCGCGGGTGCTTCACCGCCGAGGAGCTCGTCGCCGCGGGCACCGCCCACCACGCGCTCGGTCGCGGGGACGTCGGCGCGATCGCGGAAGGGGCGCGCGCCGACCTGCTCGTCGTGGACCTCGAAACGGAGCGCACGGCCGGTGCCGAACCGAGCGGTGCGCTGTTCGCGGCCACGGCCGCCGATGTCCGCTCGGTGCTGGTCGACGGCCGCTGGGTCGTCCGGGACGGCGTGCACCAGCACGTGCCGGACGCCGCCGGCCTGTTGGGGAAGGAGGTGGCACTGCTGTGCCAGTGAGCACGGTGATCACCGGGATCGGTGAGCTCACGACGAACGATCCGGAGCACGACGGTCGGCGCGAGGCGGCCCTCGTGCTCGACGGCGACCGGGTCGCCTGGGCGGGGCCGGCGGCCTCCGCACCACCGGCCGACGAGCAGGTCGACGTCGCCGGTCGCGCGGTGCTGCCCGGGTGGGTGGACAGCCACACGCACCTGGTCTTCGCCGGTGACCGCACGGCCGAGTTCGAAGCGCGGATGTCCGGCGAGCCCTACGCGGCCGGCGGGATCAGCGTGACGACCGAGGCGAGCCGGGCCGCCTCGGACGCGCAGCTCGCCGAGAACCTGCGGCGGCACGTCGACGAGGCCGCCGCCCAGGGGACGACGTGCCTGGAGACGAAGACGGGCTACGGGCTGACCGTGGCCGACGAGGCGCGGATGGCGCGCATCGCCGGTGAGGTGGCCGATGAGGTGACGTTCCTCGGTGCCCACCTCGTCCCGCCCGGTTCGCGGGCGGAGCCCTACGTGGACCTCGTGTGCGGCGAGATGCTCGACGCCGCGGCCCCGCACGTGAGCTGGGTCGACGTGTTCTGCGAGCAGGGCGCCTTCGACGAGCAGCAGTCCGAGCGCGTGCTGCGCTCGGCCGAGCGGCACGGGCTCGGCACCCGGGTGCACGGCAACCAGCTCGGGTACGGCCCCGGGGTCGGGCTCGCGGTGCGCACAGGTGCCGCGAGCGTGGACCACTGCACGTACCTGTCCGAGTCCGATGTGGAGGCCCTGGCGGGCTCCGGGACGGTGGCCACCCTGCTGCCGGCGTGCGACCTGTCCACGAAGCACCCGCTCGCACCGGGGCGGCGGCTGCTCGACGCGGGCGCCGCGGTCGCGTTGGCGAGCAACGCGAATCCCGGATCGTCCTACACCACGTCGATGGCCTTCTGCGTGGCCACGGCCGTGCTCCAGATGGGGATGTCGGTGCGGGAGGCCGTGCGGGCGGCCACCGCCGGCGGGGCCCGCGCGCTGCGCCGGGACACCGGTGACGGAGCCGTCGGGACGCTCCGCGCCGGTGCGCGCGCCGACGTGCAGGTCCTCGACGCGCCGTCGATCACGCACCTGGCCTACCGGCCGGGCGTTCCGCTGACCTCGGCGGTGTGGCGCCGCGGACGGCGCGTGCACTGATCCGCAGCACCGGAGCAGAACAGAAAACGCCGTCCGGGAGGACGAAAGAGGTCCGGGCGCTCCCGATCGGGAGCGCCCGGACCTCGCTGTTCGGGGGGCGTTCTCAGGCGAGCTCGCCGAGCACGGCTTCCACCTCGGACACGATCGCGCCGGAGCGGCACAGCTCGACCGCCGCCTCGATCTCCGGGGAGAGGTGGCGGTCCGCACCGGGGCCCGCGACGTGCTCGCGGACGCGGTCGCGCACGCGGCCGGTGGCCGGGGAGGGGGTCAGCGGGGCGCGCATGTCCAGCGCCCGCACCCCGGTGAGCAGCTCGATGGCGAGCACCCGGGTGAGCCCGTCGACAGCCCGGCGCAGCTTGCGCGCGGCCGACCAGCCCATCGAGACGTGGTCCTCCTGCATCGCCGAGGACGGGATCGAGTCCACGCTGGACGGTGCGGCCAGCCGCTTGAGCTCGGAGACGATCGCGGCCTGGGTGTACTGGGCGATCATGTGCCCGCTGTCCACACCCGGGTCGTCGGCGAGGAACGGGGTGAGGCCGTGGTTGCGCGCGGGGTCGAGGAACCGGTCGGTGCGCCGCTCGCTGATGCTGGCCAGGTCCGCGGCGGAGATGGCCAGGAAGTCGAGCACGTGGCCCACGGGGGCGCCGTGGAAGTTGCCGTTGGACTCCACGCGGCCGTCCAGCGTCACCACGGGGTTGTCCACGGCGCTCGACAGCTCCACCGCCGCCACGGACTCGGCGTGCGCGAGCGTGTCCCGGACCGCGCCGGCCACCTGCGGCGAGCACCGCAGCGAGTACGCGTCCTGCACGCGGGTGCAGTCGGGCCCCTTGTGGCTGGCGAGGATGCCGGAGTCGGCGAGGACGCGCGCCATGTTGGCCGCCGAGGCCGCCTGCCCGGCGTGCGGGCGCAGCTGCTGCAGGTCCGCGGCGAACACGCGGTCCGTGCCGAGGAGGGATTCGACGCTGATCGCGGCGGTGATGTCGGCCAGGGCCACGAGCTTGCGCAGGTCGTGGGCGGCCAGCACGAGCTGGCCGAGCATGCCGTCGGTGCCGTTGATCAGCGCGAGGCCCTCCTTCTCGACGAGCTCGACCGGTTCGATGCCCGCGCTCGCCAGGGCCTCGGCGGCCGGCCGGGTCTCGCCGGCGTTGTCGCGCACGTCGCCCTCGCCCTCGAGGGCGAGGGCGACGTGCGCGAGCGGTGCCAGGTCGCCGGAGCAGCCCAGGCTGCCGTACTCGTGCACGACCGGCGTGATCCCGGCGTTGAGCACGTCGGCGTAGGTCCGCGCCACGGTCGGGCGCACCCCGGTGCGCCCGGTGGCCAGCGTCGACAGCCGCAGCAGCATGAGCGCGCGCACGACCTCGCGCTCCACCTCCGGTCCCGAGCCGGCCGCGTGCGAGCGGATCAGGCTCTTCTGCAGCTGGGCCCGCGATTCCACGGGGATGTGCCGGGTGGCCAGGGCCCCGAAGCCCGTCGACACGCCGTAGACGGGTTTGGCGTCGTGGGCCAGGGTCTGGACGTGCGCGCTGCTGTCCGCGATCGCGTCCAGCGCCGCGGAGGACAGCTGCACCGGGGCGTCGTGGCGGGCGACGCGAACCACGTCGGCGGCGTCCAGCGGGCCGAGGTCGACGGTGACCGGCGTGTCCGTCGAGGTGGCGGGGTTGGCGAAGGTGGTCACGAGTTCTCCGTTTCGTTTCGCGTTGTCGAGTGCTGCCGGGAGCCCGGCGGGACCGCGCCTTCCGGCACGCTGTCCACCGGTGCGCTCCCGGACGCGGCTGCGGGTCCGCGTCGGTTCCGGAACTGCAGCAGGTAGGTGGTCGTCAGCAGGACCAGCCAGATCACGCCGGTGGCGAGGGCGACCCGGGTTTCGGCGTTGAACGCCAGTACCACGATGACGCCGGCGATGAAGAGGGTGGTAAGCGCCTGGCCGTAGGGCCAGAAGGGAACGGGGAAGTGCAGCCGGGCGCGGTGCTGGGAGCTCATGCGCCGGCGGGCGGCGAAGTGGGACAGCAGGATCATCAACCAGACCCAGACGGTGGCGAAGGTCGCCAGGGAGGCGATGATGGTGAACACCCGCTCGGGCATGAGGTAGTTGAGCACGACGCCGACCAGCAGTGCCGCGATCATGATGACGGTGGTCATCCACGGGACGCCGTTGCGGGACAGGCGGCTCATGACAGCGGGGGCCTGGCCGCGGTCGGCCATGCCGTAGAGCATGCGGCCGGCGCCGAAGATGTCGCTGTTGATCGCGGACAGGGCGGCGGTGATGACGACGACGTTGAGCACCGCCGCGGCGGAGTTCAGCCCGAGACCGGTGAAGATCTGCACGAACGGGCTGCCGTCCTCGCCGATGCCGTTCCACGGGGTGATGGTCATGATCACGCCGAGCGCCAGGACGTAGAACAGCAGCACGCGGACCGGCACGGTGTTCACCGCGCGGGGGATCGCCCGCTGCGGGTCGTCGGCCTCGCCGGCCGTGATGCCGATGATCTCGGTGCCGCCGAAGGCGAACATGACCACGGCGAAGCAGGCGATGAACCCTTCGATGCCGGTCGGGAAGAACCCGCCGTGCGCGGTGAGGTTCGCCAGCCCGGGGTCGGTGTGGCCGAACCCGAGTCCGAAGAGGAGCACCACCAGTCCGCCCGCGATCATGGCGATGATCGCGACGACCTTGATCAGCGAGAACCAGAACTCCACTTCGCCGAAGACGCGGACGCTGAGGAGGTTGACGAGCGCGAGCACGGCGAGGGTGGCCAGCACCCAGATCCAGCGCGGCACGTCGGGGAACCAGAAGCCCATGTAGACGGCGAGGGCGGTCACGTCCGCGATGCAGACGATGATCATCTCGAAGGTGTAGGTCCAGCCCGTGACGAAACCGGCCAGGGGGCCGAGGTGGCGCGCGGCGTATTCGCCGAAGGAGCCGGGGACGGGGTCGTCGACCGCCATCTCGCCGAGGGCGCGCAGGACGAAGAACACCGCCAGCCCGCCGATGAGGTAGGCCAGCAGCACCGAGGGTCCGGCCAGGCCGATGGCCTCCGAGGACCCGTAGAACAGGCCGGTTCCGATCGCCGAACCGAGTGCGATGAATCTGATGTGTCGGGCCTTCAGGCCCCGGCTCAGCGCCGGTTTCTCCTTCTTCACAGCGGTCTCCCTGGTGACGACGGCGTTGTCGTGGTTCGGGTGTGCACGTGCGGTTCGATCAACCGAACGGGGGAAAGGTATAAGCCTGTACATACAAGTTGCAAGAGCATGCGCGCCGGTCGTTCGGCCAGGGCCAGCCGACCCGCGCGGCGCTCCTCCGCCCGGCGGTCAGTACAGCAGCAACGCCACCGGGGTCACGAAGACCAGGGTCAGCACCACCCGCTCGAACCAGATCACGACCATCCGCGGCACCGAGATCGGGATCTCGGTCGCCACCACGCACGGCACCTGGGCCGAGAAGAAGATGACCTGGGAGACCGACACGACGGCCACGATGAACTTCGTCGTCGCGGCCGCCTCCGCCGCCAGCAGCGCGGGCAGGAACATCTCCGCGATCCCGACCGCCGAAGCCTTGGAGGTCAGCAGCGGTTCGGGCGCCTGCAGGATCCACGCGAACGGGTAGAAGAGGTAGCCGAGCCAGTCGAAGACGGGGGTGTAGGTCGCCAGCACCAGTCCGAGCAGGCCGACCGACAGGATCGACGGCAGGATCGCCATCGCCATCAGCAGCCCGTCCTTGGCGGTGCGCGCGACGTTCCGGCCGAGCGACGGCGCCTCCGCGACCGTTCGCCTGGCCTCGCCCCACGCCCGGGCGAGCCGCTGTCCGCGGCTGCTCCGCTCCGGTTGCGGCGTGCTGCCCGGGAAGTGGTCCTCGCCGATCTTCGACAGCGGCCAGATGCGCACGGTCACCGCCGTCACCAGGAAGGTCACGCCCAGGGAGGTCCAGAAGTACGTGTTCCAGCTGCTCATCAGATCGAGCGTCGAGGCCACGACCACCATGAACGTCGCCGACACCGTGGAGAAACCGGTCGCGATGACCGCCGCTTCCCGCGCCGAGTACTTGCCCTCCTTGTACACGCGGTTCGTGATCAGCAACCCCAGCGAGTAGCTGCCGACGAACGAGGCCACCGCGTCGATCGCGGAGCGCCCGGGGGTCTTCCACACCGGCCGCATGATGGGCTGGAGCAGCACGCCGAGGAACTCCAGGAGGCCGTAGTTGACGAGCAGCGCGAGGAACACCGCGCCGATCGGCACCAGCAGCCCCACCGGGATGACGAGCTTGTCGAGCAGGAACGGGCCGATCTCCTCGTCGAACAACCACGCGGGGCCGAAGCCGAACACGAGCAGCGCGCCCACGACCGCGCCGATGACCTTGAACGCCGAGAACACCGCGGCCACGGCGGAGCGGTTCCACGTCCCGGAGGCGAACGGGTGGACGGCCCCCGCGAGGATCACCGCGAGCGCGTAGTACGGCAGCGCGCCCGGGATCCAGGACTCGAGGGCGGTCACCGCGTGGTCGAGCAGGATGGAGCTCTTCCCGCCGATCTCCAGCGGTACGAAGAAGACGATCGCGCCGATCAGGCTGTAGACGAAGAACTTCCACATCGGAGCGCTCGCGCGGGATTCGGGACCCGCCTCCTCGCTGCGCTGCTCTGCCGCCATCTGCGATGCCTCCGTCCGCCGTGGTCGTTGCCGGTGCTCGGCAGCGGTTCCGGTTCTCGCTCGTGCCGATGCCTGCGGTGCGACCGGTCGCCGCGCCTCGTCCGGGAGGCTCCGGGGCGGACGCGCCGGGACCGCCGGTTGCCGGGAGTTCCCGAGCTCCGACCCGGTGCCGGTTCCTCCTGCTGCGCGGAGCCTCCTCGGAGGGGCGGCGGCGTCGGGGTGCGGGTGCGCACGTGCGGTTCGACCGACCGGTAGGAGGGAAGGTATATGCCTGTACATACAAGTTGCAAGGGGATGTGCACGTCGGTCTTCCGCGGACGCGGTCCCGGACCTGTCGCGGAGCGGACGCTCAGGGCGACTCGAAAGCCCCTTCCAGGCGGTACCGCGAGCCGGGGTGCAGCAGTCGCGTCGCGCTCACCAGCTGCTGCTGCGACCAGGTGCGCCGGTGGATCAGCAGGCACGGCTCCGCGGGATCCACGCGGAGCAGCGCGCACTCCTCGACGGTTCCCAGCACCGCCTCCACCACGTGCTCGCCCGCCGTGAGGGGAGCGACCGCGGAGAGGTAGTCGTTCGGCGTCTGCCGCGCGAAGTCCCGGTTCAGGTAGCCGGGGATCACCGCCGGGTTGACGTGGCGGTCCTCCAGCTGGATCGGCACCTCGTCCTCGAAGTGCACCACGCGCGAACGGAAGATCACGTTGTCCGCGGGGAGGTCGAACAGGCGGCGCGTGCGCGGATCGGCCTGCTCCGCCTGCAGCAGCACCACCTCGGTGTGCGGCTCGTGGCCGCGGGAGCGGACCTCGTCGGCGATGTTGTGCACCTCGAACAGGGCGGAACTCCCCTTGCGGTCCGCCACGAACGTGCCCACACCGCGGACCCGCGTGACCAAGCCTTCCGCGCTGAGCTCGCGGAGCGCGCGGTTGATCGTCATCCGCGACAGCCCCAGCGAGTCGACCAGCTGGCTCTCGGACGGGAGCAGCTCCCCCTGCGGCCAGCGCCCCGTCAGCAGCTGCTCCGAGATCAGGTCCTTCAACCGCTGGTACGCGGGCCCGGAGTCCGCACGGTACTCGCGGAAACGTCGGGCAATGTCTGCCGGATCGATCGCCACCGAGGCCACCGCCATCTCCATTCACCGTGCTGTGCGGACTGTCCGGCAGTCTATCGAGCGTCCGCGCGCGGTCGGTGCGCGGATGACGGTGGTCCGGTGCCGCGGAACGTCCGGCCGCTGGCGGCGAACCGCCGGTGGTGGGGCAGGAGCCCCTCGCTGCCGGCGCCCTCCGGTTCCGCTACGCCTGCCTCGTCCGCGGTGCCATCGGCACGTGACCGCTCGCGCGGCCGGAGCGGTCCAGCAGGCGTCCCATGCGTTTCGGCGTGCGCAGGTTGACGAGCGTGTGGTGGAGGTCGAAGTCCGGGAACTTCCGGGAGAGGGATTGCTCGAGCCGCTGGATCGAGCCGACCGAGCGGACCCACACCGTGGCGAGCAGGTTGTGCTCGCCGGTGAGCGTCGCGCACAGGCGGACCTGCGGAAGTCCCGCCAACCCCGCGGCCACCTCCCCGGCCCGGTCCGGTCGGACGCGCCCGCGGATCGTGGCCGTCACCGGCAGGCCGACGAGGGGAGCGGCCACGTCGCAGCGCAGCGACAGCACCCGAGACCGGAGCATCGCGGCGATCCGGCGGCGCGCGGTGGCCGTGCTCGTCCCGGCGGCGCGGGCCAGCGCGGCGCAGCTCGCCCGCCCGTCGACCGACAGCAGTGCCGCGAGCCGCCGGTCCAGCTCGTCCGGCTCGGCGGTCTCGGCGGGGCGGAGTTGTTCCTCCTGCTGCTGCAGGAGGTCGTGCGCGGACGGGTCGAGCGCGTGCAGGCGCCAGTGCGTCCCCTCGCTGTGCAGGTGCGTGACCAGGGAGGTCGACGTGGCGGTCACGCCGGGGGTCCGCTCGAGGCGCTGCGCCAGGTAGTCGTGCAGCGCCTCGAGGTCCTGCGCGGAGACGGTGAGCACGATGTCGTGCGCCCCGGCGGTGATCTCCACGCTCACGCAGCAGGCGTCGCGGACCAGCTCCTCCGCGACCTCCTCCTTGCCGCCGGGGCTGCAGCGCACGGACACGATCGCGACGCAGTACATGCCCGTGGTCCGGGCGCCGAAGTACGCGGTCATCCACGCGTCCCCCCGCGCGCGCAGTCGCGCCCAGCGTCGTGACGCCGCGTCGGCCCGGGTCCCCAGCGAGCGCGCCACGACCGACCAGGGCGCCCGGGGCCAGACCTGCAGCGCGTTGACCAGCGCCAGGTCGGATTCGCTGAGCGTGATCGATCCGCCTCCCACCGCGGATCATTGTGACGATTTCTCCGCGTTCCGGCCACAGGTGATGCCGGATCGCCGCATCATGCCGGCACCTGACGGGAGGAGGCGCGATGACCGCCCGCACCGGTGCCGAGCACCTGCGGTGGGACCTCGGTGAGCTGCGCCGCGGGCCGCACCGGCGACCGGGAGCGGGGCCGCACCTGCCGCGCACGCGGGCGGCCGTTCCCGCCGACGGGTCCTCGCTGCGCGCGGAGCACGCCCCGCGCGAGCTCAAAAACCGTCCACTGCGGACTCCAGGAGGACACTGTGCACGGAGCTTCCCACCAGCCCTCCGGCGAGGACCTGCTCGCCCGGCTCGACCGCCTGCCGGTGTCCAAGCCGCACCGCCGCGTCCTGCTGCAAGGCGGGATGGGGTGGATGTTCGAGGGCTACGACGGCGTGCTGCTCGGGTACGCGGCCTCGGCGGTCATCGCCCTGTGGTCGGTCGGATCGACCCAGGCCGGCTGGCTGCTGTCCTCGGTGTTCATCGGCTTCCTGATCGGTGCGCTGATCTCCGGCGTGGTGGCGGACAGGATCGGGCGCCGCAGGGTGCTGATGTACGCGCTGGTGGTCTACGTGGTGTTCACCCTGCTCGCAGCGACCTCCTCCAGCGCGGGGGAGCTCATCGTCTGGCGGGTGCTCGGCGGCATCGGGATCGGCGCGGAAGCCACCATGATCATCCCCTACGTCTCGGAGTTCCTGCCCGCGCGCAGCCGGGGGCGCGCTGCGGCGAACACGATGATCTTCCTCGGCGTCGGCTACTCGCTCGCCGCGCTCACGGCCGTGCTCGTCATCAGCCCCATGCCCGAGCCGGGGTGGCGCATCGCCTGCTTGATCGGTGCCGCACCGGTGCTGCTCCTGCTGTGGTGGCGGCGCACGCTGTCGGAATCGCCGCGCTTCCTCATCGCGCAGGGGCGGATCGACGAGGCCGCGGCCGTCGTCGAGCGGTTCGAGCGGGAGTCCGCTGCGGACGGCCGGACCGGCGAGGTCGGCGGGAGCGCGCCGCCCGCCGAGCCGGATGACGCTCAGCGCGCCTCCTCGGCGGCCCCGCGCAGTGCGCGGGAGCAGCTCCGCGCGCTGTGGCGCCGCGGGATGGCCTCCCGCACGGCGGTCGTGTGCACGTTGTGGTTCACCTACCAGGCCACGCACTACGGGTACTCGACCTGGTTGCCGACGCTCCTCGTGCTCAAGGGCTTCTCGATCGCGGAGAGCTTCTCCTTCGGCCTGGCGGGGGCGCTCGCGCAGATCCCCGGTTACTACGTGGCCGCCGCGATCAGCGAGCGGATCGACCGCAAGTGGTCGGTCGTGCTCTTCCTGCTGGTCAGCGGCGGGTGCGCGGCGGGGCTCGGCGCTGCCGACAGCGCCGTGACGATCTTCGCCTGCACGATCGCCCTGTCGTTCTTCATGAACGGGATCGGCGGGCCGATCTACACCTACACGGCGGAGATCTACCCGACCGAGAGCCGCACGACCGGCATGGGCCAGGCCAGCGCTGTGGCCCGGATGGGAGCGATCCTCGCACCGGTCGCCATCGGCTACCTCCACGCCGCCCTGGGCTTCGGCGGCGTCTTCGCCGTGCTGTGCGGGCTGCTGCTGGTGGGAACGGTGGTGCTGGCGGCGTTCGGCCTGCGCACCGCCGGGCGCTCCCTGGAAGAGCTGCAGCGCCCCACCGCGCCGCCGCGGGGCGCGCAGGAGCGCTCGGCGCGCTGACCCGCGCGACCACCGCACCGGACCGCGGCTCCTACGCCCCGGCCCGGTCCGCGGGACGTGGTCGCGCGGACCGGATGCTGATGGTGTTGGCGGCGACGACGGCCGCGATGGCGACCCACTCCGCCCACTGCAGCGCCTGCCCGCGCCCGCTCCGCGGTGGTGGGCGGCGGTCGGTCAGTCGATGCGCAGCGCCTCCACGGGGCAGGCCTCCACGCCCTGCTCCGCAGCGCCTTCCTTGCCGGCGGGGACCTCCTTGCCCTGGCCGATGTCGCTGTAGCCGTGCTCGTCGAGCGTGAAGAGCTCCGGGTCGACGATGTTGCACTGGCCGCGGGCGTCGCACAGGTCGTTGTCCACGCTGACTCTCACGGGCGTTCACCTCTTCCCGGCGGTTCGTCCGGTCCGCTGCGCCCGGGCCGGTGACGTGGCGGTACATCACCTGCGGGCCCGCTGGGCGCGCACCGGTGGCGGTGCGCGCACCATAACGCCGGGAGCGGGAGCGTGTCGCCTTCCCGGCTGCGGCGCGCCGACCGGCACCGGCCGCTGCGCCGCAACGCCCCGGCGGGACCGCCGCCGGAACTCCTTGGCACGGCGCGGTCGCTGCGCGTAATCTTCCGCCGTCCACGAATGCGAACATGGTTCACATAACGAGGGGTGCGGGTACATGCCGGTTGCCAGGAGACGGGTGCTCACCGCAGCGGCAGCTGCACCGCTCGCCGTGCCCGCGCTCGGCGCGACCGGGAGCGCCGCAACCGAGCCGGAAACGGCGGACTACCTGATCGGCCGGGGCGTCGCCGATGTGACCGGACCGGCCGCCGAGAACGGCATGATGGGCTACTCGCTGCCCCAGCAGCAGACCGCGGGGATCCACCTGCGCACGCTGGTGCGGGCGTTCATCGTCGACGACGGCCGGCGCCGCGTCGTCTTCGCCACCGCCGAGCTGGGGGCGCTGTTCCAGTCCGTGCACCAGGAAGTCCTGCGCAGGCTCGAGCGCTCCCACGACGGGCGCTACACCGAGCAGAACGTGCTGCTGAACGCCACGCACACGCACGCCGCCTGCGGCGGCGATTCGCACTACGCCGCCTACGACCTGGCCACGTTCGGGTTCCAGCAGCAGACCTTCACCGCGGTGGTCGAGGGCATCACCGAGGCGATCGGGCGGGCCCACGACGACCTCGCACCGGGCACCCTCGCCCTGGGGCGCGCCGAGCTGGCCGACGCGAGCGCGAACCGCTCGCGCAGCGCCTTCGACCGCAACCCGCAGGCGGACAGGGACCACTTCCCGCAGGCCATCGACCCGGCGGTGACCGTGCTGCGGTTCTCCCGCGGCGGGCGGGACATCGGTGCGATCAGCTGGTTCGCCACCCACGGCACCTCGATGACCAACACCAACCACCTGATCAGCTCGGACAACAAGGGCTACGCCGCCCACGCCTGGGAGCGCGCCGCGGACGGGTTCGTGGCCTGCTTCGCCCAGACCAACGCCGGGGACATGTCACCGAACCTGAACCTGCGGCCCGGCTCGGGCCCCACCGAGGACGAGTTCGCCAACACGCGCATCATCGGCGAACGCCAGCTGCGCGCGGCCGCGCAGGCCTTCCGCGCCGCGCGGCCGGTGACCGGTCCGGTCGAGCACCGGATGCGCTACGCGGACATGTCCGAGGTCACTGTGGACGGTCGCTACACCCCGGACGGGGAGCGGCACCGCACCACCACAGCGGCGATCGGGGTGTCCATGCTGGCGGGCAGCACCGAGGACGGGCCGGGGATCCCGGTCGGTGAAGGCGTGCGCAACCCGCTGGCCGAGTGGCTCGGCGGAGCCGATGCGCCGATCCCGCCGGAACTGGCCGACGAGCAGGCGCCCAAACCCGTCGCGGTGCCCTTCGGCGCGATGCGCCCCTACCCGTGGTGCCCGGAAGTGCTGCCGCTGCAGCTGCTGCGCATCGGCGAGCTGCACCTCGTCGCCGGTCCCGCGGAGTTCACCGTCGTGGCCGGTCTGCGCATCCGCCGCGCGGTGGCCGCGGAGCTGGGGGTTCCGCTGGAGGACGTGCTGGTGCAGGGCTACGCCAACGCCTACAGCCAGTACGTCACGACCCCGGAGGAGTACGACTCCCAGCAGTACGAGGGGGCCTCGACCCTGTTCGGCCGGTACACGCTGCCGGCCTACCAGCAGGAGTTCGCCCGGCTGGCCGCGGCGATGCGCACCGGCGGGCAGCTCCCGCGCGGGCCGGTCCCGCCGGACATGAGCGGCACGCTGCCGGACCTGCAGCCCGGCGTGGTCGGCGACGCCGCACCGCCGGGGCGGTCGTTCGGCGATGTGCTGGCCCAGCCGGCCCGCTACCACCGCCGAGGTGAGCGGGTCACGGCGGTGTTCGCGACCGGACACCCGAAGAACGACCTGCACCGGGGCGGCACTTTCGCCGAGATCCAGCGGCGGCGCAGCGGACGGTGGGAGACCGTCACCGACGACCGGGACTGGTCCACCAGGTACCACTGGGAGCGCAGCGGCGCGGCGGCCTCGACGGCGACGATCACCTGGGACGTCCCCGCCACCGCGCCCGGTGGCCGCTACCGGGTGGTCCACCACGGCGACTGGAAGGACGCCGCCAGCGGCACCGTCACCCCGTTCACCGCGGCCAGCCGGGCGTTTCGCGTGTCCTGACACCTGCGGCGACAGCGGCGCAGCCTCACGTGCGCGCGTCGTGCAGCGCCGGGGCGCTCAGGGCGGCGGCCGGCGCGAGGGGGAGCTCGGGGAGCAGTGCCGCGTGGAAGGCGTGGTACGGATCCGGCTTGCCCGGCCAGACGGTCGCCGAGGGCGAACCGTCCGGGGAGACCTCGTGCAGCCAACTGCCCGCCTCGCGGTCCACGTGGCGGCTCTCGGCGTGGTCCCAGAACGAGCGATACCAGCGCTCGTACCCGACCTCGCCGGTGCGGCGGTGCAGCGCGGCGGCGGCCATGATCGCCTCGGCGATGACCCAGTGCATGCGCTCGGAGATCTGGGGGCGGTCCGCCCAGTCGAGCGTGTAGACGAAGCCGGGGTGGCCGTCGGCGTTCCAGCCGCGCCGGACGGCGGAGTCGAAGAGGTTCCGCGCGTCGGGCAGCAGCCAGTCCGGTGCCTGCGATCCGAGCGAGGCCTCGAGGTGCAGCAGCAGCCGCGCCCACTCCAGCCAGTGCCCGACCGTCGCCCCGTGGGGGCGGAAGGGGTGCGCGGGCTGGTCGCGGTTGTAGTCCGCGACCGGTTTCCAGTCCGCGGTGAAGTGCTCCGGCAACCGCCAGTCGTAGGCCGCGGCGACCTCGTCGATCAGGAATTCGGCGATGCCCAGCGCCCGCCGGTGCCAGGAGCCGTCGCCGGTGACGTCGCCGGCGGTGAGGAACGCCTCGACGAGGTGCATGTTGCTGTTGGCACCCCGGTAGTCCTCGGTCTCCCGCCACTGCCGGTCCCAGCTCTCCCGCGCGAGACCGGCCTGCTCGTCCCAGAACCGGGTGTCGACGACGTCGAGCGCCTCGGCCAGCACGTCCGCGGCGCCGGGGCGCCCGGCAGCGGTGGCGCTGCCGGCGCCGAGCACCACGAAGGCGTGCTCGTAGGCGGCCTTCGTCGCATCCGCCGCGCTGGAGTACCACCCTCCGTGCTCGCCGTCGCGGAGCAGGCCGCGGAACGCGGCGAGACCGTGGTCGGCGAGGTCCGCCGCCCCCGCGGTGCCGAGCTGGTGCGCCAGGCTGAACACGTGCGTCATCCGGCCGGTGAGCCACGTCGCCACCGGGCGCTCGGTCTCCCGCTGCCCCGCGCGGTCGAGCCAGCCGAACCCGCCTTCGGGGGCGCGGGCGGCGCTGACGAAGTCGATGATCCTCGCGCGTTCGGCAGCCAACCGCTCGCGGTGCTCGGCGGAGTCCATTTCGGTCACGGGAGGTCCTCCTCGCAGAATCGGTGCTCCGGCGCGCCGGGTGATGCGGGAGCGGGCACCACCGCTTCCGGCGTCCCCGGCGGAATTCACTGCGGACATCCACAGGAGTCGCGGTGGACGAACCGCGACGGCAACCTGTGCTCGCGCGGCGGCCGGTCCGGATGCTCCAGTCGGTCGAGGAGGAGCTGCACGGCCCTCCCCCCGATGTCCTGGCTCGGCTGCGCGATCACGGTGAGCCTCGGAGCGAACAGATCGGCCCAGGGGAAGTCGTCGAACCCGACGAGCGCCAGGTCCCCGGGGACCCGGAGGTCGCGATCGCGCAGGGCCTGCATCGCCCCGATCGTCATGGCGTTGTTCGCCGTGACCAACGCGGTCGGGGGCTGCGGCAGCGCCAGCAGCTCCGCCGTCGCGCGGCGCGCGGCGTCGAACTCGGAACCGCCCGAGCGGCACAGCTCGGCGGCCTCCGGGATCCCGTTGCGCCGCAGTCCCTCCCGGTAGCCCGCGCGCCGCTCCGCCGTCGTGCTCATTCCCTCGATGCCGGAGAGGAAGCCGATGCGGTGGTGCCCGAGCTCGGCCAGGTGGTCGACGAGCAGCGCGGTGGGCTCCTGGTTCTCGGCGCTGACCCCGTCGTGGTCGCCGTCGAGCACGCGGTCGGCCAGGACCGCGGGGACCTGCTGCTCGGCGAGGTGGCGCACCGTCCGGGACGGCTCGCCCGAAGGAGCGAGGACCAGTCCGTCCACCCGTCGTTGGACGAGGCTGGAGACGACCCGGAGCTCGTGGGCCGGTTCGTCGCGGGGGTCCGCGACCAGCAGGGTGTAGCCGTGCTCGACGGCTTCGGCCTCGATCCCGCGCAGGATCTCGGTGGAGAACGCGGTGCTGGCGCTCGAGATGACCACGCCGAGCGTCTGCGTGCGCGTGGTGACCAGCGAACGGGCCAACGTGTTGTGGACGTAGCCGCACTCCGCGACCGCGGCCCAGACGGCCTCGCTCGTCTCCGCGCGCACCGCCCGGGTGCCGTTGAGGACGTGCGAGATCGTCGTGACGGAGACGCCCGCGGTCCGCGCCACGTCCGCCATGGTCGCCACGTCCGCCTCCCGTGTCGTCGCGGTGTTCGCCGCTGCGAATCTAGCACTCCGCAAGCGCTTGCTTAAACGCTCGGCTTCGCCTAGGGTCGCCCATCACGTCCAGCAGTGATCGAGACCACACTTCTCGGTCGGGGCGACGGCCCGCACGCCGCGTCCCCGCACCCCTTCGTCCGCCCCGTCGACGCCTGCGCCGTCGACGACCGATCCGCCTCCGCGGGGTGATCCGAGTGAAGGACCGGAGGATACGACGAGCTTCGGCGGTGACCCGGCGCAGCCTCCTCGGCTGGGCGGCAGCCGGGGCGCTGGGCGCCGCGGGCTGCGCCGGTTCCCGGGAACCGGATCCGCGGAGCTTCCGGTGGCAGGCGATCCCGTCGTTCTCCCTGCAAGCCACCACCGAGGGCATACCCGGATACCTGCGCGAGGCCTTGCGGCGGTACCAGCACTCCACCGGTTGGCGCGTGCTGCCGGAAATCAGCAGTTCGGACATCACCGCCGCCATGGCCAAGCTGCTCCTGCAGGCATCGCAGGGACGTGCCCCCGAGGTGGCGGCCGTGGATTCCTACGTCTTCCCGCGGTTCGCCGACTACGCCCGGGACCTCGGCGGAGCCGTCGACCGGGCCGGCATTCCGCTGCAGGACTGGTACCCGCAGTTCCGCGCGGTGATGACCGCCGGAGGCGGCCCCACGAGGGCGCTGCAGTTCACCACTGACGTGCGGGTGCTGTACTACCGCAAGGACCTGGTTCCCGAACCACCTGCCAGCTGGGAGGAGGTCTTCGCGGTCGGGCGCCGGCTCGCCGCGCGGGGCAAGACGTTCCAGTTCTGCGGCGGGCGTTCCGAGTCCGGCGTCAACACCGCGCTGTGGCCGCAGTACTGGTCGCAGGGCGGGCGGATCCTCGCCCCGGACGGTTCTCCCGCGTTCGCCTCCGGGCGCGGCAGGCAGGCGATGATCGACAGCCTGGCGTACCTGCGCCGGCTGATCACCGAGGGGATCAGCCCGCAGCGCATCGCCACGATGGAGAGCGAGGACGACGTCAATCCCGAGGTCGTGGCCGGCCGCGTGGGGATGTTCCTCGGCGGGAGCTGGCAGGCGGCCGACCTGCAGGATCTGCTCACCGAGTCCGATTTCGCCGCGGAGTGGGACATCGCGCCGATCCCGAGCCGCTCCGGGGAGGACCACGCCTCCGTGGCCGGCGGGTGGACGTGGGCCTGCTTCGCCGAGGAACCCGAGGTCCTGCGGCGGAGCACCGCGTTCGTCATCGACGCGTTCGTCGACGACGCGGCGATGGCGAGGTGGTGCACGCTCGGCGGGTACCTGCCGCCGCGCACCTCGGTGTACGAGCACCCCGACTACGCCGGTGACGCGTTCACCTCCCGCTTCCGCGAACACCTCGCCCGCTACGCGCGGGCGCGCCCGTTGCAGCGCGAGTACCAGCAGGTCTCCACCGCGATGCAGACCGCGCTGTCGTCGGTCCTGTCGCTGGAGGCGGAGCCGGAAGCCGCGGTCGACGCGGCGCTCGCGCAGATCGTGTGAACCTCGTACCGCACCGGTGACACCGCCCAGGGAGGAGGCCGTGCCGAGATGAGCACGTCAATCCCGCGAGCAGCGCCGACCCGACCGCGGACCAGCGGTGCCGGGACATCGGCGACCAGCCGCCCGCTGCTGTGGTTGCTGCCGCTGGGCCTGGTCCTGCTGGTGGTGTTCTGCTACCCGGTGGTGGAGATCCTCCGGCTGAGCTTCACCGACGCGAGCGTGGTCGCCGGCGAGCCCTACCGGTACACGGCAGCGCCGTACGAGAGCGTGGTGCTCGGCCGGGACTTCGCCGCAACGCTGCGGGTCACGTTCCTGTTCGTCAGCTGCAGCGTGGTTTTCCAGCTGCTGCTGGGGTTCGCGATCGCGCTGCTGGTCGACACGGCCAGGCGCCGGCGGTTGAGCGGAGCGCTGCTGACCCGGACCGTGGTGCTCACCGCGTGGGCGATCCCGGGCGTGGTCACCGGTGTGATCTGGAGCCTGCTGTACCAGGAGAGCTCCTCCGGGATCCTCAACCACCTCGGCGGCCTCGTCGGGCTCTCGGGGGAGATCGCCTTCCTGTCCGATCCGGACAACGCCCTCCTGTCGGTGACCATCGCCAACATCTGGCGCGGCACGGCGCTGTCCATGATCCTGATGTACGCCGGGTTGCAGACAGTCCCGCGCCACCTGCTGGAGGCGGCGCGCATCGACGGGGCCGGGCCCGTGCAGTCGTTCCGCGCGGTGACGCTTCCCGCGCTGCTGCCGCTGATCACGATCAACCTGGTGACGATCACCGTGGAAACGTTCAACACCTTCGACATGGTGATGGCGCTGACCGGGGGCGGACCCGGAACCGCCACCCAGGTGCTGTCGCTGAAGATCTACGACCAGATCTTCACCCAGCTCTCCCTCGGCCGCGGTGCGGCGATGGCGGCGGTGCTGCTGCTGATCAACGCCGCGATGATCGTCCTGTACTTCCGGTACGACTCCTGGCAGGAGGCGAAGGCATGACCTCCGACACGGCGACGCCCCGGACCGCGCGCGCCGCGCGCCCCACCTCCGCCGGCGCCCCGCGCCGGCGCAAACCGCTGCTGTGGCAGAACGCCGGGCTGTACCTCGCGATGGCGGTGACGATCGCCGCGTTCGCCTTCCCGCTGCTGTGGGTGCTGTCGTTGTCGCTGCGCACGCCCCGCGAGGTCGTGGCGACACCGCCACCGCTGATCCCGTCGGAGCCGCAGTGGGGCAACTACGGTCACGTCCTGGCCACCACGCAGATCGGCGGTTACCTGCTCAATTCGCTGACCGTGGTGACCGGAGCCGTCGCGGGGTGCCTCGCGGTCTGCGTCCCCGCGGCGTACGCGTTGTCCAGGATGCGCTTCCGCGGGCGCCGCGCCTTCGCGCGCGCCGTCCTCGCGTGCCAGCTGATCTCACCGCTGGTGCTGGTCGTGCCGCTGTACCAGGTGTTCACCGCCGTCGGCCTCATCAACAACTACCTCGGCCTGGTCCTCGTGTACGTGGCGGTGGTCGCGCCGTTTTTGACCTGGTTCCTGCGCAACTACTTCGACTCCGTCTCCGCGGAGCTCGACGACGCCGCGCTCGTCGACGGGTGCTCGCGCCCGCGCGCCCTGCTGTCGGTGGTGCTGCCAGCGGCCGCGCCCGGCATCGCCTCGGCAGCCATCGTGGTGGCGGTCCTGAGCTGGTCGCAGTTCGTCGTGCCGTTCGTCCTGCTCGACGACTCGAGCATGTACCCGGTCTCGGTGGGAGTGGTCAACCTGCAGGACACCGCCGACGGCGGTGCGGTCACCACGCAGTACCTCGCCGCGGGAAGCCTGCTCGCGGTGGCACCGGTGGTCGTGCTGTTCGTCGTCCTGCAGCGGCACATCGTCGGAGCTCTCACCGCCGGCAGCCTCAAGGGCTGAACCCCCGGAAGCACCGGCTCCCGAAACACCAGACGTCCACGGAACGACCGGAGACCGCGGAGCAGTGAGGAGCACGTGACACCGATGCACGACGACCGGCGCACCACCGAGGAGCGGATCCAGCGAGTCCTGCGCGAACGGATCCGACCCGCCGTCCACCCCGAATCCGTCCCGGTGCACCTGCAGGCGTGGCACGCCCCGGGGGAGCCGGTACCGGTGGAGACCGCCCTGGCGGCCGACTACTCGGACTTCCGGGTCGGGGACTGCTGGGGACCGCCGTGGAGCACCACCTGGTTCCGCGTTCGGGCCGAGGTCCCGCACGAGTGGACCGGCCGCGCGGTGGAAGCGCTGCTCGACCTCGGATTTCACCAGAACCGCCCGGGATTCCAGTGCGAGGGGCTGGTCCACCGGCCCGACGGGAGACCGGTGAAAGGGCTCAACCCGCGCAACACCTGGATCCCGGTCGACGGCTCCACCGGTGGTGATCACCGGGTCGAGTTCTTCGTGGAAGCGGCGGCCAACCCGGTGATCCTCGGGGAGCCGCCGTTCGCGGCCACCTCGCTCGGCGATCCCGGGACCGCTGGGGGAGAACCGCTCTACCGGGTGCGGCGGGCCGAGCTGGCGGTCCTCGACGAGCAGGTGTGGGAGCTGGTCGGCGACGTCGAGGTGCTCGACCAGCTCATGCGCGAGCTCGACGTCGGCAACCCGCGCCGGTGGGAGATCCTGCGCTGCCTCGAACGCGCCCTGGACGCGCTCGACTTGCAGGACGTGGGAAGCACCGCGGAGGCCGCGCGGGCCGAGTTGGCAGGAGCGCTGTCCCAGCCGGCCCAGGCCAGCGCGCACCAGCTGTCCGCCGTGGGGCACGCCCACATCGACTCGGCCTGGTTGTGGCCGCTGCGGGAAACCGTCCGGAAGGTCGCCAGGACGGCGTCGAACGTGACGAACCTGATGGACCGGTACCCGGACTTCGTGTTCGCGATGTCGCAGGCCCAGCAGTTCGCCTGGCTGCGGGAGCACCACCCGGCCGTGTACTCGCGGGTGCGGGAGAAGGTGGTGGCGGGGCAGTTCCTCCCCGTCGGCGGCATGTGGGTCGAGTCGGACACCAACATGCCGGGCGGCGAGGCCTTGGCGCGGCAGCTGGTGCACGGCAAGCGGTTCTTCCTCGACGCGTTCGACGTCGAGACCCGGGAGGTGTGGCTGCCGGACTCCTTCGGCTACAGCGCGGCGCTGCCCCAGCTGGTCGCCCTGTCGGCCTCGTCGTGGTTCTTCACGCAGAAGATCTCGTGGAACCAGTCCAACCGCTTCCCGCACCACACGTTCTCCTGGGAGGGGCTCGACGGCACGCGCATCTTCACGCACTTCCCACCCGCCGACACCTACAACGCGGAGCTCTCCGGCGCCGAGCTCGCCCGCGCGTCGTCCCGGTACGCGGAGAAGGGAGCCGCCCGCCGCTCCCTCATCCCGTTCGGCTGGGGCGACGGCGGCGGTGGTCCGACCCGGGAGATGCTGGCCCGCGCCGCGCGGCAGGCGGACCTCGAGGGATCGCCGCAGGTGAGCATCGAGCCGCCGTCCGCCTTCTACCGCAAGGCCGCCGCGGAGTACACCGATCCGCCCGTGTGGGTGGGAGAGCTGTACCTGGAGTTCCACCGCGGGACGTACACCAGCCAGGCCGGAACCAAGCGGGGCAACCGCCGCAGCGAGCACCTGTTGCGGGAGGCCGAGCTGTGGGCGGCGACCGCCGCGGTGCGGTGCGGGTCGCCGTACCCGTACGAGCAGTTCGACCGCCTCTGGAAGACCGTGCTGCTCAACCAGTTCCACGACATCCTCCCCGGATCGTCGATCGCCTGGGTGCACCGGGAGGCCGAAGCCTCGTACGAGCTCCTCGCCGAAGAGCTGGAGGTCGTCATCACCCGCGCGCAGGAGGCGCTCGCGGGGCGGGGGGACCGGTCGATCGCGTTCAACGCCGCGCCCCACGATCGGGACGGCGTGCCCGCCGGAGGTGCGGGCGAGCCGACCCCGCCGGCAGCGGCAGCGCGGGTGACCGAGCACGGCGGCGGGTTCGTCCTCGACAACGACGTGCTCCGCGTGGTCGTCGACGCGCGGGGCGCGGTCACCTCGCTGTTCGACCGGGAGTCCGGCCGCGAAGCGGTTCCTGCGGAGCGCGCGGCGAACGTGCTGCAGGTGCACCCGGACCTGCCGAACGCGTGGGACGCCTGGGACGTGGACGCGTTCTACCGCAACTCCGCGACCGACGTGACCGAGGTCGAAGCGCTGGCCGTGGACAGCGACGCGCCGGAGCGCAGCGCCGTCCGCGTCGAACGGCGCTTCTCCCGCTCGACCGTGACGCAGGTCCTCGGCCTGCGCGCCGGGGAGCGGAGGCTGGACATCGAGACCGAAGTGGACTGGCACGAGACGGAGAAGTTCCTCAAGCTGGCCTTCCCGGTCGACGTGCACACCGACCGCTGCGCCTCGGAGATCCAGTTCGGCCACGTGCACCGGCCGACGCACGAGAACACGAGCTGGGACGCCGCGAAGTTCGAGATCTGCGCGCACCGCTGGGTGCACGTGGCCGAGGCGGGGTTCGGCGTCGCCGTGCTGAACGACCGCACCTACGGGCACGACGTCTCGCGCTGGGCCAAGCCCTCCGGCGGGACCTGCACGACCGTGCGCGCCTCGCTGCTGCGCGCGCCGCGGTTCCCGGACCCGGACACCGACCACGGTCGCCACCGGTTCCGGCACGCTCTCCTGCCCGGCGCGGACGTGGGGGAGGCCGTGCGCGAGGGATACCGGCTCAACCTGCCCGCGCGGACGGTGCGGGGCGGACAGGCCGTGCGACCGCTGGTGGAGGTGGACGAACCCGCGGTGGTCGTCGAGTCGGTGAAGATGGCCGACGACCGGTCCGGTGACCTCGTCGTGCGCCTGTACGAGTCGCGCGGGGGGCGCACCGCCACCACCGTCACGGCCGGATTCCCGGTGTTGCGGGCGAGCTCCACCGACCTGCTCGAGAGGGACTGGGACTCCCCGGTGGAGCACGAGCTCGCGCAGCAGCAGCTGCACCTCGCCCTGCGCCCCTTCGAGATCCGAACCCTGCGACTGCGGCGGTCGTGACGACCACCCGCGCTGCGGTCCCGCACGCAGGCGGGGAACGGAGTGCGCCTGCCCGGGGACGCGCACGCGTCCTCGCCGGAGCCCGGGCAGGAGCCGGGCAGGACCGGTGGCGCGGCCGCTCCCGAGGGGTGCCCGCCACCGGCGCACACCGCCGGGTGCGCTCAGGGCGTGCGCCACTGCAGCGCGAACCACAGCTCCATGCGCACCTGCGGGTCGGCGAGGTCCGCGGTGAGCAATCGCTCGACCCTGCCGATGCGGTGCCGCACGCTGTTGCGGTGCACCCCCAGAGCGGCCGCCGTGCGGTCCCAGCTGCCGTGCTGGGAGAGCCAGGTGCGCAGCGCCTCGAGCAGTTGCGGGTGCCCGTCGAGCGGTGCGAGCGCTTCGTCCGCGAACACCCGCGCGGCCTCGGACCGCACGGCGGAGGCGAATCCGGTGCCGGCGTGCTCGGCGTGCAACGACCGCCCCACCGAGCGCGCCCGGTCGAGCAGCTGCCGCGCCTGCCGCGCCGCCTCCGGCAGCTCCCCGGCGGGGTGGGGCCCGCTCACCGCGAGCAAACCGTCCACGCGGGACACGTCGATGTCGGTGTCCACGATCGCGGTGCGGCCGTCCTCGCCGACCAGCGGCGTGGCCAGTCCGTCCAGGCGCGCACCGGCCTCGGCGGCGACGACCCGGTACTGCCCGCCCCGGCGGCCGAACACGGCGTCGAGCAGCGACTCGGACGCGCCCGCGCCGGACAGCAGCGCCGTGGCCAACGACCCCAGCGACGCGCTCGCCGCCTGCCCGGCCACCACGCTGAGCAGTGCGAGCCCCACGGCGATCACGGCGCGGTCGGTGCCGTCGAAACGCCCCGGTTTGCCCACCGTGAGCACCCGGGGACCGACCGGCTGCGCCACCACCTGCGTGCCGTCCGCGAGCTCCGTGGCCGCGCTGGCGACACCGGTGCGCACCCGTTCGGCGAGCTCGTGCACGGCGTCCGGGACGGGTGAGCTCGGCTCCACCACCTCCGCCCACCCGCCGACGCACCTGCCGAGCTCGCGCAGCACCCCGGTGCGCGGTGCCGGCCGCGCTGCTGCGGCGGTGAGCGCGCGCTGCGCCTCGGTGAGCCGGCGCAGCGAGGCCTGCGCCCGCGTGTTCAGCTCCTCCCCGACCGTTCGGCACACCGCGAGGAACGGGGTGCGCTCGGGGATCTCCAGCAGCGGCAGCCCGTGCCTGCGGCAGGCGTCGATCAGCGCCGGCGGCACCGCATCGAACACCGGGGTGACGCCGAAGCCGAGGGCGGTGACGCCCGCGCCGACGAGTCCGCGGACGTAGTCGTCCGTGGGCTGCGGACCGGGGACGAGCTCCACCCCGCAGCACAGCAGCAACTCGCCCCCGAGCAGGTACGGCACCGGGTCGGTGAGCTCGCTGACGTGCGCCCAGCGCACGGGCCGCTCCAGCGCCTCGTCCGCTCCGGCGAGCAGGACCGCGCCCAGGTCGTCGCGGTCGACGAAAGCCCGCAGGGGAACCGTGGCCGGGAGGAATTCTGCACTGGTCATTTCATCCAAGAGGAGTCGATCGTGTGGACAAAAAGTCTACTACCGATGAGCTTGCTGGCTGCCTAACGTCTCCCGCAAGCGGTGGTGCGGGTCACCACGCGGCACTTCCTCGTTCGTTCTCCATTTCCTCCCCGGGGGCGCCATGGCTCTTGATTACCTGGTCATCGGGCTGTACCTGGCCGGCATGCTCGGCATCGGCTGGCGCGGGGCGCGGCTCGCGAAGACGCGCAGCGACTACCTGGTCGCCGGTCGCCGGCTCGGCACGTTCCTGTACTCCGGAACGATGTCGGCGATCGTGCTCGGCGGTGCGTCCACGATCGGCGGCGTCGGGCTCGGCTACACCTACGGCATCTCGGGCGCCTGGCTGGTGAGCTCCATCGGGCTGGGCATCCTGCTGCTGCACGCGCTGTTCGTGCGCCGGATCGTGCGGTTGAAGGTGTACACCGTCGCCGAGATGCTCAAGCTGCGCTACGGCGGCGCGGTGGACCTGGTCTCCGGGGTGGTGATGTGGGGCTACACCCTGATGCTCTCGGTGACCTCCATCCTGTCCTTCGCGACCGTGTTCACCGTGCTGTTCGACATGCCCGCGATCGGCGGCATCGCGATCGGCGGCGGCATCGTGGTCTGCTACTCGGTGCTCGGCGGCATGTGGTCCATCACGCTGACCGACATCGTGCAGTTCCTGATCACCACGGTGGGCATGTTCCTCCTGCTGCTGCCGATCAGCCTGGTCTCCGCCGGCGGCTTCGACGGGCTCGCCGAACGGGTCGGCCCCGAGTTCTTCGACATCACCAACATCGGCGGCGCCACCATCCTGTCCTACGTGTTCACCTACGTGTTCGGCCTGCTGATCGGCCAGGACATCTGGCAGCGGGTGTTCACCGCGCGCACTCCGCGGATCGCCACCCGCGGCGGGCTGGCCTCCGGGGTGTACTGCGTGCTGTACGCCGCCGCCGGTGCGCTGATCGGCACCGCGGCCCGCGCGCTGTACCCGGACCTGGCCGATCCCGACACCGCGTTCGCCACCATCGTGCAGGGGATGCTGCCGGCGGGGCTGCGCGGGCTGGTGCTCGTGGCCGCTCTCGCGGCGCTGATGTCGACGGCGAGCGGGGCGCTGATCGCCTGCTCGACGGTGAGCACGAACGACATCTGGTCCCGGTTGCGCAACCGGCGGGGCCGAGCCGGGGAGGACGAGGTCGGCTCGAACCGGCTGGCGACGTTGCTGCTCGGAGTCCTCGCGATCGGCATCTCCGTGGCGGTCAACGACGTGGTGGCCGCGCTGACGGTCGGCTACAACATCCTCGTCGGCGGCCTGCTCGTGCCGATCCTCGGTGCGCTGGTGTGGCGGCGGGCCACGCGGACGGGCGCCGCCGCGGCGATGATCGCGGGCACGCTCACCGCGCTGGTCACGATGGTCACCGAGGGGCTGCTCGCCGAGGAGGCCATCTACTACGGCCTCGGTGCGAGCCTGCTCGGCTACGTTCTGGTGAGCCTGATGACCGCGCGCACCGAACCCGAAGTGCTGGACAACTGGGAGAAGCGGCTGGCCGGCGAGCCCGTCGCGGAGGAGGAGCACGCATGACCGGTCCGACGGCCGCACCGGGCCCCCCGCGCACCGGCGGGGCCGCGGTGACCGCCCCGCGTGGTGCGGAGGACGAGCGTGGCTGAGCGCACCGGAGGCGACCTGGTCGTCGAGTCCCTGCGCGCCCTCGGGGCGCGCACCGTGTTCGGGATCCCCGGGCAGCACGCGCTCGGCCTGTTCGACGCGCTCCGCCGCAGCGGTGATCCGCGGCTGGTCGCCTCGCGCGTGGAGAACAACGCGGCGTTCGCCGCCGACGGCTTCGCCCGCGAAACGGGGCAGGTGGCGCCGCTGCTGGTGTCCACCGGGCCGGGCGCGCTGCTCACGCTCGCCTCGCTGCAGGAGGCGCGGTCCTCCTCGGTTCCGGTGCTGGTCATCTCCAGCCAGGTCCCGCGCGCCGGGTTGGGCGGCGGGCGGCACGGCTACCTGCACGAGCTGCCCGACCAGCAGGCCAGCGCGGCGGGGATCGCGAAGTCCACGCACGTGGTGCGCGACGCCGCGCAGCTGCCGACGGTGCTGCGCGAGGCCTGGCGGACCGCTGCCAGCGCGCCCGCGGGCCCGGTGTGGGTGGAGGTCCCGGAGGACGTGCTGCGCGGGCCGGCGGTGCTGCCGCCGGTGCACGAGCTCCCGGTGCGGCGGGCGCAGCTCGCCCCGCAACCCGAAGCGCTCGCCGAGGCCGCGCGGCTGCTGGACCGCGCCGCGAACCCGGTCGTCCTGGCCGGCGGGGGCGTGGTGCGCGCGGGAGCGCACGAGCAGCTGCGCGCGCTCGCGGAGAAGTTGCGCGCACCCGTGCTGTGCACCTTCGGCGGCAAGGGCGCGTTCGACTGGGAGCACCCCCTCTCCGGGCAGTCCTGGTTGGAGGACCGGCACAGCACCGAGTTCCTCGCCGCGGCCGATGTGCTGCTGGTCGTCGGCTCCGGGCTCGGGGAGCTGTCCAGCAACTACCACACCTTCCGCCCGCAGGGGACGGTCGTCCAGGTGGAGGCGGACGCGGAGAAGCTGGGCGCCAACCACCCGGCGCTGGGGCTGCACGCCGATGCCGCCGAGGCGCTCGGGGAACTGGCCGCCGCGGTGCGCGCCCGGCCCGCCGACGGGGTGGCGGAAACCGCCGTCGCGGCCCTGCTCGACAAGATCCGCTCCCGGTTGGACGGTCAGCAGCTCGACGTGGAGCGCCGGGTGCTGGAGGACGTGCGGGCGGCGCTGCCGGAGGGCGCGCCCAGCTGCTGGGACATGACCGTCCTCGGGTACTGGGCGTGGTCGGCCTGGCCCGGGCGGATGCACTCCGCGCAGGGCGCGGGCGGCCTCGGCTACGGGTTCCCCGCCGCGCTCGGGTGCGCGGCGACCGGCACCCCCGCGCTGGCCGTCTCCGGTGACGGCGGCGCGCTGTACGGCATCGCCGAGCTCGCCAGCGCGGTGCAGCACCAGTTGCCGGTGACCTGGCTGATCGTCGACGACGGCGGCTACGGCATCCTGCGCGAGTACATGCGGGGCGCGTTCGGCGAGAGCACCGCGACCGAGCTGGCCCGTCCCGAGTTCGTCGCGCTGGCGGAGTCGTTCGGGGTCTCCGCGCGGGAGACCGCGGTGCGGTCGCTGCGCGAGGACCTGGCGGCGGCACTGGCCGAACCCGGCCCGAGCGTGGTGCTGCTGCGCCGGCGGCTGGAGCTCTTCGCGCCGACGCACCGTGCGTGACGAGCGAGCCGCACCGAGCCGAGCTGAGCAGGAGAGGACATGGGCGAGCGCGCCACCGACATCGAAGTGCACGGCGTCGAACCGATCCCCGCGGCGGAGCGGACCTCGACGCCGTGGCACCTGTTCCGGTTGTCCTTCGGCGGGGCCAACACCTTCGCCACCGTCGTCCTGGGGTCGCTGCCCATCGCCTACGGCCTCGGGTTCCTCCCCGCGCTGACCGCGACCGTCGTCGGGGTGGTGCTCGGCGGGGCGGTCCTGGCGCCCATGGCGCTGTTCGGGCCGAAGAACCACACCAACAACGCGGTGTCCTCGGGTGCGCACTTCGGCGTGGTCGGCAGGATCATCGGGTCCTTCCTGTCCCTGCTCACCGCCGTCGCCTTCTTCTCCATCTCGGTGTGGGTCTCCGGTGACGCGCTCACCGGTGCGGTCCACCGACTGTTCGGAGTGGACGGTGGCGACGTGCTGCGCGGGGTCTCCTACGGCGTCATCGCCGTGGCCACCCTGGTGGTGTGCCTCTACGGCTACCGGCTGATGCTCGCGGTCAACCGGGTCGCCGTCATCGCGTGCAGCGCGGTCATGCTGCTCGGATTCGCCGCCTACGCCGGGGAATTCGACCCGACGTTCGCCGGGCACGCCGGCTACGCGCTCGGGGAGTTCTGGCCGACCTGGGTGCTCGCCGTGCTCACCGCCGCGGCCAACCCCGTCTCGTTCGGCGCTTTCCTCGGCGACTGGTCCCGCTACATCCCGGACAGCGCGCCGAAACCGACGGTGCTCGCGGCTCCGTTCGGGGCGCAACTGGCCACCCTGCTCCCGTTCGGGTTCGGCATCGCCACCGCCACGCTGGTCGCCGACCCGGACGACTACATCGCCGGCCTGACCGCGATCTCCCCGCCGTGGTACGCGCTGCCGCTGATCGTGGTCGCGCTGATCGGCGGGCTCTCCACCGGCACCACCGCGCTGTACGGCACCGGCCTGGACTTCAGCTCGATGTTCCCCGCGCTGTCCCGGGTGCGGGCCACCGCGCTGGTGGGCACCTTCGCCGTGGTGTTCATCTTCCTCGGGGCGTTCGTGTTCAACGTGGTCGCCAGCATCAACGCGTTCGTCACCCTGATCCTGCTGTGCACGTCGCCGTGGATGGTGATCATGATGATCGGGTACTGGGTGCGGCGCGGCCACTACCTGCCCGACGACCTGCAGGTGTTCAACCGGGGGCAGCGGGGCGGCGTCTACTGGTACGCGCGCGGCGTGAACTGGCGCGCGATGGCCGCCTGGATCCCCGCGACCGCCGTCGGGCTGCTGATGGCGAACACACCGCTGATCGTCGGCCCGCTGGCGGGCGTCGCGGGCGGGGTGGACGTCAGCCTGCCCGCCACGCTCGTCGCGGCCGCACTGCTGTACCTGGCGATGCTGCAGCTGTTCCCCGAGCCGCGCGCGGTGTTCGGCCCTGCCGGCCCGCGGTTGGTGCGCGCTGCCGACCGGCCGGTCGCCGCCGTGCGACCGGTGCGGGCCGGTTCCGAGACGCCCGTGCGCGGCTGAGCCGGTGCGCTCGACGGGCGCCCACGCGCGGAATCCAACCGTTCCCGCTGGCGTTGCCACCGGTGTGACGACACCGCTGCGCTTTTCGGTCCTGGACCGCTCGCTCGTGCGGCACGGGCGGCCCCCTCGGAATCGCTGCACCGCACCGTCCGATTCGCCGCGGAAGCCGAAGCGTTGGGCTATCACCGGTTCTGGGTGGCCGAGCACCACGGAGTTCCGGGTGTGGCCGGTTCAGCTCCGACGGTGCTGGCCGCGGCGGCCGCCTCGGCGACCTCGCGGATCCGGGTGGGCACGGGCGGGGTGATGCTGCCGAACCACCAGCCGCTCGTGGTCGCCGAGCAGTTCGGCGTGCTCGCCTCGTTGCACCCGGACCGGATCGACGCGGGCCTGGGGCGCTCGCTCGGTTTCACCGCGGCGGTGCGCAGTGCTCTGGGAAGCGGCCGGCAGGACGCGGAGCGCTTCGGGGCGCAGCTGGAGGAACTGCTCGGTTACTTCGCCGGCGGAGCGGACGCGCAGGTGCGGGCCGTCCCGGCCGAGGGGCTTCGGATGCCGGTGTTCGTGCTGGCGACCGGGGCGGGTGCCGAGCACGCGGCGCGGGCCGGGCTGCCGCTGGTGATCGCGGCCGTGCGCGGTGACGACGCGCTGCGACGCGCCATCGAGCACTACCGGCAGCGCTTCCGCCCGTCACCGTGGTCCGCGCAGCCCTACGTGGTGCTGTCGCGCTCCGTGGCGGTCGCCGCGAGCACCGAGGAGGCCCGCCGGTTGCTGGTCCCGGAGGCGTGGGCGACCGCGTATTCGCGCGTGCACGGCGTCTTCCCGCCCCTGTTGCCGGCTGACGACGTCCTCGCCCGGGAGATGGGCCGGTGGGAGCGCGAGCAGTTCGACCGGGCGATGCGCGGCCACGTGCACGGCACCGAGGAGGAGGTCGCCTGCGCGCTGCAGTCCCTCGTGGACGGCACCGGTGCGGACGAGGTGCTGGTCACCACCAGCGGTGGTCATGACGAGGACGCCCTGCTCGACTCGTACCGCCGGTTGGCGCGGTTGATCCCCGAGCAACGCTGAGCGGCGGCGACCGGGTCGGCCGGAGGTTCCTGTGCGTCCGCGTCCGCGCGGCGGCCCGCGTGCCGCGCGGGTCCACCCGATACGGTGGCGGCCATGAGCGAGCTCGGTGCGGGAATCGACGGCCAACTCGTCCTGGTCACCGGCGGCGGGCGAGGGCTCGGCCGGTCCCTCGTGCGCGCGTTCGCGGGCCAGGGCGCCCGCGTCGTGGTCAACTACCGGCACAGCCACGAGCAGGCGCACGCGCTGGTCGACGAGATCGGCGAGGGCCGCGCGATGGCCGCGCGCGCCGACGTCACCGACGAGCAGCAGGTCCACGCCCTGTTCGACGCGATCCGGGCGCGCTTCGGCCGCCCCGCGACGACGGTGGTCAACAACGCGCTGGCCGACTTCTCCTTCAACGGGGAGGCCCGGTCGAAGGCCGACGAGATCGGCTGGGGCGAGTTCTCCGCGCAGTTCGACGGCAGCGTCCGCGCCGCGCTGCACACGACGCAGGCCGCGCTGCCGGGCATGCGCGAGCGGGGAGGCGGGCGGATCATCAACATCGGCACCAACCTCTTCCAGAACCCGGTGGTGCCGTACCACGACTACACGGCCGCCAAGGCCGCGCTGCTGTCGCTGACGCGCACGCTGGCCGCCGACCTCGGCCCGGACGGGATCACCGCGAACATGATCTCCGGGGGGCTGCTGCGCACCACCGATGCCAGCGCGGACACGCCGGAGGAGGTCTTCGACGGGATCGCGCGGAGCACACCGCTGCGCCGGGTGGTGACTCCGGAGGAGTTCGCCGACGCGGCGCTGTTCTTCGCCTCCCCGTGGGCGCGCGCGGTGACGGGGCAGAACCTCGTCGTCGACGGGGGGCTGGTCAAGGACTGACCTGCGGCCGCACCGAGGGGCTGCCGCGGGCGGGCCCCGGACCGCCGGTGGACCGGTGGCGCCCGGTCCTCGTCGTCAACGGTGCTCGCCGGCCTGCGCCGGAGGAATCCGGTCCTGACCACGGGGCCTCCCGTCCCAGCGCCACGCCTTCAGGCGGGGGCGCCCGGGCAGCTCGGCTCGTCCGGTGGCCCACAGCAGGGTAGGCCAGGGATCCGTGGACTCCGGTGCGTCCGGGAACAACCGGGTGAGCGCTCGTGCGCACAGGCCGGCGGGCGGGTTCCAGGCGAGCCCGAGCCCCTGTGCCAGGTCGTGCATGTGCACCAGCGTTTCCACGATCCCCATCGCGGCGAAGCCCTCGGGATCGGAGGCACCGAAGACGTGGTGGGCGCGGGTCCGCGGAGGTGCCGTGCGCACCACGGCGACGAGCAGCGCACCGCTCGCCTCCAGCACCTGCAGCAGGCCGGCGGGCCCCGCCTCGCGGTTCGCGTGAATGGCGTTCGCCGGCCCGCCCGGTCGCCGGCTCTCCCACACGAAGGGCACTTGGTCCTCCTGCGGAGGGGCCTTGGGGCCCAGTTGCGCGGCGTAGGCGAAGAGGTCGTCGCTGAGGTGCTCGACGGTTTCCCAGCAGTCCCACTCCAGCGAACCGGCCTTGCCGTCCCACGCCACCGGGGGCGCTTCGCGGAGGGCCGTCACGACGAGCTGCACTGCGAGGTCGAGGTCGTCCGCGGTGACGGGGGACCGGGAGGGTCCTGCCCGGGGTGATCGGGACATAGCAGGACCGTACCGCGTTCGCTCGACGCATGCCGCAGCATTTTTGCAACAGCCGCCTCATATCGGGCAGTCGGTGGGTGGCGCGGCGAAGGAGGAGCGCGAACTCCGCGGAACGGACCGCAGCGGACGGGCCCGCACCGGCGGCGGGCCCGCGCGGCCCGCCGTGTCAGCCGTCGGCGGTGCGCTGCTCGGCAGGCGGCCGCGAACCTTCGGACAGCTGCGGATCGAGCTCGGCCTCGTCGACCGCGTCCAGGCCCGCCCGCTCGATCCGCGTCGCGAGTTCCGCGGCGTGGTCGCTGAGCTCAGCTGCCCGGATGCCGTGCGGGGGATCGGCGGTGTGCGGAGCCATGCCGTCGCTGCAGCGGCGCAGCAGGGACGCGGCGCCCTTGGCGTTGCCGCGGCGGACGTGCGTGAGGCCGACCGCGAGCTGGGCGAGGGCCTTCCACAGCCCGCGCTCCGGATCGGGCGCGTTCTTCCACGCCGCTTCGAGGACTTCGTGCGCGTGGAAGGGGCGTTGGGCGGTGAGCAGGCGCTGCCCCTCGCGCAGGCTCTCCGCGGGCGTCATCACCACGTCCTCGTTGACCCGCTCGACTCCGGCGCTGCCGCGCGGCAGGGGGCGACCGAGCCCGTCCCGCGGTCGCGCGTTCTCCGCCCGACCCCGGACGTTGCGGTCACGTGTGCTCATCGTCGTCTCCACCATCGGGTGGAGCCGGAACTCCCCGGCTCCGCCCCCCACCTTCCCACGGTGCCCTCGACGCACGGCACCGGCGAAGTGCCGCCGGCGTCAGCTGCGGTCGCTGACCTGCTCCGCCTCCTCCTGCAGGTCCTGCGCGGTGTCCCAGCTGGCGAACACCGCCACCCCGGCGGCCCGCGCCCGCTTGACGAACCCGGCCGCATCTCGTGTAATCGCCGTCACATACCGGCCAGTCGGTGAGTGGTGCGGCGAAGGAGGACTATGGGTTCCGTGGAGACGGTGCGCGGCCCGGTGGACGTGGACGAGCTGGGCGTGACGCTGATGCACGAGCACGTCTTCGTGCTCACGCCGGACGTCATGCAGAACTACGGCGACGAGTGGTGGGACGAGGAGGAGCGCGTCGCCGACGCGATCACCAAGCTGCGCGAGCTGAAGCAGGCCGGCGTGGACACGATCGTCGACCCCACGGTCGTCGGGCTCGGCCGCTACCTCCCGCGGGTGCAGCGGGTCAACGCCGAGGCCGACATCAACATCGTGGCCGCGACCGGTCTGTACACCTTCGACGAGATCCCGCACTTCTTCCACTACCGCGGTCCGGGGACGATGCTCGGCGGTCCCGAGCCGATGACGGAGATGTTCGTCCGCGACATCCGCGAGGGCATCGGTCAGACCGGTGTGCAGGCGGCGCTGCTGAAGTGCGTCGTGGAGGAACGCGGTCTCACCGGGGACCAGGAACGCGTGCAGCAGGCCATCTGCGAAACCCACCAGGAGACCGGCGTGCCGATCACGGTGCACACCAACGCGGCGCACCAGACGGGCCGGCTCGCCCTGGACTTCTACGCCTCCCGCGGGGTGGACCTCACCAAGGTCGTCATCGGCCACGCCGGTGACACCAACGACCAGGACTACCTCAAGTGGATCATGGACCGGGGCGCGTCGATCGGCTGCGACCGCTTCGGCCTCGACCTGTTCAACCCCACCCCGGAACGCGTGGCCACCATCGCGTCGCTGTGCGAGCAGGGATACGCCGACCGCATCGTGCTGTCCCACGACGCCGCCTGCTACATGGACTTCTTCAGCGGTGAGGCGGCCCAGCAGGCGCTGGCCCAGGCCGCCCCGAACTGGCACTACCTGCACATCAGCAACGACGTGCTGCCCGCGCTGCGCGAGCGCGGCGTCACCGACGAGCAGATCCGCACGATGCTGGTGGACAACCCGCGCCGCTACTTCGCGGGTGAGGAGGGATCCCGGTGACGAGCACCGAACCCCGTGCGCGCGGTGCCGCGCCCTTCGACACCTCCGGGACCGTCCGCGACGAGCGCGGCCTCGCCCACTACGCGAACCTCGCGCCGTCGCTGGTGGAGATGCTGCGCCGCACCGTCGAGCACCTCCCGGGCCAGGAAGCGGTGGTCGAGGTCGGCGGACCCCGGTTGACCTACCGCGAGCTGTGGGACCGCTCGGCGCGCGTGGCCGGCGGGCTGCGCGCGGCCGGGGTCCGGCGCGGCGACCGCGTCGCCAACCTGCTGCCCGCCGGAGTGGACTGGGTTCTCGGCTTCCTCGGCGCGCAGCTCGCCGGAGCCGTGGCCGTCCCGGTCAACATCCGGTTCGCCCGGCCCGAGGTCGACTACGTGCTGTCCGACTCCGGCGCGAGCGCCGTGCTCACCCCGGAGGACCCCCTGCCCGACGGGGAGCCGTGCGCGGCGGACGACCTCGCCCCGGACGACCTCGCCGCGATCTTCTACACCAGCGGCACGACGGGATCGCCGAAGGGGGCGATGACCACCCACGAGAACTTCCTGTCCAATGTGGAAACAGCGATCCGGGTGATCGGCGTCGACCGGGCCGACGGACCGGACCTGCGCAACCTCGTGTCCGTGCCGCTGTTCCACGTCACCGGCTGCAACAGCCAGCTGCTCGTGCAGCTGGCCATCGGCGGGACCACGGTCGTGCTGCCCGCTTTCGACGTGCAGGAGTTCCTGAGCACCGTCGTCGAGGAGCGCATCAACGTGCTCACCAGCGTTCCCGCGATCTACGCGCTGGCGCTGTCGCAGCCCGACTTCGGCGATTTCGACGTCAGCGGCGTCACGCACCTCTCCTACGGCGGCGCCCCGATCGCGCCGTCGCTGGTCGAGCGGATCAAGGCCGGGTTCCCGAACGCGCGCGTCGGCAACGGGTTCGGCCTGACCGAGACGGCGTCGATCGCGACCTACCTGCCGCACGAGTGGGCCGCCGAGCACGCTGATTCGGTCGGCTTCGCCGCGCCCGTGGTGGACCTCGCCGTCGACGAACCCGATCCGGAAGGGGTGGGGGAGCTGCTCATCCGCGGTCCCAACGTGGCCGCCGGCTACTGGAACAAACCGGAGGCCACTGCGGCGACGTTCGTCGACGGTTGGCTGCGCAGCGGGGATCTCGCGCGCATCGACGAGCAGGGGCTGGTCCACGTCGTCGACCGCGCCAAGGACATGATCAACCGGGGCGGGGAGAACGTGTACTCGGTCGAAGTGGAGAACGCCCTCGCCGGCGCCCCGGGGGTGGCCGACGCCGCGGTCGTCGGCGTGCCGGACGACGTGCTCGGCGAGAAGGTCGGGGCGGTCCTCGTGCCTGTGCCCGGCTCCGAGTTCTCCGTGGACGCGGTGCTGGAACACCTGTCCACCCGGCTGGCCGACTTCAAGGTCCCGCAGTACGTCGACGTGCGCAGCGAGCCCCTGCCGCGCAACCCCGGCGGGAAACTCCTCAAGGGCAACCTGCGCGAGCAGACCGAGTGGGGCTCCCCGGTGCGCGGACGCTAGCGGCGGAGGGTTCCGGCAAGGGACCGCGCGGGTTGGCCGGCGAGCCGGAGCGACCCGCTGGACGTCTACCTGTCCGCGGCGCTGGGGATGCTGACCAACTGCGCCCCGTTCGACGTGAGCGGCCGCCCAGCCGCCGTGGCGGCGATCCGGCGGGGACCGACGGGCCCGTCGGCTACGCCGTGCCCGAGCGCTCCGCCTCGCCGGTGAGCGGCCCGAGCAGCGCGCCGAGCTCGGCGGTCTCGCCGCGGTGCCGGGCGGCCTCCTGCGCCGCTTCGTCGAGGTGCTCCCGCACGGACTGCGCGATGCGGTCGACGTCGCCGCGCTCGGCGGGCGGGAGCGGCGCGTGCACGGCGTCGCGGCGAGCGGCCGCGGCGGCGAGCAGGGCCGCCGCGTGCTCGTGGTCACCGGCCAGCGTTCGAACGCCGGCCAGGCCTTCCAGCGCCAGCGCCACCGCGCGCGGGTCGCCGGTGGCGCGCGCCGCCGCGAGCCCGTCGAGGTGCAGACCGCGCGCGGTGTCGACCTCGCCGCGCTGCTCGGCGGTGAACCCGAGCTGGGCGAGCACCCAGGCCTGGCCGACCTGGTAGCCGATGTGCCGCTCCCAGGACAGCGCCGGGCGGAGGTAGTCCTCCGCGTCGTCGAGCAGGCCCTGGCGCCGGGCGGAGAGGCCGAGCCCGCCGCGGGCGAAGTTGGCGCCTCCCTCGTGCGAGTGCTCGCGGGCCAGTCGCAGGGCCCGGTGGTGGTAGGCGTCGGCAGCGCGGTGATCACCCGCCAGCAGGGCGAGCCGGCCGAGGCGGGAGAGCTGCTCGGACGCGGTCGGCCACAGGCCCAGCTCCTCGGCCTTGCGCAGCGCCTCCTGGTGCAACCGGGCGGAGCGGTCGTACTCGCCGGCGATCTCGGCGAGCATGCCGAGCACCTTCGCCGTTTGCGCCTGCCCCCAGCGGTCGTCGAGCTCGGCGAACATCGCAGCGGCCTGCTGCCCGAGCCGGCGGGCTTCGTCGAGATCGCCGTGCAGCACCGCCTGGTCGGCCTGGGTGTACAGCGCGGCGGCGACGCCCCACCGGTCGTCGAGCTCCCGGAACCCCCGCAACGCTTGGTCGACGAGCTCCTCGGCGGCCTCCTGCTCGCGCAACCCGCCGACGAACCCGAGCAGCCACTGCGCGCGGGCCAGCGCGGCGGGCTCGTCGAGACCGTTGTGCAGCGCGAGGGCGGAGCGGCTCTCCCGCAGCGGCGCCGGATCGGTTCCGATGAGCGCGCCGAACACCGCCCGCCAGGCCGTGGCATCGGCCCGGGCGGTGGCGGGGGCCTCGCCGGGCATGCTCACCGCCAGGTCGAGCGACCGGTGCGCCTGCCGGTAGGTCCCGCGCAGGAACCAGTACCACGCCGCGGCGGTGGCCAGGCGCAGCGCCAGCACCGGCTCGCAGTGGTGGACCGTGGTGGCCAGCGCCGTGCGGAGGTTGGCCGCTTCGGTGTCGAGGCGCTGCAACCAGTGCCGCTGTTCGGGACCGCGCAGCGAGTGGTCGGCCCGCTCGGTGAGATCGGCGTAGTAGCGCGCGTGCCGCAGCTGCACCCGCTCGGTTTCGCCGGCTTCGTCCAGGCGCTCGCGGGCGTAGGCGGCGATGGTTTCGAGCAGGCGGTAGCGGCGTCCCCCTGCGGTGTCCGACACGGCCACGAGCGACCGGTCGACCAGGCGGGCGAGCACCCCCGCCACCTGGTCGGAAGGAACGTCCTCGCCGGCGCAGACCGCCTCGGCGGAATCGAGCTCGCAGTCGCCGCCGTGCGCGGAGAGCCGTCGCAGCACCGCGCGTTCGCCCTCGTCGAGCAGTTCCCAGCTCCAGTCGATCATCGCCCGCAGCGTCCGCTGCCGCGCGGGAGCATCGCGGTGACCGGCGGTGAGCAGCTGGAAGCGGTCGCACAACCGGACGGCGAGGTCGTGAACGCCGAGCGCGCGCACGCGGGTGACGGCGAGTTCCACGGCCAGGGGCAGCCCGTCGAGCTGCCGGCAGATCGAGGTGATCGCGCGCGCGTTGTCCGGGGTGAGCCGGAAACCGGGCACCGCCGCGGCCGCGCGCGCCACGAACAGCTCGACGGCCGCGGAGCGTCCCGCGGCGTCCACCTCGGCCTCGTCCGCCTCGGGCTCCGGAAGCACCAGCGGCGGCACCGGCTGCAGCCGCTCACCGGCGAGGCCCACGGGTTCGCGGCTGGTGGCCAGGACCTGCAACCGCGGCGCCGCGGCCAGCAGCGCCGCGGTGATCCGCGCGACCGGTTCGACGGCGTGCTCGCAGTTGTCGAGCACGAGCAGCACGTGCCGCGGCGCGAGCGCCTGCGCCAGCCGCTCTGCGGCGGGGCAGGGCTCACCCGGCGGGGGAGCGGCCGCGGCCACGTCATCGCGCACCCCGAGGGTGGAACCGACCAGATCGGCCAGCGCGCCGACCGCGTCGGTGTGCGCCGTCGGGTCGAACGCGGCGAGGTCGACGACCCAGACGCCGTCGGGCAGCGCGTCCGGTCGTTCCGCCGCGCGCCGTGCCGCCACCTCCAGTGCGAGGCGCGTCTTGCCCACGCCGCCCGGCCCCGTCAGGGTCACCAGGCGCGCGGAGTCCAGCTCGCGCGACAGCTCGGCGGCGGCCGACTCCCGGCCGACCAGCGGGCCGAGCGGTGCCGGCAGGTTGGTGCGCACCGCCGTTCCGCTGTCCGCTCCGCTGCGCTGCTCGCCCTGCAGGCCCGGGTCGTGGGCGAGGACGGCCTGCTGCAGCTCGGTGAGCTCCGGGCCGGGGTCCAGTCCCAGCTCCTCGGCGAGCCGGGTGCGCAGCCGGCTGTAGGTCTCCAGCGCTTCGGCCTGGCGGCCGCACCGGTACAGCGCCCGCATGTGCGCGGCGTGCAGCCGCTCCCGCAGCGGGTGTTCGTCGAGCAACCGGCCCAGTTCGGGCACGAGCGCGTGGTGCTCACCGAGCGCCAGGCGCGCGTCGACGCGGTCCTCCACCGCGGCCAGCCACTGCTCGGTCAGCTCCTCGATCGCGGCGCGGGCGAAGGCGTCCTCGGTGAACTCGGCGAAGGCGGGGCCGCGCCACAGGGCCAGCGCCTCGCCCAGCGCCGCGGCCCGCTGCGCGGGGTCGGGCAGGGCGCGCGCGGAGGTGAGCAGCGCGGTGAACCGCCCGGCGTCCACGGCTTCCGGCGCGGCGTCCAGGCGGTAGCCGGCGTCGGTGGAGACCACCAGCCCGCGCGCCCCGGCCTCGGCGCTGCCCAGCGCCCTGCGCAGCTGCGAGACCTTGGCCTGCAGGGCCGCGGCCGGGTCCCGGGGTGCCGCGGCTCCCCACAGGTCGTCGACCAGCCGCTCGGCGGGGACACCGCGGCCGGGGCGCACCAGCAGGCAGGCGAGCAGGGCGCGGACCTTGCGGCCGGGCACGGTCACGGCCGCGCCCTCCTCGGTCCACACCGCCAGTGGTCCCAGCACACCGAACCGCATGGGCCCAGGTTACGGCGTGGACCGGCCGCACCGACCGCCGACGTCAGTCGACGAGCAGTGCTCCGCAAGTGCCGGCGCGCACGCTCAGGGGCGCAGTCGACAGCACGGCGAGGGAGGCAGCGATGAGCACTGAGACGGCCGGTGACGGCGCGGTCCGGGTCCTGGGGATCTCCGGGAGCCTGCGGTCCGGCTCCTACAGCACGGCCGTGCTGCGGGCCGCGGCCGCACTGGCGGAGCCGGGCGTGCGGTTGTCGCGGTGGCGGGGGCTCGGGGAGGTCCCGCCGTTCAACGAGGACGACGAGGAGCACCCCGCGGAGGCGGTGCGCCGCATGCGCGCCGCGGTCGACTCCGCGGACGCGTTGCTGATCGCGACCCCGGAGTACAACACCACCGTTCCCGGGCAGTTGAAGAACGCGGTCGACTGGGCATCCCGACCCGAGGGGGAGGGCGTGCTGCTCGGCAAGCCGATCGCCGTGGTCGGCGCGAGCCCCTCCGACTACGGCGCCGCGTGGGCGCAGGCCGCATTGCGCAAGGCGGTGGCCTCCTGCGGCGCGCAGGTGGTCGAGCGGCACCTGTGCCTCGCCCGTGTCGACGAGGCGTTCGGTCCCGGCGAGGAGCTCCGGGACCCGGGGCAGCGGGCGCAGTTGGCGGAGATCCTCACCGAGCTCGGCGCGGAGGCGCGTCGCGCCCTCCGCACTTCCGGTGCCGCGTGAGCGGGGCACGTCCCGACAACGCGAGATGACCAGCACACCGCGCGAAGGAGCAACCATGACCGTCGAGCTCAACCACACCATCATCACCGCCAGCGACAAGGCGGCTTCGGCCGCTTTCCTCGCCGACCTGCTCGGGCTGCAGGTCGGTGAGCCCTACGGCCCCTTCCTGCCCGTGGAAACGCACAACCGGGTCACGTTGGACTACCTCGACGCCGGCCAGGAGCGGATCAGCCCGCAGCACTACGCCTTCCTCGTCTCCGAGGCCGAGTTCGACGTCGTCCTCGACCGCGTCCAGCGGGCGGGCGTGACCTTCTACGCCGACCCCGCGTACGAGCAGCCCGGGCGGATCAACCACGGCGACGGCGGGCGCGGGGCGTACTTCAGGGACCCCGACGGGCACAGCATGGAGATCCTCACCCGCCCCTACGGCAGCGGGCAGACGCAGCGGTGACCCCCGAACAGCGGAGAGGAGGAGACGACGATGCGGCAGATCCGGAACGACCTGTGGGAGACGGAGGCCGAGTACCCGGCTCCCGGACTGAGCACGCACGCCTACCTGTGGCTCGCCCCGGGCGGGAACGTGCTGTTCTACAACACGACCCTGGGCACCGAGCTCGACCGCGTGGCCGAGCTCGGCGGGGTGAACCACCAGTACCTGAGCCACCAGGACGAGATCGCGCCCTCGCTGCGCACGATCAGGGACCGGTTCGGCGCGTCCCTGCACGCCAGCGCGGCCGAGGCGGCCGCCGTGCGGGAGACCTGCCCGGTCGACGACGCGTTCGACGGGCCGCGCACCCGGGACGGGATCGACGTGATCCCCACTCCGGGGCACACCCCGGGCAGCACCTGCTTCCTCGTGCACTCGCCCGCGGGGGAGACCTACCTGCTCACCGGTGACACGATCGTGCGCGACGCCGAGGGAGGGTGGTTCGCGGGCCACATCCCCGGCATGAGCGACCGCGAGGCGCTGGAGCGGAGCCTGGCCGAGCTCGCGGCGCTGCGCCCGGACGTCGTGATCTCCAGCGGTTTCGTCGGGGAGACCGGGGTGACCGAGCTGGGCGAGCGGGCCTGGGCCGACTGCGTCGAGCAAGCGCTGCGGTCGCTGGGCCCCGAGCGCAGCCGGCGGTGAGTTGCCGCGCGCAGCGTCGGCGCGGACCTGCGGTGGCCGGACCGGCCACCGCAGGTCCGCGCACCACCGGTCGAGGCCCGCGGCGGTGCTCCGGTGGAGCCGCACCGCTGCGGGCGGCGATACCGTGGGGCCCGTGATTCCGAGGATTGCGCTACGCGACAGCACGACCATTCCGCAGTTGGGATTCGGCACGTACAAGGTGCCGCCGGAGGAGACGGCGGAAGCCGTCGGCCACGCGCTCGAACTGGGCTACCGCCACATCGACACCGCTCAGATGTACGGCAACGAGCGGGGAGTCGGAGAAGCGATCGCGAAATCCGGCATCCCCCGCGACGAGCTCTACATCACCAGCAAGCTCAACAACGACAAGCACGACCCGGCCGATGTGCGCAGCTCGTTCGACGAGACGCTCGACGCGCTCGGAGTCGACCACCTCGACCTGTTCCTGGTGCACTGGCCGCTGCCCACGCGCTACGACGGCGACTACGTCTCGACGTGGCGGGCGATGGCGGACCTGGTCGGGGACGGGCGCCTGCGCAGCGCCGGGGTGTCCAACTTCCAGCCCGAGCACCTGGACCGGATCGTCGGCGAGACCGGGATCGCGCCCGTGGTCAACCAGATCGAGGTCCACCCCCACTTCCGCAACGAGGCGGCCCGCGCCGCCACGGCCCGCCACGGCGCCGCGGTGGAGGCGTGGAGTCCGCTGGGGCAGGGCACGCTGCTCGACGACGAGGTCATCGGTCGGATCGCCACCGCGCGCGGCAAGGAGCCCTCGCAGGTCGTGCTGCGCTGGCACGTCCAGCGCGGTGACGTGATCTTCCCGAAGTCGGTGCACCGCGAGCGCATGGCCTCCAACACCGCCCTGTTCGACTTCGAGCTCTCCGCCGAGGAGATGTCCGAGATCGACGCGCTGGACCGGGGTGAGAGCGGCCGCGTCGGCCCCAACCCGGACACCTTCGACCGCATCGGCTGAACGCGCCCGGTGCCGGGAGCCACCGCGGAAGGCGCTTCCGGCACCGGTCCGCGGAGCGGGCGCCCGAGCGGCGCCCGCTACTCGCGCCCGCGGACGTGCAGCGCGTCGTGCAGCTTGAGCGCCACGTGCAGGGACGCGGCGCGCCAGCCGTCCTCCAGCACCCCGCCCCCGAGGAGATCGCGGATGCGCTCGAGCCGGTAGTACAGCGTGGACCGGTGGACCGCCAGCGCCCGGCACGTCGGCACGGCGCTGCGCCCGTGGTCGAGGTAGGCCAGCGCGGTCCGCTGCTGCTCCCGCGTGCCCCGGTCCAGCAACCGGGCGGCGTCCTCGCTGAGCTCGCGGACGGTGGCCGGTTCCAGCGGCCAGCCGTGCAGCAGGCGCCACGATCCGAGCTCGGACCAGTCGAGCGCGCGCTCCCGGCCGAGCAGTTCGGCGACGGCGGCCGCGAACCCGGCGCGGGCCGCGGTGCTCTCCACCGCGAGCGGTGCGGCGGCCGCGGCCCGGCCGATGACCTGGACGCGGTAGCCCGCGTTCCGGAGGCGCTGCCGGAGGTGGTTCTCCAGCGCCTCGGCCTCGCGCGGGCAGGTGTGCCGGGCGATCGCGGTGAGCCGGTGCGCGTCGCAGCGGGCGAGGTGCGGCCGGCCGATCGGGGAGCGCGCGAGTTCGAGCTGGGGGTCCGTGGTGAAGCACGTCGCCGCGGGCTGCGGGTGCAGTTCCGCGACGTGCACGACGAGCTCGCCGTCCTCGGGCAGGAGCGCGCGCGCCCGCGCCTCCTCCACCGCGGACTCGGACGTGGCCCGGACCAGCGCCGCGCCGGCGAGGCGCCGCACCTCGTCGGCGCGGTCGCGCAGCGCGGCGTCCTCGGTGCCGATGAGCGGCGCCAGCTGCCGCACGGTGCGGGACGTCGCCTCCCCCTCCTCGGCGGTGACCGGCGGCTCGTCGAACAGCCAGAGGTAGCCGGCGAGGGCGCCCTCCTGGCGGATCGGGAAGCACACCCGCGCGAGCATCCCGTGCTCCTCGTTGTCCGGCAGGCGCACCGGCTGGCGGGCGGTCTCGATGCCGTGGCTGAGGATCCACGGCACCGGGTCGGGCGGTGGTGCCCGGTCGATGATCGCGGCCACGCGCTTGTGGTCGATCGCGCCGATCTGAGCGCTCGCGCAGAGGAACTCCAGCGCCGCGTTGTCCACGACCACGGAGCGCCCCAGCTGCTGGGACAGCTCGTCGACCAAGGACTGCACGCGGCTCAGGTTCTCCCCGACCCCCGGTTTCGACATGTGTCCAACCTAGTTCCGCCCCGTGTTCGGGGACAACTGCGCGTGCGCGGCGCGAGGATGAAATCGGCTCCGGGCACCCCGGGGCGAGATCCGCCTCAGCACACGGGAGGAGGGCTGATGACCACCGTTTCCGCGGCGGTCGCCGAGGTCGTCGCCGAGCACGCCACCGAGGTCTTCGCCCTGATGGGCAACGGGAACGCCCACGTCACCGACGCGCTGGCGCGGCACGGCCGCACCACGATCACCGCGGTGCGCCACGAGGCCGCGACGGTCGCCTCCGCCGACGCCCACCACCGCATCAGCCGCCGCACCGCCGTGGCCACCACCACCTACGGCCCGGGCTTCACCAACGCGCTGACCGCGCTCGCCGAAGCCCGCATGGCCCGCACGCCCCTGGTGTACGTGGTCGGCGACGCCCCCACCACGGGGCCCCGCGCCGCCGACGTCGACCAGCGGGGACTGGCCGCGGCCGTCGGTGCGCCCGCGGTGGCGGTGGATGCGACCGGCCCGCGCGCTGCCGCGCGCCGCGCCTTCGAGATCGCCGCCGCCCGGAGGGTCCCGGTGGTGCTCCTGGTCCCGTACGACATCGCCACGAGCGAAGCCGCCGAGGAGGAACCGCGGGCCGGGATGCCGCTGCCCGCGCCGACCCCGGAGGTGGACCGCGCCGCCGTGGCCGAGGTGGGCTCCGCGCTCGCCGCCGCGCGGCGCCCGCTCGTCCTGGCCGGCCGGGGAGCGCGCCGCGCCGCGGGGCGGCTCGGCGAACTCGCCGACCGCCTCGGCGCGCTGACCGCCAGCACCGCACCCGCTCGGGGAACCTTCGCCGGACGGGAGTGGGACCTGGGCGTGTGCGGCGGGTTCGCCTCGGAGGAGAGCTCCAAGCTCATCCACCAGGCCGACGTGGTCCTCGCCGTCGGAGCTGGGCTGAACCAGTTCACCACCGCGTTCGGCACCCAGTTCGCCCGCGGGGCGACGGTCGTCCAGGTCGACCTCGAACCGGCGTGCCCGCAGGCGCACCGGCACCTGGCCGGCGACGCCGAGGAGGTCACCACCGCGCTGCTGGAGGAACTCGGCGCGGGGGCGCCCCCGGAGGAGCGCTGGGACGGCCTGGCGCAGCACGCCCGCAGCTCGCAGCTGCACCGCAGCCGCGACCGGGGCGAGGAGTGCGCCCAGGACGGGCGGCTCGACCCCCGCAGCGCCATGGCGCGGCTCGACGAGGTCCTGCCGCGCGAGCGCCAGGTCGTCACCGATGGCGGGCACTTCCTCGAGTGGCCCAGCACCTACCTGGACGTGGCCGCACCGGACGAGCTGGCCATGGTCGGCACCCACTACCAGTCGATCGGGCTGGGGTTCCCGTCGGCCCCCGGTGCCGTCCGCGCCCGGCCGGAGGCGACGACGGTCGTGGTCACCGGCGACGGCGGCGGCCTCATGGGACTGCCCGACCTGCACTCGCTCGTGCGCGCGGCGCGCAGCGCGGTCGTGCTCGTCGTCAACGACGCCTGCTACGGCGCCGAGATCCACCAGTACGGCTCGCGCGGGCTCGACGAGCGGGTCATGAACATCGACCGGACCGACTTCGCGGCGCTCGCCCGCGGTTTCGGCGCGAGCGGCGTGACCGCCGCGACGTTGCGCGACCTCGACGCCGTCGAGGACTGGGTGCGCTCCGGTGCGCGCGGCACCCTCGTCGTCGACGTGCTGATCACCCGCACCGTCGTGGCACCGCACATGCGGGAGGTCGTCGAGAAGGCGCTGGCGGGGTGACCGGGACCGGGGACCGCACCCGGCGGCGCCGCGGGATGACCACGCTCAGGAGCCGACCACGGCCAGGACGCTCGGCCCGAGCGCGCAGAAGCGGTGCCGGGCGCCCCCGCTTCACCCGTGCGCAGCAGGATGCTGCCCGTCCTCGACCGGACGAGCGCCGCCCTCCGTCCACTGCGGCGAGGGCAGCAGCTTCGGCGCGGTCTCGCTGATCGTGGACACCGCGGACGTGACCAGCGGGTGCTCGCTGCGGCCGCGCCGCGTCGCGGCGATGATGCGGCGCGCCGGGGCGGGTTCGCCGTGCAGCGGGATCCGCACCACGGGCCGGTCGTGCAGCCGTGCGAGACGCGGGACGAGGATGATGCCGAAACCGTGCGCCACCAGGGCCGTTCCGGTGTCCCACTCGTCGGCGTAGTGGGCGATGTTCGGCGTGAACCCCGCGGACATGCACGCGGTCAGCACCAGCTGGTGGTACGTGCTGCCGATGTTCCCGACGATCCACGGCTCGTCCGCGGCGTCGGCGAGCGTGGCGCGGGACAGCTCCGCCAGCCGGTGCCCGCCGGGCACGACCAGGTCCAGGGGGTCGTCGAGCAGCGGTTGCTGGTCGAAGCGCTCGTCGCTCGTCGACGGCGTGCCGGCGGTGTTGATCACCAGGGCGAGGTCGGCGTCGCCGGACAGCAGCAGGTCGAAGCAGTGCGCCGGTTCGGCCTCGATCACGCGCAGGTGCACCTGGGGGAAGCGCTCCCGCAGATGCGCGGCCGCGGGCGGCAGCAGGTGCGTGGCCGCGGTGGAGAACCCGCAGAGGGTGAACGACCCGGCGGGTTCCTCGGTGGCCGAGGCGAGCTCGGCGTAGGCGCGTTCGGCCTGGGCCTGCAGCGCTTCCGCGTGCCGCAGCACGGTGCGGGCGGCAGCGGTCAGCTGGACGCCCCGTCCGGACTGGACCAGCAGCTCGACGCCGAGCTCCTCGGCCAGCTGGCGCAGCTGGTACGAGACCGCCGAGGGCGTGTAGTGCAGCGCCGCCGCGGCGGCGGTGACCGTGCCGTGGCGGGCGAGCATCTGCAGCACCTTGAGCTTCGCATCAACCATGCAACCATTTTGCACGGTCCACCGGCGAAACGTCTGATTCTCTTCAGCGGTGTTCCGCGGCAAGCTGGACGCGTGATGACGAAGCTGGGGCTTGCTGATGACCGCGGAACCCTCCCGAAAGCGCGCGCCACCGGATGCGAGGAGGTGCGCACCGGGCTGTACGTGCTCGTCGTGCTCACCGCCGGGGCCTACCTGCCGAGCCCGCTGTACCCGGGCTACCAGGAGGCCTTCGGCAGCAGCGATCTCGTGATGACGCTCATCTACGCCACGTTCGCCCTGGTCAGCGCGCCGGCGCTGCTGCTGTTCGGCTCCGCTTCGGACGCGGTGGGGCCGCGCTCGGTGCTGCGGATCAGCCTCCTGCTCGCCGCTGCCGGCTCGGCGGGCTTCGCGTTCGCCTCCGGATCCGCGTGGCTGCTCGCCGCGCGCGCCGCGCAGGGGCTCGCGCTGGGAGCGGTCACCGGGGCGGCGAGCGCGCTGATCAGCACCGGTGCGGGTGACCGGAGCAGCAGCCGGGGGAGCAGCGCAGGTGTGCTGACGAGCACCGCGTTCGTGGCCGGCACGGCCGCCGGCCCGATCGCCGCCGGGGTGCTGGCCGAGTACGCCCCCGCGCCGCACCTGCTGCCGTTCCTGCTGCACCTGGCGCTGCTGTGGACGGCCTGGCTGCGCGTCTCGGCGCTGCCCGCGGTGCGGCGGAAGCGGCGGTGGAAACCGACCCGCCCGCACGTCCCGGCCGGCATGCGCCTGCTGTTCACGACCGCCGCGCTGACCGGGTTCCTGGCCTGGGCGGTGGCCGGGCTGTTCCTGTCGGTCATCCCGACGCTGCTCGGCCGCTCCGACCAGACCAACCTGGCCGTCACCGGCGGAGTCCTCGGCGCGGTGCTGATCTGCTCGGTGCTCACCCAGCCGCTCGTGCCCCGGCTCGGCGTGCGGCGCGCGCAGCTCCTCGGGCTCGCCGCCCTGCTGGCCGGTCTCCTCGTCCTGGCCCTGACAGCGGCGGAGTCGACGGCGCTGACGCTGTGCGCCGCGGTCGTCGCCGGCGCCGGGCACGGACTGGCCTTCGGCGGCGCGGCGGCCGTCGTCGACGAGGTGTCCCCGCAGGAGCAGCGCGGCGCGATCACCGGTGCGCTCTACCTCGCCTTCTACCTCGGTTCCGGGGTCCCCGCCGTGGCCATCGGTCTGATCACGCTCGGCACCTCGCTGGCGGTGGCGACGACGTGGGTCACGGGCGTGGCCGCGGTGCTCGTGCCGCTCGCCGGCGCCGCGGTGGTGCTCACGCGCCACCGGCGGCGCGCGGCGCTCGCGGCCTGACGGGCAGCGCACCGCGGCGCCGGTTCGCCGGTGCCGCGGTGCGGCGGTCGCCCGGTGGCCGGCGGTGGTGCCTCCCGGGCTCCTTCCACAGTGGAACTGCCGCCCGCGGTGGAACTGCGGCCCGGCGCGGCCGCGGACGCGCGGACGGCCGGATCGTTCCGGCTCGTGCCGCTCCTGCTCCGGCCCCGGGGGAGCGCAGCGAACCGGGCAGCAGGGCGAGCGAGCCGGTGAGGAGCGTCACTCCCTCCTCGTCGAGAAATAGTGCGGCTGCTGCGCGGGTTTCGCGAGGGGGACTCTGCAACGGAGTGGTTCGACGATCCCGACGAAAGGCCTGCGTCTATGTCCGTCCCGCTGTCCATCCTCGACCTGGCGACGGTCGGCAAGGGGGAGACCGTCGGTGAAGGCTTGCGCAACAGCGTTGCGCTGGCCCAGCGAGCCGAGGAGCTCGGCTACCGGCGGGTGTGGTACGCCGAGCACCACAACATGCCGTCGATCGCTTCGTCGGCGACGAGCGTGCTCATCGCGCACGTCGCGGCGCACACCGGCACGATCCGCCTCGGTTCCGGCGGCGTCATGCTGCCCAACCACGCGCCGCTGACCATCGCCGAGCAGTTCGGAACGCTGGAAACCCTGCACCCGAACCGGATCGACCTGGGACTGGGGCGCGCGCCGGGCACCGACCAGAACACCCTCCGGGCGCTGCGCCGCGATGCGAGCTCGGCGGAGGGCTTCCCGCGCGACGTGCAGGAGCTGCAGGGCTACCTCGGCGAGCAGACCCTGGTCTCCGGGGTGAACGCGACGCCGGGCAAGAACACCAACATCCCCCTCTACGTGCTCGGCTCCTCGCTGTTCGGCGCCAAGCTGGCCGCTTCGCTGGGGCTGCCGTACTCGGTCGCCTCGCACTTCTCGCCGGACGCGCTCGAGGAGGCCGTCGCTGCCTACCGGTCCGAGTTCCAGCCCTCGCAGCAGCTGGCCGAACCGCACGTGATCGCCGGTGTCAACGTGCTCGCCTCCGACACCCTGGAACAGGCGCGCGCGGACTTCCAGATCGTCAAGCGCGCCCGGTTGAAGATGCTGGCGGGCGGAGGCCGCAGGTTGACCGACGCGGAAGCCGACCAGATCCTGGACTCCCCGCAGGGCAGGCCGGTGACCCAGATGGTCAAGTACTCCGCGGTCGGGACGGCCGGCGATGTCGCGGAGTACCTCGACTGGTTCACCAAGCACGCCGACGCGGACGAGCTCATCGTCGCCCACCAGCCGCCCACGTTGGACAAGCGGCTGCGTTCGGCCGAGCTGCTGGCCGAGGAGTGGGGCCTGCAACCGAGCTGAGTTCCCGCGGGCCGTGAAGCGGTTGCGGCTGCGCGGCAGTCGCTCCGGCGCTCGGCGCAGTGCTCCGCGGACGAGCACGGCTCCGGGGCTGCGGCCCCGCCCGCCGGCAGCGGGACGCGGCCGGACTCCGGGGAACTCGGTGGGGAAGTCGGTGCGGTGCCGAGGGCGTCCCGTGCCCGGAGTCCTTATCGTGCGGCGGTGACTTCTTTCGCGCTGCTGCTCGCCTTCGGGGTGCTGACAGGAGTGACCACCGCGCTGTTCGGCTTCGGCGGGGGTTTCCTCACCGTGCCGGTGGTCTTCGGGTTCACGGCGGCCACCGCCGGTGCCGCGACCATGCACGTCGCGGTCGCCACCTCGACGGCGGTGATGGTGGTGAACTCGCTGACCGCGACCGCGGCGCACGCGCGTGCGGGCCGGATCCGGCGGGAGTACGTGTGGCCGATGACCGCCTTCATCGCCGTCGGCGCGGCGCTCGGCTCGTTGGCCGCCGCACGGATGGAGGACCGGGTGCTGCACGCCGCGTTCGTGGTCTACATGGTGCTCACCATCGTCGATTGCGTGGTGCGCTCCGGTTTCCTCACCCGGAGCGGGGACGGCGCCCCGCGGCCGCTGGGTCCGGTCGGCGGCACGGTCGGCGGCATCGGCATCGGTGCGATCGCGAGCGCCCTCGGCGTCGGCGGCAGCGTGCTCACCGTGCCGCTGCTGCGCCGCAGAGGATTGCCGATGAGCGCGGCCACTTCGATGGCCAGTCCGCTCAGCGCGCCGGTCGCCGTGGTCGCCACGGTCATCTACGCGTGGTCCGGGACCGCGGCATCCCGGGCAGGCCGGATCGGCTACGTCGACCTCGTCGCCGCGGCCGCGTTGCTGTGCGGTTCGATCCCGACGATCGCGCTCCTCCGGAGGCTCCCCGGCCGCATCCCGGATCGCGTGCACGCCGCCACCTACCTCGCCCTGCTCATCGCCGTGACGAGCACGATGCTCGCGATTCCCGCGAGCGGCTGACGTGCCGTCGTATCCGGACACGCCGCGTCGCAGTGCTCGTGCGGCGCTGCCGCCGCTCCGGGTGCGATTCCGACACATCAGCTCAGCCCGAGATGCACGACGACCCGCGCGACCTCGGCGCGGTCGTCACCGGTGAGCTCGCGCACCCGTATTCTGGCCGGGTGACTGGCGAGACGACTCCTGCCGAACCGCGCGCTCCGATCGACATGAGCCTGCTGCCGCGCACCGCCGCAGTGGATGAGCGAGGACGGCTCAGCATCGGGGGAGTGGACGTGCTGGATGCGGCCGCGGAGTTCGGCACCCCGCTCTTCCTGTACGACGCGGCCGAACTGCAGCACAACTTCCGCGAGGCCGTCGAGGTCTTCGGCGAGGGGGTCTCCTACGCCACCAAGGCGTTCCTCACCCCGCACCTGGCCCGGCTGGCGGCGCAGGAGGGGATGTCGTTCGACGTGTCCACCGCCGGCGAGTACGAGTGCTGCCGGCGGGCCGGGGTCCCGGCCTCCAAACTGGTGCTGCACGGGAACAACAAGCAGCCGGACGAGTTGGTCCGGGCCGTCGAGGAGGGCGTCCAGGGGATCGTCGTCGATAACTTCGACGAGCTCGACCGCATCGACGCGATCACCCGCGAGCGGGAGAAGTCGGCGAACGTCATGGTCCGGATCAACCCCGGCATCGAGGTGCACACCCACGAGTACGTGGCCACCGGCAACCGGGAGTCGAAGTTCGGATTCCCCGCGTGGACCGGCGACGCCGACGAGGCGATCGGCCGGGTGCGCGCGGCCCCGTACGCGGAGTTCCAGGGCTTGCACATGCACATCGGTAGCTTTGTGCTCCAGCTCGACAACTTCCTGCAGGCACTGGAGGCCGCTGCGCCGCTGGTGGAGGCGCACGATCCCGACGTGCTCGTGGTCGGGGGCGGACTGGGCCTCCGGTACCTGCACGACGACGAGTGCCCGACCTTCCGCGAGTGGGGCGAGGCGATCGTGTCCTGGGGGCGGCATCGGTTCCCCGGAACCCGCATCCTCGCCGAACCCGGACGCGCGATGGTCGCCCGCGCCGGGATCACCCTGTACACCGCGGGCGTGGTCCAGCAGAAGGGCGATCTGACCTTCGTGGCCGTGGACGGCGGGATGAGCGACAACCCCCGCCCCGTGCTCTACGGATCGGGCTACGAGGTGTTTCACGCCGGTGCCCCGCTGGCCCGGCGGGAGCGGTCGGTGCGGGTGGTGGGCCGGCACTGCGAATCCGGCGACACCCTGCTGGAGCACGGCCACCTGCCCGGTGCGACCGGGGTCGGCGACATCATCTGCACGCCGGTCACCGGCGCCTACGGCTACTCGATGTCCTCGAACTACAACCTCGTCCCGCGCGCGGCCGTCGTCTTCGCCGCGGGCGGTGAAGCCCGGTTGACCACTCGGCGAGAGACCCTCGACGACCTGTTCGCCCGCGAGGTCGGCTGACCCCGCAGGTGGCCCATGTTCCGCGCCCGCTGGCGCGATTCCCGCCGAGGTTCCGCAACGTGTTTGCCACGAGCTCCGTCGCGGAGGCTCACCGGTGCGGCCCGGGCTCGTGCCGCGCGGCGGCGAGTGCTGCTTCGTCGGCGGCGGTGTCGGCTTCGGTCCAGGTGGATCCGGCGGGTGGGTGGGCGAGGTGCCAGCGCACGGATTCGGTGACGCGCTCGGCGGGGGTGGCCGGGGCCCAGTTGAGCAGGACCTGAGCCCGGGCGACCGAGATCAGCAGGTGTTGGGCCGGGGCAGCGGTCAGCGCCAGGTCCGCCGGCAGCGCTGCCTCGGGGACCCGGACGAGTTCGGCCTCGGCCTCGGCGGCCTCGAGGATCTGGGTGAACCACGTGGACAGCGGCCAGGTCTCGGTCTCGCCGAGGTTGATCGTGCTCCCGTCCGCCCTCCGGGAGTCGAGGGCGGCCAGCACACCGGTGGCGAGGTCGTCGACGTGCCCGCGGGTCCACAGCAGGTTGGCCGCCCCCACCGGGATGCGCCGCCGTCCGGCGCGCAGCCGGCGCAGCACGACGTCTTCGCGCCGTTGCCAGTCGTGCGGGCCGTAGACCAGCGGCAGGCGCAGCACGGTGGCCCCGCGGGGCCGCCACCGGTCCTCGACGTCGAGCTTGTCGTAGTCCTCGGGTACGTGGGCGAACCCGGCACCGCGGTAGGGGTAGCGCTGGCGGCGCAGCTCGGCCTCTTCGGTCACGGGAACCGGTGCCTCGCAGCGCCCGCTGCGCAGGCCGGTGTGGGCCTGGTACACGTCCTGACTGGACAGCACCACCGCCGGCACCTCGGGCAGCGCGGGCAGCACAGCCTCGACATCGGCCGCGGTGAACGCGCAGGTGTCCACCACCGCCTGCGGGGCGAACCGGCGCACCGCCGCGGCGTGGTCGGCCAGCTCGCGCCGGTCGGTCCGCAGCTGCTCCACGGGCACCCACGGATCGGGCGCGCTGCGGCCCCGGTGGACGACCAGAACCTCGTCACCGCGCTCGTGCAACCGCTCGACGACGCGGCGGCCCACGAACCACGTTCCTCCCAGCACCAGTACCCGCACCCGCTGACGGTCGCACAGCGGGCCCGCGGAGGACAGTCGCGCTCGCCGACGGCGAACCGCGAACCCGCAGTGCGGTTGCCGATCCTCCGGCGACGTGCTGGCCACGTGCGGTGCTCGTGGTGGCGCGGCCGGGGTGGTGCGCTGCGCCGGGCCGTGCGAAAACCGGTTGCCGGAGCGGTGCGCTCCGCTCGTAGGATTCCGGCGTGAGCGAGAGCAGCGACGTCACCGACCTGATCAGGACCAACCGGCACCACTGGGACGAGCGGGTCCCCATCAACGCCGCGAGCTCGTTCTACGACCTCGACGGGTTCCGGGCGGGTGCCGAGGACCTCGACCAGTTCCAGCTCGACGAACTCGGTGACGTCACCGACCTCGATGTGGCCCACCTGCAGTGCCACATCGGGCTGGACGCCCTGTCCTGGGCCCGCCGCGGTGCCCGCGTGGTCGGCCTGGACTTCTCCGCCCCGGCCACCCACGTGGCGACCGGCCTCGCCGCCGATCTCGGTCTCGGCCACCGGGCCCGATTCGTGACCGCCGACGTCGATGCTGCCGTCGACGTGCTGGGTGCGGGTGCGTTCGACGTCGTCTACACCGGCAACGGGGCGCTGATGTGGCTGCCCGATATCGAGCGCTGGGCCCGCACCGCAGCCGGCCTGCTGCGCCCCGGAGGACGGCTCTACCTCGCCGAGTTCCACCCGCTGACCGACGTGCTCGACGACGACCGCGGTGCGACCGTCACCCGCGACTACTTCCTCCGCGGCGCGCGCACCTACGACTCCCCGGGCTCGTACGCCGACTGGCGGGCCGAGACCGCGCACAACACCGCGACCGAGTGGCACCACACCCTCGGCGACGTCATCAGCGCCGTCGCGGGATCCGGGTTGCGGATCGAGTTCTTCCACGAGCACGGAACGATCCCGTTCCAGCGCTATGCCGCGCTCGTCGCCGAGGGGGCGCGCTTCCGCTACCCCGAGCGGTCTGCACGCCTGCCCCTGATGTACTCGCTGGCCGCTGCGAAGACCGCGCCGTGAAGATCTCGCACTTCGATCCCGGCCCCGTTCGTTCAGCAGCAGCACCCGGCGTCCGAGCGTGGCGCGCGGAGGGGTCGGTGCACGGACGCGGCCTCGGCCGGACCGTTCCGCCGCGTCAGCCCAGCCCGAGCTGCTCGACGACCCGCGCGACCTCGGCGCGGTCGTCACCGGTGAGCTCGCGCACCGGGCGCGGGAGGTTGGGGTGGCCGATCAGCCCGAGCACCTCCGCGACCGCGGAGATCACCCGCAGGCTGCCGTGGCGCGCGAACAGGTCCCACAGCGGTTGCAGGCGCCGCGAGACCGCCATGGCGGTCTCCGGGTCGTGCGCCTGGGCCGCGCGGGTGAGCGCCAAGGCCGGTTCCGGAAGGGTGCCGCCGATGGCGGAGTACCAGGCCTGGCAGCCGCTGGCGAGTCCGGTCGCGGCATCCGGGTCGCCGCTGACTCCGATGGTGACGTCCGCGGGCAGCAGCGAGCGCAGGTGGGAGACGCGCTCCGCGGCCGCTTCCGGGCAGGTCGGCACACCGGGGATCTTGATCGAGGCCACGCGCGGCAGCTCGGCGATGCGGCCGTGGAGCTCGCCGGTGAAGGTGAAGTGGGTCGTGCCGGGATTGTCGTAGACCACCAGCGGCACCGACAGGTTGGCGGTCACGTCGGCGTAGAGGCCGAAGACCTCCTCGTCGGTCAGCGCCTGGTACGACACCGGGGCGAGCAGGACGGCCGCGGCGCCGGCGTTCTGCGCGTCCTCGGCCAATTCGAGCACGTGCCGTGTGGACAGCGCGCCGATGCCGGCGATGACGGGGACGTCCCCCGCGTGCTCGACGGCCAGGCGCGTGGTGCGGGAGCGCTGCTGCCGGGTGAGGTACGGGTACGAGCCCGTGGAACCGAGCGCGGTGATCGAATCGACGCCCGCGGTGGCGAGCCGTCCGACGAGGCCGGTGAACGAGGCTGCGTCGATACCGTCGGCGGTGAGCGGCGTGAGCGGGAACGCGCTGAGTCCGGTGAACACGCGGGTCGCCTCCACGGAGCGGGAGCGGGCGGACAACGTTCAGCACACTCTGCCACCTCGTGCGAGCGGTGGCCGGTGCGGTGCCCGCGCGGAACCGGGTGGCTCCGGTGCACCGCCCACGGTGCCGGCGGTCGCGCAGCGCCGTCACGGGCCCGGAATCGGAGGCGCCCGGACCCGGGTGCTGCGCCCGGGATCTCCTCGTCCTCATCCGCGTTCGCGCGGCCAGGGGTTGCCCTCGAGCTCCTCGATGCTGAGGTTGAAGCTGGTGAGCAGCTCGGTGAAGGTGGCTATCCGCTCCTGCGGCCAGTCGGCGACGACCATCTCCACGCCCTCGCGGTTGCGTTCGCGGTCGGTGGCGAGCTGCGCCAGTCCCTCCCGGGTGGGGCGCAGCCTGCGCACCATGCCTCCCTCCGGATCGGCGAACCGTTCGAGCAGTCCCCGTTGCAGCGGAGCGCGGCGGCAGCATCGTCAACTTCGCCTCCGGGGCGGGGCTGAACGGGCAGCCCCACCAGGCTTCCTACGCCGCGGCGAAGGAGGCCATCCGGGGGATCAGCAGGGTCGCGGCCCACGAATGGGCCCCGGACGGCATCCGCGTCAACCTGATCTCCCCCATCGCCCGCACGCCGGGGGTGGAGGCCTGGGCGCAGACCCACCCCCAGCAGCACGAGCAGGTGCTGGCCGGGATCCCGCTGGGCGGGATGGGCGATCCCGAGCACGACATCGCTCCCGTCGTGGTCTTCCTCGCCAGCGACGACAGCCGCTACATGACCGGGCAGACCCTCATGGCCGACGGTGGTTCGATCATGCTGCGCTGAACCACCGCGGGTCAGCCCAACAGCGAGCGCGCCATGACCATGCGCTGGATCTGGTTGGTGCCCTCGTAGATCTGGGTGATCTTGGCGTCGCGCATCATGCGCTCCACCGGGAAGTCGCGCGTGTAGCCGGCGCCGCCGAGCAGCTGCACGGCGTCGGTGGTGACGTCCATGGCCACGTCGGAGGCGTAGCACTTGGCCGCGGCGGAGATGAACCCGAGATCGCCCTCCCCGCGCTCGGCTCGCGCGGCGGCGACGTAGACCATGTGCCGCGCGGCCTCGGTGCGCATCGCCATGTCGGCGAGCATGAACTGCACGCCCTGGAAGTCGGAGATCGGCTTGCCGAACTGGCGGCGCTCCTGCACGTAGTTCGTGGCCTCGTCCAGCGCCCCCTGGGCCAGACCCACGGCCTGCGCGCCGATCGTCGGGCGGGTGTGGTCGAGCGTCTTCAGCGCGGTCTTGAAGCCGGTGCCCGGTTCGCCGATGATCCGGTCACCGGGGATGGTGCAGTCCTCGAAGTGCAGCTCGACGGTGGGCGATCCCTTGATGCCGAGCTTCTTCTCCTTGCCGCCGACGACGAAGCCGGGGTCGTCGCGGTGCACGGCGAACGCGCTGATGCCGTTGGCGCCCTTGTCCGGATCGGTCACGGCCATGACCGTGTACCAGGCCGACTCGCCGCCGTTGGTGATCCAGCACTTGGTGCCGTTGAGCACCCAGTTGTCGCCGTCGGCGTGCGCCCGCGTCTTCATCGAGGCGGCGTCGGAACCGGCCTCCCGCTCGGACAGGGCGTACGAGGCGGTGGCCGCGCCTGAGGCGATGTCGCCGAAGACGCGCTGCTTGAGCTCCTCCGAGGCGGACAGCAGCATCGGCACCGTGCCGAGCTTGTTCACCGCGGGGATGAGCGAGGAGGAGCCGCACACCCGCGCGACCTCCTCGATGACGATGCAGGTCGCCACGGAGTCGGCGCCCTGGCCGCCGTACTCCTCCGGGATGTGCACGGCGTTGAACCCGGCCCGGGTCAGCGCGTCGCGCGCCTCGTGCGGGTAGCGCTCCTGCTCGTCGACCTCCGCCGCGTGCGGGGCGATCTCCTTCTCGGCGAGAGCGCGGATCGCCTGGCGCAGCTCCTCGTGCTCCTCGGCGAGCTGGTAGGTGTCGAATTCGGGGTTCACCGGGGCCTCCGTAAGTTCACCGCCGCGCGACCGCGTCGCGGCGCGCGAATCCTGCACACGTTGCGATGCCAGCGATGTTAGCGGCACTGAGTGCCACGAACAACCGGAGTCGGTGCTACGGTGCGCCCATGTGCGCGGCGACCGACCACGACCCTGCACCGGGTGCGCGGGCCGAGCGGGCCGAGCGGGTGCGGCGCGCCCTCACGCTGGCCGCCCTGCAGCACTTCGACGAGCAGGGGTTCGAGGCGACCACGGTGGACCAGATCGCGGCCACGGCGGGAGTGGGGCGGCGGACGTTCTTCCGCTACTTCCGTTCCAAGGAGGACGCGGTCTTCCCGGGGCACGACCAGTGCGTGCGGGAGGTCTCGGAGATGCTCGACGCGGCCGACCCCGAGGCGGACCCGTGGGCGGTCGTCACCCGGGCCAGCGAGCGAGTGCTGGAGATGTACCTGGCGGAGCCGGAGATCTCGCTGCGGCGGTTCGCGCTGACCAGGGCGGTGCCCTCGCTGCGGGAGAGGGAGATCACCGGCACCGACCAGTACCAGCGGGTCTTCGGACGGTTCCTGCGCGGGCGCTTCGCCGGGCGCAGGCGGGGTGAGCTGTGGGGGACCGTGGCCGCGTCCGCGATCGTGACCGGGCACAACCACGTGCTGCGGCAGTGGCTCAAGAGCGGGGGAGAGGTCGACGCGCGGGCGCTGCTGCACGAGGCGCTGGCCGAGCTCGGGGAGGTTTTCGCGGCGGTGGGTGCGGAGGAAGCGGCCGAGCAGCGGGACGACGAGGTGATCGTCGGCGTCGTGCGCACGTCCTCGACCGGCGGTGCGGTGCTGCGGAAGGTCCGCGAGGCGCTGCGCGAGGCCGCGACCGACTGAACCCGAGCAGCCGGAAGGGGGCGGCACTCGATGCCATCTTTGCGTGTTTATTGCATTGATTACTTCAGTGTTGAATGAAATTAAATCCCGATCCTGCTCCGGAACCACAGCAACGACGGAGAAGAGGCCCGCCCGGGCCCCGCTGGGAGTGCCGGTAGCGCACGCCGATCTCGCTGAGTCGAGCGCTCCGGACCAGATCGCGCGGGCAGCGTGTCGTTGAGCTGTTCAGGCGTTGAGGAAACGCCGGGTCAGCCCCGGGGCCAACCAGGGGCGTCGGCCCCACGCGGTCACCCTGCCGGTCAGGGCCGGCCGGATCGGCCCCACGCGGCCGTAGCTGAGCAGCAGCTGCGTGACCGGTTCAGCACTGATGTGCACGTCAACACCGACATCGCCCGGCGGATCGACGTCGAGATGCCCCTCGGTGAAGCGGTACACGTAGTGCTCGTAGCCGCGCAGCCTGAGCTCGTACGTCGCGCTGTGGCCCTCGGCCTCGTCCGGGTCCACCCACCCCGGAAGCACCTGGTGCAGCCCTGCCATCACCAGCGGGACGTGGGCGGGGTCGATGGGCCAGGGGCGGCGCAGGACCGCACCGATGTCGTGGCCGTGGACGATGAACTCCCCCAGCAGCGTGCAGCGTGCCCAGTGCGAGGTCGGAGCGGATTTCCTGATTCCCGTCGAACATCATCGTTGAGGCGCCGCCGTCCTCGTTCCGCGCCAACAGCTTGTCCGTGTCCCGCAGCAGGATGGTGCTGAGCTCGCCGAGGTCGCGGGTAGGCAGGTCACGAACCTGCCTGTCGTTGAACGCCGGCAGATCGCGGACTCGAGCGGGCCAATCCCCCTCGCCGCGACTCAGCGCAAGGTAGCGCCCTGGTTCCGAGGCGACGTGCCCCACCACATCGGTGATGCTCCAAGCCGGGGTGGCAGGTACTCGCTCGTCCGGATTCGGCACGGACATCACGAGCTCGCAAAAGCGACGCGACATCGAAGCGGTCGCTGCGGCGAGACGAGGGATCACGGACTCCATGAACCGAAGGATATTCAGCCCCCGCATCTGGCAAGTCGACCGACACACCGAGGCCTGGCTCAGCGCCCGCAAGTACCTGGGCCCTGGCAGCGAGAAGTGGCCAGATCGGTTCCGCGAGGCGTTCGACGATCCGACAGCGCGTCTCATCTCACTGGTGCCGACCCGCCCTCGGCCGAAGCGCGGGACATGGCCCGCGAGTGGATGGAACTGCTGGAGCAGTTCCACGGTGGCGACGAAGGACTGCGTGACTCCCTGGACCGCATGCATGACGACAACGCCGCCGATGGCCAGCAGCAGTACGGCGGGCCCACCCCGCAACAGATGGAGTTCATCCAGCGCGCCAACGCGGCAAGCACTTGAAGCGCCCGCTCGAGCGGGCACTTCTCCGTCTCCCGGTCGACCGCACCCCGCAGCGGGAATCGACTTCAGCCGCGGGACCGGGCGTTGGCGGTGTGGGGCGTGGTGTTGCGCGGATCGCGGCCTTCGGCGGAGCGCTCCGGCGTCACCGCTCGGTGCTCGCCTCCGCGCGCGGGGAGTCGAACACGGTCGCGCCGGTGCGCTGCGTCCGCTCGTGGGTGATGCCGAGGTCGATCCCGGGGCGGTCGCGCAGGCACAGCACGGCCGCGGTGGCGAGCACGAACATCACCACCAGATACGTGGCGACGGCGAGCACCGTGCCGGTGGACTGCACGAGGAAGGCGGCGATCGTCGGCGCGAACGCGCCCCCGAGGATCGAACCGAGCGCGTAGGCGATCGCCACACCGGAGTAGCGCACCGAAGCCGGGAACAGCTCGGCGTACCAGGCGGACTGCGGACCGTAGGTCAGTCCGAGGCCGAGGGTGAACAGGGCGAGTCCCAGCATCAGCAGACCGGCGCTGCCGGTGGCGGTGAGCAGGAACAGCGGGAAAACGGTGATCAGCAGCGCCGCGTAGCCGTACAGGTAGGAGCGCTTGCGCCCGAGGAGGTCGGCGGTGATGCCGGACAGGTACGTCGTGATCAGCCACAGGAAGGCCGTGGCGGACACGATCAGCAGCACGGGCGTGCGGTCGAGCCGGGCCGGGCCGCTCGGATCGGTGGCGTAGTTGGTGATGAACCCGCCGGTGACCATGTAGCCGGCCGCGTTGTTGCCCGCGAAGACCAGGGCGGCCAGCAGTACCAGCAGCCAGTGGTGCCGCGCCAGCTGCAGCACCGGTGCGGTGGTCCGGCGCCGCCGCTCGGCGAGGTCGGCGAAGACGGGGCTCTCGTCCACGGCGCGGCGCACGACGTAGCCCACGCCGATGAGCACGATGCTGAGCAGGAACGGCACTCGCCAACCCCACTGGAGGAACTGCTCACCGGGGGAGAGGACGCCGGTCATGAGCGCCATCACCCCGGAGGCCAGCAGCATGCCCAGCGGCACGCCGAGCTGGGGCACGGCACCGGAGCGGCCCCGGCGGTGCGGATCGGCGTGCTCGACCGCCATGAGCACCGCACCTCCCCACTCGCCGCCGGCGGAGATGCCCTGCAGCACGCGCAGCACGATCAGGGCGACGGGGGCGAGCACGCCGATGCTGCCGTGCGTGGGCAGCAGGCCGATGAGGCTCGTGGCGCCGCCCATGAGCAGCAGCGTGATCACGAGCATCGCGCGCCGGCCGATGCGGTCGCCGAAGTGCCCGGCCAGGAACGCGCCCAGCGGGCGGAAGACGAAGCTGATGCCGACCGTGGCGAACGACAGCAGCAGCCCGATCCGCTCGCCGGCCGGGGCGAAGAACAGGTCGGTGAACACCAGGGCGGCGGCCGTGCCGTAGATGAAGAAGTCGTACCACTCGATCGTCGTGCCGATGACGGTCGCTGCCGCGACCCGCCGCTGGTTGGTCGCTGCCCGGTGGTGTGCCTGCTCCGCGGTCATCGTGCCCCTTGCTCGGCTGCGCTTCCGTTCGGCGCCCACCCGGGCGAACCGGGCGGAGATCGCGTGGCGGATGAGCCTGGCAACGCCGCGGGACGGCGTGAAGAGCGCTCCTTCGCCCAGCGGAAGGCGCGGCGGCCCGCTCGTCGCCGCCCCGGGCGCCGCGGCCCCAGGGGCGGCCGGTCCGCCGCGTTAGGCTGCGTGCATGGACTGGATCACCACGCCCCTGTCCGCGGATCTCGTGCGCGGCGCGTTCGAGCTGGAGACCACCGAGCGCGGGGTGCTGCCGCACCGGCTGCCCGCGTGGGCGCGCGCCCAGTGCGGCGATCCGCAGCTGGCGAGGGCGGAGGCCCAGCCGTCCGGGGTGCGGTTGGTGCTGCGCACTCGCGCGACCGCGGTGGAGCTGGACACGCTGCGCACGCGGATCGCCTATCGGGGCGTGGGGCCGCGCCCGGAGGGCGTGTACGACCTGCTCGTCGACGGGGAGTTGGTGGCTCGGGCGAGCACGACCGGCGGTGACGTGGAGACCGTGGACATGACCACCGGGGCCGTGGACAGCGAGTCCGGAGCGGTCGGCACGGTCCGGTTCACCGGTCTGCCCGCGCGGGACAAGGACGTGGAGGTCTGGCTGCCGCACAACGAGCTGACCGAGCTGGTCGCGTTGCGCAGCGACGCGCCGGTCGAGCCCGTGCCGCGGGGGCGGCGCCGGGTGTGGGTGCACCACGGCAGTTCGATCAGCCACGGCTCCGATGCGGCGAGTCCGACGACGACGTGGCCGGCGGTGGCCGCCGCGCGCGGCGGGGTGGAGCTGGTCAACCTCGGGTTCGGCGGCAGTGCGCTGCTCGATCCGTTCATCGCGCGCACGCTGCGCGACACCCCGGCGGAGCTGATCAGCCTCAAGCTCGGCATCAACCTGGTCAACATCGACCTGATGCGGCTGCGCGCCTTCGGGCCCGCCGTGCACGGTTACCTCGACACCATCCGCGAGGGCCATCCTGCCACGCCGCTGCTGGTGGTCTCGCCCCTGTACTGCCCGATCCACGAGGACACGCCGGGGCCGGGCGCGCCGGACTTCAGCGGGGAGCAGATCCGGTTCCGCGCCACGGGAGATCCCGCGGAGCGCGCCGCGGGCAAGTTGACGCTGGGCGTGATCCGGGAGGAGTTGGCCCGCGTCGTCAAGCAGCGGGCGGACGACGATCCGAACCTGCACTACCTCGACGGGCGCGAGCTCTACGGGGAGGCGGACTTCGCCGACCTGCCGCTGCCGGACCAGCTCCACCCGGATGCGGCGGCGCACCGGCGCATCGGCGGGCGTTTCGCGGAGTTCGCCTTCGGCGCGGGCGGCCCGTTCGGAGGGTGAGCAGGGGCCTCGCTGGCTCCGCTGCGGCCCGGCTCGATGTGACCGGCTTCGAACTGGTGGCGGGTCGCGGCAGGGGTGAGCGCGTCCGAAGGCCGGGCGCGGGGGAGCGCCGCGCGGTGTTCGGGTGCACGGTGCGGACGACGGGCGCGTCACCCAGCGACGCGCCGCTGTCCGGGGCGGAGACCGCTGGCTCAGTCGTAGCCGCGGATGAGGTGGTGCTCGTCCTCGGCGTCGGCCAGACGGGAGTGGGGGAGCTGGCGGGGCAGTTGGGGCGGGTGCGCCGGGGCCTCGGGGTCTCCGGCGGGGCTCGTGCTCCGCCGGTGGGTCAGCTGTGCGGTTTCCGCCTCCGTGGTTCGCATCGTTCGGCTCCTCTCGACAACGCTCGACGCTCCTCATGATGGTGGCGCAGGCCACAGAACGCATGCTTTCTCCCCCGTCCTGGCGTGCCATCAATATATTTTCCTCTGTCATTTCAGTGTTGACTAAAATAAAATCGAACACAGGTGCTCGGCCTCACCCGCGGTACAGGAATTTCGCACGGAGGAGAGGGTTGATCCGGGCAGGTTGCCTTGCGAGTCGAGCAGGAGGGTCGTGTGCACGGGGAGTACAAGGTTCCGGACGGGAAGCTCGTGAAGGTCGACGCCGCCGTCGTCGACGGGCGGTTGAGCGAGGTGCGGGTCAGCGGTGACTTCTTCCTGGAGCCGGACGACGCGCTGGAGCAGCTCAACCGGAGCTTGACGGGCGCGTCCTCCGACGCGGAGCTGGGCGAGCTCGTGGAGCGGATGCGGTCCGGGCTGCCCTCCGACGCGCGGCTGGTGGGGTTCTCGCCGGAGGCGGTGGCGATCGCGGTGCGCCGCGGGGTCACGCAGGCGTCGCAGTGGACCGACCACCGGTGGGGCGTGGTGCACGAGGCGGCACGGCCGCCGCTGATGCACATGGCGCTGGACCAGGTGCTCGCCGAGGAGGTCGCCGAGGGGCGCCGCGCGCCCACGTTGCGGATCTGGGAGTGGTCCCGGCCGTCGGTGATCCTGGGCAGTTTCCAGTCGGTGAGCAACGAGGTCGACCTGGAGGCCGCCGAGCGCTACGGCATCGAGGTGGTCCGCCGCATCACCGGGGGCGGGGCGATGTTCACCGAGCCGGGCAACGCGGTGACGTATTCGCTGTACGCGCCGGTGTCGCTGGTGGCGGGCATGCCGTTCGCCGAGTCGTACGCGTTCCTGGACGACTGGGTGCTGCAGGTGCTGCGCGAGCTGGGGTTGAACGTCTGGTACGAGCCGCTGAACGACATCGCCTCGGACGGCGGCAAGATCGGTGGTGCGGCGCAGCGGCGCGTGGCCTCGGGAGCGGTGCTGCACCACGCGACGCTGTCCTACGACGTCGATGTCGACAAACTGGGCGACGTGCTGCGCGTCGGCGGGGAGAAGCTGTCGGACAAGGGCGTGGCCAGCGCGAAGAAGCGGGTGGACCCGTTGCGGCGGCAGACCGGGTTGGAGCGGTCGGTGATCATCGACCGGCTCGTGGACGGGTTCCGCAGCCGGTACGGGCTCAGCGACATGCCGGTCACGGCGGCGGAGGAGAAGCGGGCCCAGGAGCTGATCGAGGAGAAGTTCGCCACCGGGGGTTGGTTCTACCGCGTGCCCTGAGACGGGTGCTGCGGCGGCACCGCTCTCTCGGGGGAGACGTCCGGGTCGTTCCGGATGGTGCGGCGGTGCTGCGGAGCGATGCTGGGGGCATGGATCGGTGCAACGGTGCTTCCTGGCCGCTGGCCCTGGCGCTGGGCGCGTTCGCCCTGGTGCGGCCGCTGCTGTCGATGACCGGGGTGATGGATGACCTGGGCAGGCCGGTGGCTCCGCTCGCGGTCACCGCGGTGATCTCAGCGGTGTGGATCGTGGTGGTGGGCCTCTCGCGGGTGCGGCACCCGGTGGTCACGCTCGTGGGGGCGGGGCTGGTCTACGGCGTGCTGGCGGTGGTGTTGAGCGCGGTCTGGTCCCTGCTGCTGACGGGGCAGCTGCAGGGGCCGTTGACCACGCCGTGGGGAGTGGGCGTGGTCGCCACGCTGGTGGTCAACGTCGTCTGGGGCGCGGTGACGGGCGTGTTCGCCGCGCTGCTGCAGCAGGGCCTGCACCGGCGGCCGGTGCGGCGCTGACGTGGCCGGTGAGCACGGCGCCACCGCGCCGGGGAGCGCTGCTCGGGTCAGGGCAGGGGGTTGGCGACCCCGGGGCTCCCGGCCTTGCGGCGCAGCCAGACCTTGCGGGTGCCGTCGGCGTAGAGCAGCACGCGGGAGAGCTCCCAGTCGGCGAACTCGGCGTGCACGGACAGCTGGGTCGCTGCGCTGAGCCGGGTCGTCCCGGGCGGCAGGCGCAGCGGTTGGTATTCCCACTTGGAATCGGCCTCAGCGGCGTCCTGGGGGTTGTTGCGTCTCACGGTTCCACCACCTGTACTCCGGCGCCGCCCGCGGAGGTGATGTAGGCGGCGCCGGTTCGGGAGTCGACGGCCACCGTATGCGGTTGGGCCACGGTGCGGAACCGGTGGCGCAGTTCGGGTTCTCCGCCGGCCACGTCGTAGGCGAGGACTTCGTTGCGGTCGGTGAGGGTGATCCAGGCGAGGTCGCGGCGCGCGTCGTAGGCGATGCCGTAGGGGCTGCCGGGCAGCGGGTAGCGCTGCTTGAGGATCAGGTTGTTGGTGTCGAAGGCGAGCAGTTCGTTCTTGCGGGTGTCGACGGTGAGTACCCGGCCGTAGCGGTCGGCGACGCCGTTGGTGGCGCCTTGCCCGGCGCGCAGCGCCTCGCCCTCGTCGCCGGTGCGGGGGTCGACGGAGGTCAGCGAGGTGGTCAGCCGGTCGAGCACCTGGATTTCGCCGTTCTGCGCGAACAGGCGCGCCGGCCCGTCGAACTCGCCGGTGGTGCGGGGTCGCCCGTCGCCGTGGATGGTGATCGAACCGGCGTCGCGCTGGGCCACGGCCAGGGCGCCGTCGTCGAGGCGGATCGCGTCGACGGGCCCGCCGGGGACGGGGGTGGTGCCGGTGCGGTGGCCGGTGCGGATGTCGATGTGGGCGATCTCGCCGCGGTCGGGCACGGCTACCAGGGCGGTGCCGCCGTCGGCGGTGACGTTGGCGGCGGGTGCGCCGAGCGGGACGGTGCGCTGCTGGTTCGTGCGCGGGTCGAGGAGGGTCAGCCCCTGGTCGCCGGCCAGCAGCAGGGTGCCGGTGGTGGTGTCGAACGCGCTGGTGCCGGCGGCGGGTGCGGGCCGGACGGTGCCCTGCGGATCGGCGGGGGCGCGTGCGGGTGCGGGGGTGGCGGCGCTGAGCTGGTCGGTGGCTTGCAGCGGGTCACCTGCGTCCATGCTGCCGCATCCGGCGAGCAGGGTGGCTGCCAGGCAGGTGATCAGTAGCCGACGCAACGCGTACCTCCCGTGCGGTGCGCCGCGCCGCGGGCGGCGCACGTGGTGTTGGCCCGTGCCCAGCATCCCCGACGGAGGTGCGGGCGTGGTGGGCGGGTTGGGCGTGCGGTCGGTGCGGGTGTGGTCCGGCGCGCGCGGTGGGTGACTACCCTCGCGGGGCGTGGCGACTCTGGTTCTGGTGCGGCATGCGCGGTCGACGTCGAACGGGTCCGGCACGTTGGCCGGGCGCACTCCGGGTGTGGAGTTGGACGAGACCGGTCGGGGGCAGGCGGCGGGTCTGCCGGGGCGGTTGCGGGGATTGCCGTTGCACCGGGTGGTGGCTTCGCCGTTGCGGCGGTGCGGCGACACGGTGCGGGGGGTGGCCGCCGAGCGCGGGTTGCGGGTGGTCACCGACGAGCGGTGGTCTGAGGTGGACTACGGCGACTGGACGGGGTGCCGGTTGGCGGAGTTGACCGAGCTGCCGCTGTGGAGGGTGGTGCAGCAGCAGCCGGCGGGGGCGGTGTTCCCCGGTGGTGAGGGGTTGGCGGCGATGCAGGCGCGGGCGGTGGCGGCCGCGCGCGAGTGCGACCGCTCGTTGGAGTCCGAGGTCGGTGAGCACGGGGTTGCGGTGGTGTGTTCGCACGGTGATGTGCTCAAGTCGGTGCTGGCCGACGCGCTCGGTGCGCACCTGGACCTGTTCCAGCGGATCGTGGTGGAGCCCGCGTCGGTGAGCGTGGTGCGCTACACCGCTTCGCGGCCGTTCGTGCTGCGGCTCAACGACACCGGTGGTGACCTGTCCGGGTTGGCGCCGCAGGAGGGGTCGAGTGGTGGTGAGGCCACTGTGGGGGGTGACACCGGTCGGGCCGGGGGTACCTCGGGGGCGTGACCGGGTGGCTGTTTCCGCTGCGGTGCGCCGGCGGCGACAATGGGGGCGTGTACTTCTCGGTGACGGATGTGCGGCGGTTCCTGGTGGGGGACTGGTCGTTGGAGCGCGAGATCGTGGACACGAGCGGTGGTCCGGCGGGGGATTTCTCCGGTGCTGCGCAGGCGCGGGTCGAGGGCGGTGTCGTGGTCTACCGGGAGCGGGGTCGGATGCGGCTGGGCGGGCACGAGGGCCCGGCGTCGCGGTGCTTGCACTACCACGTCACGGGGCCGGGGCAGGCGCGCGTGTTCTTCGACTACGGGGACTTCTTCCACGAGTTGGATCTGCGCAGCGGGTACGCCACGGCGCGGCACCCGTGCCGGGCGGACGTGTACCGGGGTGAGTTCGGCGTGGTGGACGTGGACCACTGGTGGCAGCGGTGGGTGGTCACCGGGCCGGAGAAGAACCACGTGATCACCACGCGGTTGTGCCGCGTCGGCTGAGGTGCTGGAGGCGCAGGTGTACACGACGGTGCCGGGTGGGCGCGTGCCGGTCCGGTTGTGGGTGCCGCCGGAGGAGGTCGAACCGGCGGCGATGGGCCAGTTGCGGGCGGCTGCGGCGTTGCCGTGGGTGCACGGGGTGGCGGCGATGCCGGATGTGCACGTGGGCAAGGGCGCCACGGTCGGCAGCGTGCTGGCGTTGCGGGGTGCGGTCGCTCCGGCCGCGGTGGGGGTGGACATCGGTTGTGGTGTGGACGCGGTGCGGTTGGGCCTGTCCGCGGAGGATCTGCCTGCTGATCTGGGGCGGTTGCGGCGGCGGATCGAGAGGGCGGTGCCGGTGGGGTTCGGCATGCACTCCGATCCGGTGGATGCGGAGCGGTGGGGCGTGCCGGGCGGGTGGAACCGGTTCTGGGACGCCTTCGACGCGTTGGACTCGGCGGTGGCCGATCGGCGGGCGCGGGCGCGGTGCCAGATGGGCACGCTCGGCGGTGGCAACCACTTCCTTGAGGTGTGCGCCGAGGAGGAGGGGCCGCGGCCGGGGCGGGTGTGGCTGGTGCTGCACTCCGGATCGCGCAACATCGGCAAGGAGTTGGCCGAGCGCCACATCGAGGTGGCCCGCGGGTTGCCGCACAACCGGGATCTGCCGGATCGGGACTTGGCGGTGCTGCTGGAGGGCACCGAGCAGATGCGGCAGTACCGGCACGACCTGTTCTGGGCCCAGGAGTACGCCTGGCGCAACCGGGCGGTGATGATGGCGCTGCTGCGGGAGTGCGTGGTGGGGGAGTTCGGTGCGGCGCCGGTGGAGGAGTCGGTCTCGTGCCACCACAACTACGTCGCCGAGGAGGTCCACGACGGCGTGGAGGTGCTGGTCACGCGGAAGGGCGCGATCCGCGCCGGTGCCGGCCAGGCCGGGGTGGTGCCGGGCAGCATGGGGGTCGGTTCGTACGTGGTGCGTGGTCGGGGCAGTGGTGAGTCGTTCTGCTCGGCCGCGCACGGGGCGGGGCGGCGCATGTCGCGGGCGAAGGCGCGCAAGACGTTTTCCACCGCCGATCTTCAGGGCCAGACCCGCGGGGTGTGCTGCCGCACCGACCGGGGTGTGCTGGATGAGATTCCCGCTGCGTACAAGGATTTGGATGCGGTGATGGCCGCGCAGCGGGACCTGGTGGATCCGGTGGCGCGGGTGCGGCCGCTGGTGTGCGTGAAGGGCTGACGCGCGTGTTGGCCGCACGGTGGGGCGCGGTGGCCGGTCGTCCGGTGGAGTGGAAGACCCCGGAGGAGCGTGTGCGGGTGTGCGCCGCGGGGCGCGTGGTGGCTGCGGCGTTGGCCGCTGCCCGGGAGCGGGTGGCGGCCGGGGTGGAGCTCGTCGAGGTGGACGCGGCGGCTGCGGCGGTGGTGGCCGAGCACGGTGCGACGCCGGTGGGGCCGGGGTTGCGGCCGGGTGGGGCGTTGTCCGCGTCGGTGGGGGAGGTGCTGGTGCGGGGCGTGCCGGACGGGCGGCGGTTGGCCGCGGGGGAGGTGGTGTCGCTGTCGTGCGCGGTGCGCTGCGGCGGGTGGCACGCGTTGGCGGCGGAGACGGTGCCGGTCGGCGCCGTGGGCGAGGTCGGGCGGGGTTTGCTCGGGGCGGTGGAGCAGGCGCTGGTCGACGGGGTGGCGGCGGTGCGGCCGGGTGGCGCGGTGGCGGATGTGGCCTACGCGGTCGGCGTGCCGGGGCTGCTGTGCGGGCACGGCGTCGGTCGGGAGTTGTGGGAGCCGCCGGTGGTGCCGAGCGAGGTCGACGCGGCCGGGCGGGTGCCGTTGCGGCCGGGTGTGGTCTGCACCGTTGAACCCGTGCTCGTCGCCGGTGGCGATGCGGCGGTGACCTGGGGCGGTGACGGGTCGGTGCGATCGGGTTCGGGCGCGTGGGCGGCGCACGCGGCGCACACGGTCGTCGTCACCGAGGACGGGCCGGTGGTGGCCACCCGGGTGTAGGCCGTTCAGCTGCGCCAGTACTCGCCCACGCGGTCGGGGGTGTAGGCGCCGCGGTCGGTGACGATGGTGGTGACCAGTTGCGGGTCGGTCACGTCGAATGCCGGGTAGAGCCCGGTGGCGCGGTGGCTGGCGGTGCGTGTGCCGAGGGCGTGCAGCACGTCGTCGCCGTCGCGGTATTCGATGGGCACGTCGGCGCCGGTGGCGGCCTGCGGGTCGGGCGCGTGGCACAGGGCGTGGAAGGGCACGTCGAAGGTGTGCGCGGCGGTGGCCAGCTGCAGCGTGCCGACCTTGTTGATGACGTGCCCGTCGAGGGTGACGCGGTCGCTGGCGGTGACGAGCGCGTCGATCTCGCCGGCGCGCATGAGCGCGGCCGGCATGCCGTCGGTGACGACGGTGACCTCGGTGCCCATTTCGGCCAGGGTTTCGGCGGTCAGCCGGGCGCCTTGCAGGTAGGGGCGGGTTTCGGTGCAGGTGAACGCGGGGGTTTTGCCGGCCTGCTGGGCGGCGCGGACGGTTTCGACCAGGTACAGGTCGCCCCAGCAGTGGGTGAGCACCCGGCCGGTGTGCGGCAGCAGCGCGGCGGCGGCCCGGCCGAGGGCGGCGCTGCGGTCGCGGTAGTCGGTCTCGCCGGCGTGGGCGCCGCGGGCCGCGGCGGTGAGCACGTCCGCATCGGTGTCCTCGGCCAGGGCGGTGTCGACGGTGTCGAGCACCCACCCGGCGGCCAGCCGCGGTTGTTCGTTGGTGGGGCGGGTGGCGATGAGCCGGTCGGCCGCGGCGGCCAGGTGGGCGCGGGCGTGCTGCGGTGGTTGGCCGGTGGTGTCGCGGGCGGCCAGCACCAGGCCGGCGAGCACGGCGAAGTAGGGCCCGGAGGACTGGGTGACCATGTCCTCGATGGCGCGGGCGACGTCCTCGACGGTGCGCGCGTGCACCCACCGGTGTTCGAAGGGGAACACGCGCCGGTCGAGCAGGTGCACGCCGTCGTCGTCCAGCTGCACGCTGCGCGCCAGGGCGGGGGCGGTGTCGGTGGTGGTCATGGGTGGTCCTCGCCGGTCGTCGCTGCCGCGGGTGGGTGCTGCTTCCAGGTTACGGGGCGGGCGGGTGCGCTCGGGCGCGCCGGTATTCGTGGTGCGGGCGGCCGTGGGTGCTGCGGGTGCGGTGGTAGGTGAAGCCGAGCTTGTCCAGCACGCGGGCCGAGGCGGTGTTGCGCGGGTCGACCAGGGCGTAGACCTCGGGCAGGTCGAGGGTGTGGAACGCGTGCTGCAGGCAGGCGCGGGCGGCTTCGGTGGCCAGGCCGCGTCCCCACGCCGCGCGGGCGAGGGTGTAGCCGAATTCGACGCCGTGCGTGGTGGTTTCGAAGCCGATGTCGCCGGTGATGCCGCCGGTGCCGCGGTCGAGCAGGGCCCACACGGCGAAGCCGTGCTCGCGCTGGTGGCATTCGGCGTGTTCGAGCAGCGCCGTGGTCTGCTCCGCGGTCATCGGCCGGCCGTGGCCGACGTAGCGCATGACGCGCGGGTCGGCGTAGACGGCGTGGATCGCCGGTTGGTCGTGCGGGGCGAACGGGCGGATCAGCACGCGCGGCGTGCGCAGGGGAAACGACGTGTCCACCAGGCCAGTGTGCCCGAGCGGGGCAACGGGTTTCCGCCGGTGGTGCGGGGTTCAGGTCGTGCGGGATCCGGTGAAGACGATGCGGTTGCCGTCCGGGTCGGTCAGTACCAGCAGCCGCACCGTCGTCGCTTCCTGCGGACCGTCGTAGGGGATGCCGGCGCGGTCCAGGTCCGCGGCGCGGGCGTCGAGGTCGGACTCGTGCAGGACCATCGAGGAGCGTCCGGCCCGGTCCGGTTCGGCCCACACCTGCACACCGAAGGTGTCGGCGAGGTGCCACTCGACGAGGCCGTCCATCGGGCGGGTGTCCGGCTCCCGGTGGAACAGCTTCGCGTACCACGCCGCCGCCGCGTCGAGGTCGGTCACGGTCATCTGCGCCAGCACGTTCTCGATCGTCATTCCGCGATCTCCTCCGGTGGGGGAGCCCTGCGGTGTCCCGTCCTCGAGGAGCTTACGAGGGTTTCCGGCGCGGGCGCACGGCGGTTCGGCCGGCCGCGGCGCCTCTCGTAGGCCACGGACACGCCGAGCAGCACCAGTCCGGTGCCGGCCAGGGCCGCGCCGGCGAGGTTCGGGGAGGCGTAGCCGTAGCCGGCGGCGATGGTCAGCCCGCCCAGCCACGCCCCGAGCGAGTTGGCGAGGTTCGCCCCGGACTGCAGCGCGGCCGACACGAGGGAGGGGGCGTCGCGGGCCTGGTCGAGCAGGCGGGTTTGCACCGCGGGGCCGAGGGAGAGGCTGAACATGCCGATGGCGAACAGCAGCGGCACGGCCAGCCACGGCACCGGTGCGGCGAGGGTGAGCGCGCACAGCGCGGTGACCACGCCGACGAGCCCGGTGGTGAGGGTGCGCAGCGGGCTGCGGTCGGCCAGGCGGCCGCCGACGTAGGAGCCGACGGTCATGCCCAGGCCGATGACCACCAGCAGCGCGGTGATCGCGTCGGCGGGGAACCCGCCGACGCGGGTCATCATGGGGGTGATGTAGCTGTAGCAGGCGAACAGTCCGCCGAAGCCGGTGATGATCACCGCCAGTGACAGCAGCACGCGCGGCCGCACGAGCGCGCCGACTTCGGCGCGCAGCGAACCGGTGGCGGCGCGGCCGGCGTGGGCGGGGATGAGGGTGAGCACGGCGAGGGTGGCTGCGGCGCCGAGCACGGCGACCATGCCGAAGGTCCAGCGCCAGCCGAGTTGTTGGCCGATGAGCGTGCCGGCGGGCACGCCGATGACGTTGGCGATGGTCAGGCCGAGGAACATCATGGACACGGCGCTGCCGCGGCGGCGGGGTGGTACGAGGCCGGCGGCGACGACGGCGCCGACGCCGAAGAACGTGCCGTGCGGCAGGCCGCTGACGAATCGGGCGGCCAGCAGCAGGGTGAACGTGGGGGCCAGGGCGGAGGCGAGGTTGCCGAGGGTGAACAGCCCCATCAGTCCGATGAGGACGCGTTGCCGGGGCAGGCGCACGGTCAGCACCGTCAGCAGCGGTGCGCCGAGGACGACGCCGAGGGCGTAGCCGGAGATGAGGCCGCCGGCGGTGGGGATGTCGACGTGCATGCCGCCGGCGACGTCGGGCAGCATGCCCATGATCACGAATTCGGTGGTGCCGATGCCGAATCCGCCGAGCGCGAGGGCGATCAGGGCCATCCGCACGGTCCCGGCCGGGGGGTGCCCGGCCTGTGCACGCGTGCTCATACCTCTCCTGGTCCGCTGCGCGGTCGCCGCGGCCGGTCTAACCGCCGCGGGATGCGGCGGCGGGGCCGGTGGGCGGGTGACGGCGGCGGGATTTCCGCGCCGTCCGCGGCGGGAAACCACTGCGCGGCGGATGTGGCCGAGGACACGGCCTGCGGAGTGCGACGTGCCCTCACGCGTTCGGTGTTGTGGTTGTTGCCGGTGCCGGCCGGCTCGGCGCTGCAGCACCGCCCCGGCTGCGGGGGTCTCGTGCGGCAGCGCCCCGCGGGGTCAGGAGCGCTTGGCGGGTTTGGGCGGGTCCTTGCGCAGCAGGTCGGGGCCGATGATCGCGCGCACGGCGCGGCGCAGCCAGCTCTTGCGCGGCCGGGCCTCGGGGGTGGGGCCGTCGTGCTGGGGCGTGGTGTCGATCGTGGTTTCGGCGGTCGGCTCGGCCACCGGAACAGCCGGAGCTGCCGCTGGGGCGGTGGTGGCCGCCGGGGAGTGCGGGGCGGCCGGTGGCGGCGGTGGGGGCGTGTCACCGCGCGGGTCGGGGTTGAGGCGTTTGGCGAATTCCGGCTGCTCGTTGCGGATCGCGGGGATGTAGGGCTGGGTCACCTCGACCTGGTCGACGGCGTGGCCGTCGGCCGGGGCCGCCGCGGGGGCGGGGGCGGACGTGGCGGTCGGGGGGTGCGCCGCGTCCTCGAAGGACAAGTTCCCCTCGATGCGGGTGGTCAGCGGTCCGGTCGCGTCCGATCCGCTGTCCGGGGAAGGGTGCGGGTGCTGCGTGCGGGCGGACTCCGACGGCAGCACCGGTTGGAACCACGGTCGGGTGAGATCGTCTTGAACAGTCATCCCTGATCGACTTTACGGGGGCGTGTTGGTCACTGTCACCGGCCGGGGTGGTCCGGTTGGATCTAGACCCTACCGGTAACGGTGCGATAAAGCTCAACCCTCTCCGGCATCGGAAACCGCGTGCGACATGCCACCTTCCGCTGCTCGGGGGAGGCGGGTCGGCACGCTCCGTGGCCGCCCTGGTGGAATTGCGGTCGCCGTCCCCGCCGGAGTGCACGCATCGTGATCACACCGGTGGGATGCGCAGCACGCAGCGACGCGGCGCCGGTGTGATCAACGCTACTCCCGAACCGCGCGGCGCCGCGCGTTGCGCACCCCGCGCGGTTCCGCGCGGCGGGTGGAGCACCCCGCTCAGGCGGGCTGGCCCTCGGCGGCGCGCTGCAGCGCTGCGATGTCCAGCTTGCCCATGCCCAGCATCGCCTCGGTGGCCCGCCGCGCACGCTGCGGATCCGGATCGGTGACGAGCTCTTCGAGCACCGTGGGCACGATCTGCCAGGACAGGCCGAACCGGTCGGTCAGCCAACCGCACGGGCCTCCCCGGCCACCTTCGGTGAGCCGGCGCCAGTAGTAGTCGATCTCGTCCTGGGTGGCGCACGGCACCTGGAACGACACCGCCTCGTTGAAGGTGAACTCCGGCCCGCCGTTGAGGGCGATGAACCGGTGGCCGTCGAGGACGAATTCGACGGTCATCACCGACCCCGCCGGCCGCGGCGCGCCCTCGGGGAAGCGGGTCACCGCCACCACGCGGGAGCGGGGGAACACGCTGGTGTAGAAGTGGGCGGCCTGCTCGGCCTGCCCGTCGAACCACAGATTGGGGATCACCGACGTCGTCATGACGACCCTCGCCTTTGCCGAGGCGCCGCCGGGCGGCGGCGCTGCAGGATGGGCTTTCCCCCACGGTGCTTCGCCGATGGCGGCGCGGACAGGGAACAACGTCCCGTCCGCACGCGCTCGCCCCCGCGTCGGGGTTGGGATCGCCCGCGTCAGTGCGCGTCGGGCAGAGCGGTGGCGGTGGTGATGAGGACTTCCGCGGCGGCGTCGATGCGGGGGATGTCGCCGGTGACGATGCGGTCCGGGCACAGCCCGCGCAGTCCGGAGATGAGCAGGCTGGCGCGGGCGCGGGCCTCGCGGTCGTCGAAACCGAGATCGCGGTAGATGGGCACGAGCGGTTCGACCGACCTGCAGCCGGGGCGGGCTGCGCGGTGGGGTTCAGGCGTCGCCGGAGTGCTGCTCGGCGCGGCGGGCCGCGGCGCGCTCGGCGTGCGAGGGCGGGTCGGAGGGCACGTGCGCGGGCCGGCGGGACTCCATCTCCTTGCGTAGCACGGGCACGACGTCCTCGGCGAGGTGGTCGATCTGCTCGAGCACGGTCTTCAGCGGCAGTCCGGCGTGGTCGATGAGGAACAGCTGGCGCTGGTAGTCGCCGACCTCGTCGGCCATGGCCGCGTAGCGCTCGATGACCTGCTGCGGGCTGCCCACGGTCAGCGGCGTGGTGGTGGTGAAGTCCTCCATCGTCGGCCCGTGGCCGTAGACGGGGGCGTTGTCGAAGTACGGGCGGAACTCGTTCCAGGCGTCCTGGGAGTTGCGGCGCATGAACGCCTGCCCGCCCAGGCCGACGATGGCCTGGTCGGCGCGGCCGTGGCCGTGGTGCTCGAACCGCTGGCGGTAGTGCTGGACCATCTTCCTGGTGTGGTGCAGGGGCCAGAAGATGTTGTTGTGGAAGAAGCCGTCGCCGTAGTAGGCGGCCTGCTCGGCGATCTCGGGGCTGCGGATCGAGCCGTGCCAGACGAACGGCGGCACCCCGTCCAGCGGCCGCGGGGTGGAGGTGAAGCCCTGCAGCGGGGTGCGGAACGTGCCCTGCCAGTCGACGACCTCCTCCTCCCACAGCCGCCGCAGCAGCGCGTAGTGCTCGACCGCCAGCGGGAGGCCCTGGCGGATGTCGTAGCCGAACCACGGGTAGACCGGGGCGGTGTTGCCGCGGCCCAGCATCAGGTCCATCCGCCCGTCGGCGAGGACCTGCAGCATCGCGTAGTCCTCGGCGATCTTCACCGGGTCGTTGGTGGTGATCAACGTCGTCGAGGTGGACAGCACGATGTTCTCGGTCGTGCCGGCCAGGTTCCCGAGCAGCGTCGTCGGCGACGAGGCGACGAACGGCGGGTTGTGGTGCTCGCCGGTGGCGAACACGTCCAGGCCCGCCTGGTCGGCGTGCTGGGCGATGGTCCGCATCGACTGGACGCGTTCGGTGTCGTCGGGGGTGCGGCCGGTGGTCGGGTCCGGGGTGACGTCGCTGACGGTGAAGATGCCGAACTGCATCGCGTGCCTCCGTGGTCGGGCGCCGAGCTAATCTCTCGCGTAGAAACATTTTGCGCGCGAGATGCATTCCCCAGCCTAGCGCCCGCCCCGCCGACCGGGGACAACCGGGCTCCCCGGTGTTCCTCCCCCGAACCCGCCGGGCCCGGGGAGGAACACAGCGCACCCGCCGCGGCGACGCCCACCGCCGAAGCGGCCCCCGCGGACGCGCTCACTCCGGCCAGGAGGAATTCTTGATGACCTCGACGAAGTCGTCGCGGACGAACCCGGGGACGCAGTGGGCCAGCACGTCGGCCTTGACGTTGCCGAAGGTGGTCCCCGGGCGGTCCTTGATGCCCTCGGTGAACGCGGCCAGGATCCGGTTTTTGAAGTCCGGGCGGGGGTGCGCGGCGACCACGGCCGCACGCTGCTCCGCGGAGACCGCGTCGTAGCCGATGCCCAGCACGTCCAGCTCCACCCCCCGGGTGACCAGGGCGACCTCGGAGGCCATGTGCAGCGGGATCTCCGGGGTGGTGTGCAGCGCGATCGCCGTCCACACCCGGTCGGCCTGCTCACCTGTGACGCCGCGGGCGCGCAGGAAACGGTGGGCCTCGTCGGCCCCGTCGACCTCGAAGCGCTGGTCGGTGCGGCGGAACCGCTCGGTCAACCCCAGGTCGTGGAACATCGCCCCCACGTACAGCAGCTCCGCGTCGAACCGGAGCCCCTGCTCGTGCCCGCGCAGCGACGCCCACAGGAACACCCGGCGGGAGTGGTCGAACAGCAGCGGCGGCGCCGCCTCCCGCACCAGCTCGGTCGCCTCCCGCGCTAGGGCGCTGTCCGGGATCCGCACCCCCGCGATCGTTTCGCTCACGCTCTCTCCTCATCCCGTCTCGGCACTGCTGCCTCCAGCATCGCCGGGCGCGTAGCCTGGCGCCATGTCCGTTCCGACAGAGAAACCACGGATCCGGCCATGACGCACCGCGTGGGGATCGTCGTGTTCGACGGCGTGACCCTGCTCGACGTCAGCGGCCCCTCGGAAGTCCTGCACCAGGCGGACCGGCTCGGCCACCACTACGAACCGGTGCTGATCTCCGCACGCGGCGGGGAGGTCACCACCGCGGCCGGACCGGCGCTGAGCGGCACCGTGCCGGCGGCCGAGGCCGGCCGGCTCGACACGGTCCTCGTCGCCGGCGGCGACCGCCTGGCCGAACAGCCCCTCGAGGCGGAACTGCTGGCGGTGAGCCGGGCGGTGGCGGCACGAGCGGCGCGGGTCGCCGCGGTGTGCACCGGCGTGTTCGTCCTGGCCGAGCTGGGCCTGCTCGACGGGCGCCGGGCGAGCACGCACTGGCGGCACGCCACCGCGCTGGCCCGCCGCCACCCCCGGGTGCGCGTCGAACCGGACGCCATCCACGTCCGCGACGGGCGCTTCGTCACCTCCGCGGGGATCAGCGCGGGCATCGACCTGACGCTGGCCCTGGTCGAGGACGACCACGGAGCCGAGGCGGCCCGCCGCATCGCTCGCGAACTGGTCGTCTTCCTGCACCGCCCCGGCGGGCAGGCGCAGTTCACCACGGCCACCACTCCGCCCGCGCGCACCGAGGCGCTGCGCACCCTGATCAACTCCGTGCTGGCCGACCCGGCCGCCGAGCACGACCTGCCGTCCATGGCCCGCGCCGCGGCCGTCAGCCCCCGGCACCTGACCCGGCTGTTCCGCAGCGAACTGGGCACCACCCCCGCCCGCTGGGTCGAGCGGATCCGGCTCGACCAGGCGCAGCAACTCCTCCTCGACGGGCACAGCGTCACCTCGGCGGCCCGGCGCAGCGGACTCGGCAGCGACGAAACCCTCCGCCGCGCCTTCGCCCGCCACCTCGGCACCACCCCCACCACCTACCGCCACCGCTTCACCACCACCGGCCCGCCCCGCCGCGGCGCCCGGGCCGGGGCGGGCACGGCGGAGGAGCAGGAACGCGACCCCGGCTGAGCAGGAGACCGGAACAGGAGCCGGCTCCGCGCTGAGCACGCGACGACGAACCCGAGAACGACGAACACGGGGGGAGCACCGTGGCGACAACGACCGACGACTGCCCGTTCTGCGAGATCGTGCGGGGCGCCGCGCCCGCAGCGGTGGTCCGCGAGACCGAGCGCGTGCTCGCCTTCCGCGACCTGCACCCGCAGGGGCCGTGCCACGTGCTGGTGGTCCCGAAGGAACACCACCCCGACCTCGTGTCGCTGCGGGCCGGTGGAGGCGCACTCGCCGGCGAGCTGATCCTCGAGGCGCACCAAGTCGCGCTGGACGAGGGCATCGCGGACAGCGGTTACCGCCTCGTGTGCAACACCGGCCGGGACGGTGGCCAGACCGTCTCGCACCTGCACTGGCACGTGCTCGGCGGACGCCGGTTCAGCTGGCCACCCGGCTGACGGCGCGCACGACGCGCCGCCGCCGGCCGCGCTCAGATCGTGAAGGCGAGGTGCTCGGCCAGGCGATTGCCCAGCTCGGCGTCGCCGTCCACCGCGATCGCCGCGCGGTGCTCGGCCGCGGTGGTGCGGCCCCCGACCAGCCGGGCGAACAACACCGCGTCCAGCCGCAGCGCGGCCGTGGCGGGACCGTCCAGCGCGGGCACGACCGCCGCGCGGCCGTCGACGGCCACGTGCAGCGTGCGCGCGGCCGCGCCGGTGAGTTCCAGCCGCACCCGCGCCCCGTCGGGCGCCTGGGCGCGCTTGCCGACGAGGTAGCCCAGCGCGCCGGTGATCTCCTCGAAGGCCGCGTCGACGACGGGGCCGCCCTCGTGGCCGGGGCGGCCGAGCGCGTGGCGGATGTCCTGCTCGTGCAGCCAGCAGTCGAACACGCGGATGCGCATGAACCGGCCGTAGGAGGCCTGGCCGACGGGGGTGGGCACCGCGGCGGCGAAGTCGTCGGTGCCCATGGCCTGCAGCGCCTCCAGCCGCCGGGCGGTGACTTCCCGGAACGCGGCCAGCACCGCCGCGGGGGAGTGCCCGCGCAGCGAGCGCACCCAGCACTCGTTGCGCGCGGCGATGTCGTTGTGCACGTGCGGCAACGTGGAGGGGTCCACCTCGACCTGCGGGGTGGGCTCACCGGAGAGCATCCGCTCGGTGCCGATGATGTGCGCGGCCACGTCCTGCACGCTCCACCCGGGCAGTCCGCTGGGGGCCGACCACTCGTCCTCGCGCAGGTCGGCCAGCAGCGCCTCGAGCGCCCGCCACTCCTGCTGCAGCGCGGGAACCAGGCGCTGCGGGGACAACTCGTCGTTCACGGGGCCTCCTCGGTGGTGGGGACGTCGACGACCTCGCCGCGGTTGATGCTCACCCAATCCCGCCCGGCCAGGTACGGCCGCAGCGCCCGGTGGATGGTCTCCTGGTCGGCGGGCGATTTCGGCCGCTGCAGTTCGTAGACCGTGCCGAACTCGAGCATGCCGGTGACCACGTGCCACAGCCGTTCGGCCGCCGCACCGGTGGGCGGGTCGACCAGCACCGGGCCGAACAGGCACTGCCCGTCGGCGAAGAACAGCGTCGGCACGCCGAAACCGCCCGCGGCGGTGACGCGCTGGTGGTCGGCCCACACGTCGTCGTGGGTGGACGCATCGGCCAACGCGGCGTCGAGTTCGCCCGGTGCGAGGCCGAGGTCGGTCAGCAGCTGCCGCGCCGTGTCCGGCTCGTGCGGCTTGCGGCCGTGCTCGTGCAACGCCGAGCCGATCTGCTGCAGCCACGCATCGCACAGCGCCGCGTCGCGGCGGCGCAGCCACGCGGAGATGCGCATCAGCGACCAGCCGTAGGACCAGTCGCGCTGCCACGGGTGCTTCTGGCTCTCGGCCCGGTTGACCTCCTCGAGGCTGAAGAACCGCCAGTGCACCACCAGGCCGAGCCGTTGCCGCAGTTCGCGGATCCACCGGGCGGTCTGGAACGCGAACGGGCACATCGGATCGAGGTGGAAGTCCACCTCGTGCTGCGCCGCGTCGATCACGGCCGCGCACGCTACGAGCAGCACCCCGCCCGGTCAAGCACGGCCCCTCGGCCCAGGCGCGGTCGGCCGCCGCCCGTACCCGGTTCCGCGCGGGACTGTCACTCCTCGGCGAGGGAGCGCACCCCGTGGACGGGGTGGTAGCCGAGATGGCGCGCTGCGGCGGTGGAGTCGTAGACGCGGTCGAGGCGGTCCGGCAGCGGCCAGCCCTGCCGCCGGAACACCGCCACCTCCCGCGGTGCGCGCTCGGCCAGCACCGACGCCGCGTCGTGCCGCAGCGCTGCCGCGTCGCTGCGGTGGAACAGCAGCGGTCCGGCGATGACGAACACCCCGCCGACGTCGGTGTGCTGCACGGCCAGGCGGTGGGCCCGCGCGACGTCGTCGAGCGCCACGCCCCGGTGCAGCCGGTGCGCAGCTGCCGCGGCCGCCGGTTCGGGGAAGCACCGGGCGATGCGCAGCACCACTGTGGACAGATCACTGCCGTGGGCGGCGCCGACCAGCTGCTCCGCGGCGCGTTTCGTCTCGTCGTAGACGTCGCGCGGCCGCGGTGGCAACTGCTCGTCCACCCACACCGCCCGGCCGTGCGGCACCAGCGCGTGGCCGTAGACCGAGGTGCTGCTGGTATGGACGAACCGCCGCACCCCGCGAGTGCGCGCCGCGCGCAGCAGCGCGGCGGTCGCGGAGACGTTGACCGCGTGGAACTCGTCCTCCGCGGCATTTCCCACGTGCGGGGCGTGCAGCGCGGCGGTGTGCACCACGGCGTCGGCCCCGTCGAGCAGGCGGCGCCGCAGCGCCGCCTCGCGCACGTCCCCCCGGTGCGCGGTCCACACGCCGGGGCGCAGGTCCCAGCCGCGCACGTGGTGGCCCGCCGCGTGCAGCTCGCGGCTGATCGCCGTGCCGACCGCGCCGGACGAGCCCGTCACCACAACGCGTTGCACGGTCCGGCAGCCTAGCCCGCCTCCTGCGCCGCGCGCCCCGTGCCGCTGGGGGAACCGGGCTCGGCGGGCGGTCGGTCCGTGGCGCGGAACCGAGATCACTCGAGCGAGCGGTGCGGGGCCTGCTGGGGGTGCTCGTCGGTGAGCGCCGCGCGTCCGCGGGCGAGGACGCGGTGCGGGTGGCGCAGCACGGCGAGGTCGGCGCGGGGGTCGCCGGGGACGACGAGGAGGTCGGCGGCGTAGCCCGGGGCGATGCGTCCGGCGGAGTCGCCGAGGCCGAGTGCGGTGGCGCTCGTGGTGGTGGCCATCTCGAGGATCGCCGCGGGGGAAAAGCCCAGGTATTCGTACAGTTCGAGGGCGCCGACGACGTCGTCGAACACCGAGCCCGGCAGGCCGGCGTCGGTGCCGGTGATGAGCGGTACGCCGAGGTCGGCCATCCACGTGAGCCGGCCGTAGATGGCCTGCGCCTTCTCCGGTCCGGCCTTGTCGGCGAGGGCGCGCCAGTTGCGGGAGCTCGCGGCGCAGGCGTAGATGCCGGTCCGCGCCATCGTCGTGGCGACGTCCTCGCGGCGGTCGGGCCCGTCGGCTCCCATCCAGGTGCAGTGCTCCACGGTGCTCACCCCCGCGTCGACGGCGGCGGCGATCGCGTCGCTGCCGTGCGCGTGCGCGGCCACGGGCAGGCCCATCCGCGTGGCCTCGTCCACGACCAGGGCCAGTTCGGCGGGGGTGAACTGGGACTGCCACATGGGGGGTGATTCGGGGGTGAGCTGGCCTCCGGAGGCCATGACCTTGATGACGTCGGCGCCCTGCTCGGCGGTGCGCTGGATGCGTTCGCGGATGTCGCGTTCGTGCTCGACGACGCCGCCGAGGAACCAGCAGTGCCCGCGGGGCACGGTCAGCGGGGCTCCGGCGGCGACGATCCGCGGGGCGGTCAGGTCCTCGCGGGTGATGGCCTCGCGCAGCCGGAAGGCGGCGCCGTCGCGGTCGCCGAGGTCGCGCACGGTGGTCACCCCCGCCGCGAGTGCCTGCTGCGCGCGTTCGAGCATGCCGGCCAGCAGGCTGGGCTCGTCCCGCTGGTGCAGCGCGGTGACGGGCTCGGTGCCGCCGTCGAAGGCCAGGTGCACGTGCGCGTTGACCAGTCCGGGCAGCACGGTCGCGTGCGGGTGGTCTTCCCGGGTGGTTCCGGCGGGGGCCTGCTGCGCGAGTTCGCTGCGCGGCCCGACCGCGCGGATGCGGTCGCCGTCGCAGAGCACCGCACCGTCGTGCAGGTTCTGCCCGGCGGGGCCGAGCAGGACGCGTTCCGCCGTGATCAGTCTCATGAACTGGCCTTTTCGCGTGTTTCGGGATGGTTGGCCACGGCCTGCGACAGGGTCAGCAGCTGGTGGAGGTCGGCGTCCGCGTCGGTGCTGGTCAGCACCGGCACGGCGGCGCGCAGGTCGGGGGTGTGCTCGGCGCAGGCGCGCTGCTGGCGCAGCGCGGTGCGCATGGCTTCCGCGCGTTGTTCCACGGGCGCTCGCGGGTCGTAGCCGGCGCGGGACAGGTGCGGCTGCCGGGCGGCCAGCTGCCGCTGCACGGCCTCGTGCAGCGCTGCGGCCTGCGCCCGCGGCGGGTCCTGCGGGTCGTACCCCGCGGCGGCGAGGTCGGGGCTGAGCTGCACGATCCCGTCCCGGCACTCGACGTAGCGGCGCCAGAAGCGGCGGTGCACGCGCGCCGCGCGCCACCGGTCCCCGGCGGAGGGGGCCTGCGGGTCCAGGGTCGCCTCGGGGTAGAGCGGGTGCAGCACGTCCCACAGCGGCCGCAGGGCGTACCAGTGGCGCCGGTGGCGCAGCCACGTGCGCAGCCGGGCGAGCTGCGTGAGCACGAGCGCCAGCAGCAGCCCGGCGAGGAACAGCGGGTTGGCGATGATGAGCATCGCCAGGGCGGTGGTGTTGACCGGTTCGGGGATCGTGCCGCCGGAGGAGCGCACCACCACGAACACCGCGCGCAGCAGGCTGGCCGCGGCCTGCAGTGCCAGTCCGACGGCGGCGGTGCGCAGCCCCGCGCGCAGCCGCCGGTCGGATTCCGCGCCGTAGAGCCAGGACCACCGGGCGGCCGCGCCGGTGATGTGGATGAAGTACCCGCCGGCGATGAGGTAGAACGCGGCGATGGGTGCCACCTGCATGTCCGCGGTGGAGAAGGAGTGGTCGCGCAGCGGTGGCGGGGTCAGGTACATCGCCGTGGTGATGAGGGCGGCGGTGACCGCCAGCAGGGCGCCTTCCCGCTTCGCGCGTCGCCGGGCGCGGTCCCCGCCGACCGAGAGCAGGAAGAACAGCGCCAGCGCGTAGTACTTCGCGTGCAGCACCACGTTCTGGGCCAGTTTGGCCGCGCCGTGGCCCGCTTCGGGGTTCGCGGCGGCGAGGTAGGCCAGCTGCTGCAGCCCGTAGCCGCCGGCTTGCAGCAGCAGGCAGGCCACCACCGCCCACAGGGCGCGGTTGCCGGGGGCGCGGACGAGGCGGACGAGGAACACCGCCAGCACCGCGCAGACGACGAGGTTGGTGACCGGCCAGAGCATCACGGCCACCGCGTCCCGTGGCTGAGTGCTTCCTGCGCGCGCTGCGCGCGGGACGATCCGGTGGGCAGTGCCACTTCGGTGCGGGTGCGCGCGGTCTCCAGCAGCAGCGTGGCGGCGGTCTCGGCCTCGTGTTCCTGGGTGGTGTCGTAGGCGGTGCGGCGCAGCGTTCCCCAGTCGAAGGCGTCGGTGTCGACCCCGTCCGCGGGGTGGATCGGGTCCGGGCGGTGACCGCAGAGGATGTGGCCGAGTTCGTGGGCGATGATGTGCTGCTGGTGCAGGGGAGTGGTCCGCTGCTGGTACAGGATCCATTCGGCCTTGCGGCCCGGGATCCACAGTCCGAACGGGCCGTTGGCCGCCAGCGGGTACGCGGTGGCGTGGATCGGCCGGCTGCGTCGCTGCGAGAGCCGGTGGCACACCTCCAGCATGTCCATCGGGTGGTCGATGCCGGCGGTGCGCAGCGTGGCGCGCAGCGCGCGCCGCAGGCGTCGTTCGCGGCCGCGCCGCGCCCGCGCTCCTTCTCCGTTCAGCGCTGCTCACCTCCGCTGGCGGTGCACGTCCGGGGCGGCCCGTGCAGGTCTGTGCGGGTCTGTGCACCGCGGGACATCATTGCGGTTCCTCGCTGTTGCGGTCCATCTGGGATTCGAGGAACCGGATGTACTGGGCGAGGTGGGCCAGCTGCTCGGGCGGGAGTTCGCCGGCGCGGTACAGCGCTGCGGGCAGTTCGGGATCGGCGGTGCGTCCGCTGAAGGTCTCCACGCTCACGCCGAAGACGTCGGCCAGCGCGTCGACGAGGGCGAAGCTCGGTTGCGCTCCGCCGCGCACCAGTTTCCAGACGTGCTGCCGGGAGACGGGGTGGCCGGCGGCGGTGAGGGCTTTCGCCACCGCCCCCGGGGTCCACGGCCGTCCGTCCGGTTGCGGGCAGGTCTGCATGAGCCAGCGCAGCCGTTCGCCGAACGCGGCCCGGCTGTCTGCGGTGTCGTCGCTCATGGCCCCTCCTCGCCAGTGTCGACCGCGGTCGGCAGCATGACGTGCTGTCGCGTGCCGTTGACGGAGTCCGTTGACTGCGTGGCGCGCTGACAGTACTGTTGCCGTGCCATCGTAAACTATAGATGACACCTTTGATCTCCTCAATCGCCGAGGTGATCCGCGGGTGCACGACGGCGGCGTGCGGCCGGATCCCGTGCCGCCGAAGCCTCCGACACCGGCGCGGCGAGGCCCCTTCCTGGGGGTAGGGGCCTCGCCCGCCCGGGCGGTGCGCCACCCGGGCCTGCGGTCCGCACCGGGCCGTGCGCTTCAGCCGAGGTAGCCGGCGATCTGGTCGACGGCGAGCACGGCGAACAGCACCAGGCACAGCGCCAGCACCGCGTTCGACAGCCACCGCGAGCGGTGCGCGGCGGGCACGAACCGCGAGTTGAGCAGCACCAGCAGCGTGCCCGACAGGAAGGGCATGAACAGCGCGCCGAGCACGCCGTAGACGATGGTCACCTGGAACGGCTTGTCCAGGAACAGCAGGCTCATCGGCGGGAACGTCAACCACAGCAGGTACACCCGGAACGGGCGGCTGTGCTCGCCGGCGTGCTCCGCATAGGCGTCGACGGTCTCGGCGGGAGCCTGCCGGGGCGTGCGCCAGGTGCGCCACCAGTCGGAGAACAGCAGGCTCACCCCGTTCCACACGCCGATCAGCGAGGTCATCGTCACGGCGAAAAAACCCACCAGGAACGGCAACCGCGCCCACTGGCCGTAATCCGCGGCCAGCGTCGCGCCCAGCTGCAGCAGCCCTTCGTCGCCGTCGACGACGGGCCGGCCCAGCAGCAGCTCCGCGGCGATGATCATCATCGCGACGACGAAAACGCCCATCATCGTGTAGCCGAGGGCGTTGTCCAACCGCATGAACGGCAGCCAGCGGGGCGAGCGCCAGCCCTTGGCCAGCGTCCAGTACCCGTAGGAGGCCATGGTGATGGTGCCGCCGACACCGCCGATCAGGCCGAGGACGTAGGCCAGCGACCCCTCCGGCAGCGAGGGCACCAGCCCGCCGGCCAGCAGCGTCAGGTTCGGCGTCACGAGCACGGCGGTGCCCACGACGGTGACGAACATGACCCCCACCAGCACGGTCATGATCCGCTCGAGCACGGCGTAGCGGCCGAACCACACCAGCCCCAGCCCGGCCAGTCCGCACAGCACCGCCCACGACCGCACCGACAGGGCGGGGAACAGCGCGTTCAGCGGCAGCGCGGAGGCCGACATGGCCGTGGCGCCGTAGATGAAGCCCCAGATGACGATGTAGACGCCGAAGAACCCGGTGGCCCACCGGCCGAGAGCCCGCCACCCGGCCAGCATGGTGCGGTTCGACGCCAGGTGCCACCGGCCGACGGCCTCGCCGAGGCCGAGCTTGAACACGGTGCCCAGCACCACCGCCCACAGCAGGGTGTAGCCGTACTGGGAACCGGCGACCATGGAGGCCACCAGGTCACCGGCGCCGACACCGGTGGCCGCGGCCATGATCCCGGGCCCGATCTGCTTGGCCTTGGCCCGCCACCCGATCGGCGGGTCGGGGATCTCGGGCTGCGTTCCGTGCTGCTGCGGTGCGCTCATGGCAGTCCTCGATTCGCCGTGGACGGAGAACGGAGCGGGAAACGACGGGTTTTCCGGGAGCGGGCGGTCGTCGGAACGAGCGGAGCGACGGGGACGGTGGTCAGTCGCCGGTGGCGCGCAGGTCGCGGGCCAGCCCGGGCAGGTCGAGCTGTTCGCAGACGTCGGCGGCGATGCGCCGGCCGATGGGCAGGCTGGCCGTGGCCGCCGGTGACGGCGCGTTGAGCACGTGCACCGCGCCGGGCGAGTGGTCGAGGACGAAGTCGTCGACGAGCCGCCCGTCGGCGGTGATCGCCTGCGCCCGCACGCCCGCCCCGTGCGGGCGCAGGTCCCGCGCGGTCAGCGCCGGCAGCAGCCGGCGGGCCTCGCGCACGAACAGCGGCGGCACCAGCGACCGGGCCACCTCGGCCAGACCGGAGCGCCAGTACCGGCGCGCCAGTCCGCGCAGCGCCGGATCGCGTGCCAGCTCGCCGAGCAGGTGCGGGTCGACGTCGCGCCACCGGTAGCCCTGCCGCGCCAGCGCGGGCACCGCGTTCGGTCCCACGTGCACCGCGCCGTCGAGCATCGGGGTGATGTGCACGCCGAGGAACGGCAGCTCCGGGTCCGGCACGGGGTAGACCGGGTTGGTGATCAGATCGCGCCGCTGCGGCGCCACGGCGGCGTACTCCCCGCGGAAGGGCATGACCCGCGCCGGCGGCCGCGCGCCGGCGGCCGCGGCGATGCGGTCGCTGTGCAGCCCGGTGCAGTTGACCAGCAGCCGCGCGCGCAGCTCGCCGCGGTCGGTGCGCACCACCGTGCGCCCGCCGGCGCGGGTGATGCCGCGGGCCGCGGTGCCCAGGTGCAGCTCGGCGCCGCTCGCGGCGACCTCGGCGGCCAGGGCGCGGCAGACCGCGCCGAAGTCGGTCATCGCCGTGTCCTCCACGGCCAGGGCGGCGATGCCGGCCACGTGCGGCTCGCGGGCGGCGATCTCGGCGCGGTCCAGGCGGTGCGCGGTGACCCCGTTGGCCGCGCCGCGGCGGGCGAGTTCGGCCAGGCGGGGCAGTTCCGCGTCGCGGGTGGCGACGACGAGCTTGCCGGTGCGCTGCACGGGCACGCCGTGCTCGCGGCAGTGGTGGATCATCTCCTCGCCGCCGGTGCGGGCCAGGCGGGCCTTGAGGCTGCCCGGGGCGTAGTACAGCCCGCTGTGGATGACGTTGGAGTTGTGCCCGGACTGGTGCGCACCCCAGCGGGACTCCTTCTCCAGCACGGTCACCGACGCGGCCGGGTGGGCGCGGCGCAGCGCACGTGCCGTGGCCAGGCCGAGGATGCCGCCGCCGAGGATCGCGATGTCGGTGTCGACGGCCATCCGGATCTCCCCTCGCCGCAGTGGGCAGCGAGTGTATACAGACGCTGCGTCCGGTTCAACCAGTATTCTCGCGCCCGTGATCCGTGCTGCCCACACGCCCCACAGCGCCGCGGCCATCGCCGAGCAGTTGCGCAGCTGCATCCGCAGCGGGCAGCTGCCGCCCGGCACGCGGCTGATCCAGCAGCACCTCGCCGCCGAGCTGGAGGTCAGCCGCATCCCGCTGCGGGAGGCGCTGCACGCCCTGGCCGCCGAAGGACTCGTCGAGGTGCACCCGCGCGGCATGACCGTCGCTGAGCTCAACGGCGACGACATCGCCGAGCTGTTCGACCTGCGCCGGCAGCTCGAACCCGGACTCGCCGAGGACGTCGTGCGCGGCTGCCGCGACCGCGACCGCGAGCAGCTGCAGCAGCTCGCCGACCGGATGCGCGCCCAGGGCGCCGACGCCGACGCGCGGGCCGCGGTGAACTACCGGTTCCACCGGCACATCTACGAGCTGGCCGACCGGCGGTTGACGCTGCGGTTCGTCGACCAGCTGCTGCACCTGGTCGAGCCCTACAGCCGCCGGTGGGTGCGCTCCGGGCACGATCTGCAGCGCATCGACGAGGAGCACCAGCGCATGGTCGATGCCCTCGCGGCGCGCGACGCCGAAGCGCTGCGGCAGGTGATCACCGCGCACATCGACGGGGCCCGCGCTCACGTGCTCGCCGCCCACCAGCGGTGACGCGGCAGCGGCGCCGGGCACGGGACACCACCGGTGACCGCGCAGCCCCGGGTGCTCCGGCGAATGTGGGCAAGCTTACCGCGGCCACGCGTAAGCCACGGGGTTGGTTAGCCGATATAACCATTGGAGGTGCGTGACGTCGAGCGGGAGGAGAGGCAGTGTCCCGGCCACGGCCGCCGCAGCAGCGCGAGCACAACCGTGCGAGCACTCGTTCTTGGCTGATCTGGATCGTCGGGGCGCTGATCTACCTGCTCTCCGTGTTCCACCGGACCTCGTTCGGCGTGGCGGGCCTGTACGCGACCGAGCGCTTCGCGGTGGGTCCCGCGGCGCTGGGCACGTTCACCGTGCTGCAGGTCGGCGTGTACGCGGCGATGCAGATCCCCACCGGGGTGCTGGTCGACCGCTTCGGGCCGCGCAAGGTGCTCACGGCGGCGCTGCTGTTCCTCGGCCTCGGCCAGGTGCTGCTGGCCGCGGCGCAGTCCTACCCGACGGGGCTGCTCGCCCGCGGGGTGCTCGGCTTCGGGGACGCGCTGACCTTCGTCAGCGTGCTGCGGTTGATCGCCGCGCACTTCTCCGGCAGGCGCTACCCGCTGGTCACCTCGCTGACCACGGCCATGGGCTACGTCGGCAACCTCGCCGCGACCGTCCCGCTCGCGATGGCGCTGGCAGGTCAGGGCTGGACGCCCACGTTCCTCGTGGTGGGCCTGTGCACGGCCGCCTTCGCCGCGGTCGCCGCGCTGAGCCTGCGGGACGCGCCGCGCGCGGCGACCGCGCGCGCGACGCGGTCCGAGGAGGGGAGCGCTTCCGGTTCGCTGCTGCAGCAGGTGTCGGGTGCCTGGCGGGTGCCCGGCACGCGGCTGGGCTTCTGGGTGCACTTCTCCACGATGTTCGCCCCGAACGTGCTCACCCTGCTGTGGGGCGTGCCGTTCCTGGTGCAGGGCCAGGGATTCGAGCCCGCCGCGGCCAGCGCCATGCTGATGGTGTTCGTGTTCGGCTCCATGTTCGGCGGTCCCGCGGTGGGGGCGGTGATCGCGCGCAAGGCGTGGGTGCGCATGCCGCTGACCGCTGCCTACCTGATGGGGGCGCTGCTGGTGTGGGCGGTTCTGCTCAGCTGGCCCGGTTCGATCCCGCTGGGGGTGCTGCTCCCGGCCTTCGCGCTGCTGTCCTTGGGCGGCCCGGTGTCCACGGTGGGCTTCATGCTGGCCCGCGACTACAACCCGATGCACCGGGTCGGCACGTCGACCGGCGTGGTCAACGTGGGCGGCTTCGTGGCGACGACCATCGCCTCCTTGCTGGTCGGGATGCTGGTGCAGGTCTCCGGCGGGCAGTACCGCGTGGCGCTGCTCGCCGTCGTGGCGGTGCTGCTCGTCGGCGCCTGGCGCGTGCTGGTGTGGTGGCGCCGGGCGCGCGGTGCGGTGTTCGCCGCCATCGACCGCGGCGACGAGGTCCCGGTGCGGATTCGGCGGCGCTCCTGGGACCTGTCCTCCGCCGAGTCGGAGCTCTCGCCGCTGTAGGGCGGTGAGCTCGGCGGACGGGCCGCCGCGCTCACCGCAGCAGTTCGGAGAGGTCGGTGGCGAACTGCATCGCGCGATAGGGCCAGTTGGTGCTGGTGTTCCACTGGCTGACCACCAGGTGCAGGTTGTCCACAGTGGATCCGGGTACGACGTAGCCGCCGTAGAGCTGCGCCACCCGGCCGGTGGCGTGGTCCTCGCCGTCCCAGGCCGTGCCCGCGAGCGCGGCGGCGCGCGGCGCCTCGTGCAGGTTCGCGTTGGGCCGGTCGAGCAGCAGCGCGTCGATGCGGTAACCACCGGCGTCGAAGAACACCAGCAGCCAGTGCCGCCGCCCGTCCGGTCCGGGCACCCGCCGCAGGCACAGCTCACCGTGCGCGCCGGGCAGGGTCACCGTGGCCGCGTTGCCCCAGGCCCACCGGCCCTCGGCGAAACCCCACGGCTGCCAGGCGCGCGCGTCGGTGAGCGCCTCGGCCGGCACGCGGTGCAGCAGCAGCCCGGCGTTGCGCTGGAACCCGGTGGTGTAGGCGTAGACGTAGCCGTCGTCGGCCAGCTCCCACGTGAGCATCTGGAACAGCCCGCCGCAGGCCGACCCGGGCCATTCGACGCCCGCCCGGCGCCAGGTCTCGCCGTTGTCGCGCGAGACCAGCACGTCGGTGAAGAGCACGTTGCCGAGCCCGCGGCAGGCCATGACGTGCAGGTACATCGCATCACCGAGCGTGAGCACGTCGGTGGGCAGGATCGTGGAGCACCGCGGCCGGCGCAGCAGCCCGGCCCTGGGGTAGGTGAGGAGTTGCCGCGCGCGGGCGGTGCGGTCGCCGCCGGATCCGGTCCACCGCAGTCCCTCCAGCGCGCTGCCGGCCTCGGCGAAGAGCACCACCGGCGAGCGCCAGCCGGGCCCGCCCACCGTGGCGTGCTCGAACGTGTCGCCGAACACGGCCACCAGCCGCCCGTCCGGGGCCGTGGTCACCACGCCGAGGTCCGTACCGCCGATGCCGAACGCGTCGGTCAGCCCGGGCCCGGTGAGATCGGCGATCTTGCGCGTGCGCACCATGCCCCCACTGTGCCGCAGTCGTGCCACCCGTGTTGCCGCCGCGGCCGCGCAGGCCGCAGCATGACCTCGCGCCGGGCGCGGCACTGCGCCCGCCGCCCGGAAAGCAGCATTGCCGCAGCGAAAGGTGCCCCTGTGACCAGCGAGCCCGTGGACCCCTCCGCACTGCCCGAGGTGGACACCTCCACCCCGAACATCGCCCGGATGTACGACCACCTGCTGGGCGGGTCGGCGAACCTGCCCGTGGACCGCGAGGCCGTGGCGCAGCTGCTCGCCGCCTTCCCCGGCAACCGGGCGTGGGTGCAGATCAACCGCGCGTTCCTGCTGCGCGCCGTGCGCGCGCTGTGCGACCGGGGCATCGACCAGTTCCTCGACCTGGGCTCCGGCATCCCCACCGAGGGCAACGTGCACGACATCGCCGCAGCGGCCGACCCGGCCGCGCGGGTGGCCTACGTGGACATCGACCCCACCGCGGTGGCCCACGCGCGACACCTGCTGCAGGACGCCTCCCACGTCACGGTCACCCGGGCCGACCTGCGCGAACCGCGGAGCGTGCTGCAAGCCCCCGGGGTGAGCGGGCTGCTGGACTTCACCCGGCCCGTGGCGGTGCTGGCCGTGGCGGTGCTGGACATCGTCGAGGCCGACCCGACCGCGCTGCTGGCCACCTACCGCGCCGCGTGCGCGCCCGGCAGTGCCCTGGTCGTCTCGCACAGCGCCGACCTGGAACTCACCGACGCCGAACGCGACGGCGCCCAGCAGGTGTTCTCCCGCACCAGCACGCCGCAGCTGCACCTGCGCGACCGCGACGAGATCGCCGCGTTGTTCACCGACTACACCCTGCTCGAGCCCGGAGTCGTGCCCAGCGCCGCCTGGCGCCCCGACGCGCCCGTCAGCGACGCGCAGGCCCGCCGGTCCAACAGCTACGCCGCCGTCGGCGTGCTGCAGTGAGCCCGGTCGATCTCCTCGCCCCAGCGAGCCGTCGCGGCTGAATCTCCGGGTCAGTTCCCGGATCGAGCTCAAGGACATCGATCGACCGACGCCAGTGGGGTCCGTCAGAACCAGCTGACAGTCCCGCGCACGTCCTCGCGCGCTCGGTCGAACCTCGGCGGGCGCTCGCGGTTGCTGTTCATCCCACGATGATCACGTCTCGGCGGCGGGTGTGCACCACCGGCTGGCGACTACTGCCGCCTGGCGGGCTCGTCGAGGGGGAACAGCGCCAGCTCGGGCTCGGGTTCGGTGAAGGTGAAGGCCATCTGCCCGTCTTCGTCGTGGGAGGGGCATGTGCGGCAGGTGACCGCCGCGTCGACCGCGTGCAGCTCGCCGAGGACACCGAGGAGGCGGTGCGCCGGGTGCGTGGCGGCGCACGTGATGCGTGCGGGCGATTTTTGTGGTTTTCCCTCGCGCGAGTGGGGCGGTCTGGCATCCTGATGATCAGAGTTCAAGATCGAACTCTGCCCGGGTGACTGGGGGACAACTGGGGAAGGACAACGATGGGGGAGGAACACCCGTGAGCGAAGCAGTGACCGAGTTCGACGCCGACGCGGTCGGGAGCAAGCTGGAGTCCGTGCCGGCTGATGCGACGCCCGAGCAGGCCGCTGAGTACTTGTTTCCGGACGACGAGGAGTTGCGCGCCGAATTCCTGCGTCGGGAACAGGCCCTGCGCGATGGGCTGGCCCAGGCGCAGGCCGAGGTCGAAGGACCGTCCGCCAAGGCCCTGCCCGCCATCGTCGCGGCGGCGTTGCCTGTCATCGCCCGGTGCGTGTGGGGATCGCTGTCTGGGGCTGTGATCGGCCAGATCAGCAACTACGTCAAGAACAATGAGCTGGGCAAGGCCGAGGACCTCGTCGTTGACGCCTGCGTGGGCTGCATTACCGGCGTGGTGCCGTTCATCAGCAAGCCGGTGGCTCGCAAGATCAGCGGCGAGGTCGCCGGGGCCATCATCTGGTTGATCGTCCAGATGGGCCCGAAGTGATGGGCGGCGGACCGTGACGGAAGAGGACCGAGTCTCGCCTGGGCATGCCGCGTTTTGGGAAGCGCTCGGGCTGACGCTGTTGATGTATCTGGTGTTTGCCCTGCGCGACGGCCTCGGAATGACGTGGCTGCTGGCTGGTGCGTTGGTGGCGTTGTTCTTGGTGGGGTGGGGCTTGCTGTACCTGGCCAACCGGTTCACGCGCAAGCGGCGCACCCCGCCGGCTGGGTAACAGCACCTCGTACGACGGTGGCCCGCGCCGGACCGGTGCGGGCCACCGAGGCTGTCCTGAGGCGGGGTGCCGGTAAGGAACGGGTCATGAGCCGCCATTCGTTTCGGTTCGGGTGCTCGGTAGCGTTCGTGCATGGCGCGGAGTTGGATCAGGACGAGCTGGTCGAGCACTGGACGCTGATCGGTGACGATCTGGACCGGGTGGCGGGCAAGCGTGGCGCGGCGAAGCTGGGTTTTGCCCTGTTGCTGAAGTTCTTCGCTGCCCGTGGTCGGTTTCCCGTGGGCGCAGTGGTCTTGCGGACGCGTTTCGGGATGAGGATGTCCCGGTTTCTGGCCAGTCAGCGCTCGTCTTCGGTGGGGCGGTGATGTACGTACTCGACCACCGTGCCGTCAGGGTGGCGTGCGTTGAACGCTGC